>NZ_CP012109.1:7942500-8242500 GCF_000280925.3 Myxococcus hansupus
CGTCACCACCGCCGGGTCCCAGTGCGCGGTGTCGCGCTCCAGGTCCTTCGTCTGGCGGCTGGGCGGCTTGATGGAGGCGAAGGCGTGGTCCGGCAGGCCCGACATCTTCCGCGCCAGGGCCTCGCCGTAGCCGTAGCCCTGGAACTCCGAGGAGAAGAAGTTGGACACGTTGTTGCGCGCCGGCGGGTAGAAGAAGTCCAGCACCTTGGGGCGGAACTCGCTCTGGATGGCGTAGACGGCCTTGTCCACCACGCCCACGGACAACTGCGCCACCACGCCGCGGCCCTCGTGGTCCACCACGCGCACGTCGATGCTCTGCTCGGTGAGCGGCGTGGCCTCCACGCGGCGGGGCTGCAGCTCCACCGTGAGGGTGCGCTCGCGCGGAATCACGCGGAAGGCCACCGTGCGCTCCTCCCAGCGGCCCGTGGCCGTGGGGTACGCAATGGACGCGTAGACGGCACTGCCGAAGCGCTTCTCCACGTTGAAGCTGTGCACCAGCGTGCGGCCCTTCAGCGCCACCACCTGCGTGTCGTAGAGCGAGGCGCCCGCCAGCGTCACCCACACCGGGCCCGCGTCACGGCCACCCTCGCCCCAACCGTCCGGCATCAGCGCCACCAGCTTCGCGGTGTCCCCGGGCGCCAGCGTCCCGGACAGCGAGGCCAGCGTCAGGTTGGGCACCCGCGCCACCGGCTCGTCCGCGCCGCCGATGACGAGCAGCGACTCCTCGCCCTGCCACGTCTCGCCGTTCTTGTCCTTCACCACCACGCGCGCCAGCACCGTGCCCACCTCCGAGGTGGGGACCTTCTCGCGGTGCGTGCCGTCCGCCGCCGTGGAGAACGAGCGCTTGCCCAGGCTCTTCTCCGCGCCGTCCGCCTTGCGCAGCACGAAGTCCACCTCGCCCTGCGTCACGCCGTAGGGCTTGCCCGACAGCGTGGTGGCGCGCACCGCCAGCGTCGCCTCGCCCGCCTTGGCCACCACCGCGTCGGAGTAGCGCGCCAGGCCCAGCACCTCCACCTTCGACAGGAAGAAGGCGGCGGTGGCGTTGGCGAAGGTCTCCTGGTCATCCCGCGCGCGGATGGTGAGCGAGTAGCGGTACGGCAGCATGTCCTCACCCGCCGCCAGCGCGGGCACGGCCACCTCGATTTCGGCCTCGCCGTCGGCGTTGAAGCCGCTGGCGCTGGACCAGGGGTCCTCATACGCGCTGCGCGACTCCACGGAGGAGAACAGGCGCTCGGGCACGCTCAGCTTGCCCTCCGTGCTGGAGGCGCTGCCGTACGTCACGTCACTGCCCTGCCCGCCCTTGCCGGCGTCATCCACCCAGGCGGGGGCGTCCAGCAGGCTGCGGTAGAGGAACACCTCGTACTTCGCGCCGTCCGGCGTCCCACCGGCGTAGCGGCGGGCGCGCACCTTCGCGCGCAGCGTCTGCCCGGGCACCACCGTCTCCGAGCCGGGCTCCACCTCCAGGTAGAACGTCGGCTTCACGTAGTCCTGCACGCGGGCCTCGCCCTGGTGCGGGTGCTCGTCCACTTGCGCCTCCACGCGCAGCACGCCGGTGCCCAGGTCCTCCGGCACCTTCAAGGTGCCGTGGAAGGCGCCGAACTCGTCCACCGCGGCGCGCGTCGTCAACGCGCGGCCTTCCTGCGAGATGAGCTTCACCTCCACCTGGCGCTTCTTCGGCGTGAAGAGGCGCGCCAGGTAGGTGTCCGGCTGGCGCACCACGCCGCGGAACTTCACCTCGTGGCCCGGCTTGTAGATGGGCCGGTCGCTGTAGATGAACACGTCCGGCGCCACCGCCAGCGCGGAGTAGAAGTCCGTGTCGACGATGGCGGTGTCCCCGCCCACCGACGCGGTGGCCATGATGCGCGGCTCCGACACCGCCAGCGTCACCTCGCCCTTCTCGTTCGTCTTCCCGGTGGGGCCCTTGCCCTTGGGCAGGTACACCTGCACCTCGGCGCCCGCGCGCGGCTTCTGGTCGCGGCCCGCCACGCGCACCAGCACCTGGCCATCCGTCTGCTTGAGCTGCACCGTCAAGTCACTGACGACCAGCACCACCTGCCCCTCCACCCGGCCCTGCACCAACTGGAGCACGTAGGTGCCCGCGGGCAGCGGCGCCAGGGTGACGCGGCGCTCCTGGAAGCCGCTGGAGCTGCTCGCGTAGAAGCCGGGGACGTTGAACTCGCGCTCGGCGCCGCCGAGGTCCAGGTTCAGCCACTGGCTGCGCGTCACCTTGAAGCCGGGCGGGATGCCCACCAGCCGCTCGGGGCCCTCGGCCACCTTGGACAAGGGCTCACCCGCGCCCGGCGTCTCTGGCGGACGGGGCAACACGTCGCCCACCACGTCACGGAAGTGAGGGTTGAGCGTTTCGAGCAGGAACATGCCCGGCGTGCGCACCGCGTTGAGGCCGCGGCTGAGCGCGCGGCCCGGGTTCTTCAACGTCGGCGGCGTCTCGTACGCGCGCCGCAGGTCCCCCTGGGCGCGGATGAAGGCGTCCAGGTTCTCGGGCTGGAGGACGCGGAGCTCGACGGGCCCCTTGTCCTCGAAGGCGACGTCCACCGCCACCGGCTCCTGGCTGCCATAGGAGCGCGGCACGGTGATGTAGAGCGGCTTGGCCAGGGCCATGCCGGACAGCAGGAGCGCGGACAGAGCCGCCATGCGGATGACGCACTTCATGACCCGAAACCTCCAGGAACCAGCGAATCTCCCTGCACGGTGCCGCGCAGGCCCAGGTACGGCAGCGACTCCAGGTCGCGCCGCGCCACATCGATTTCCGGGGGCGGCGCGCTGGGCATCGGCGCTTTGCGGCTGACCCGGAACTCAGACAGATATCCATCCAGGGTGAGCCCGCTGAGCAGCCGGCCCGTGTTCACCCCGAAGGCCACCGACGTGGGCTGACGCAGCCCCGCCACCACCGGGCCCGCCGCGCTGAGCATGTTGGGCAGTTGGCCCGCGCAGGCCTTGCGCAGCCGCTCCAGCTCCGCCTCGCTGGACGCCAGCACCACGTGGTTGCAGTGGGTGGCGCGCACCAGCTTGTTGAACCCCTGGGAGAACAGGCCATTCAACGCGACCGCGTCCTCGGGGCTGCCCCACAGCACCGCCAGCTCCACCGGCATCAAGGCATCACCGCGCGGCGTCCACACCATCGCCACCTGCCGCGTGCGCGTGGGGCCCTTGCCGCCGTCCTCCTCCCAGTATTCCTTGAGCGTCTCCGGCGCCAGGGACTCCGGCAGCTTGAGCTGGAAGGCCAGCAGCACCGGCGTGTCCTCCGGCACCAGCTTGAGCAGGTCATCGGAGAGCGGCGCGGTGTCCAGGCGCGCGGGCCCGTCCATCAGCTTGCTCGCGATGCCCCGGGGCACCAGTTGGTTCGCCGTCACGCCGAACTGCAGCCGCGTGCCGGGCGCCAGTCCCAGCACGCTCGACAGGAGCTGCACCTCGCGGCCGTAGGCGTCCGCGTCGTAGCCCAGCTCGACGTCGACGCCGTCCGTGGGCTTCAGCTCCGGCAGCTCCGCGCACAAGCCATGGAGCACCGCCACCGGGTGGCGCGCGAGCACCAGCCGATCCGCGAGCCGGCCCGCCCACAGCGTCTGCTCCGCCACCAGCCAGCGCTTCATCTCATAGGCATCGGCGTGCCCACCGCCCGGGCAGTGCTGCGCCGTCATGCCGCCGCGGCTGGCCACGCCGTCCAGCGCGTCATACGCGGACGTCGCGGCGCGGCCCGGATTGGGAAGGATGAAGGCCGGCGTGCTGGAGCGCGCGTCGCCGCCGAACCACGTCACGCGGAACGGGGTGTCCAGGAGCTGACCCGCGAAGAGGTCCAGCACCGCGCCCTTGAAGCCCGCCTGGAGGTCCTCACCGGTGGAGCCGAAGAAGGCAGCCCACGCGCCGACGAAGCCCTGCCCCAGCGGCTTCTGGAGCTGGTCGCGCAGCCACGCGTTGGCGGCCAGCGCGTCACGCACCTTGCCCGGACGGTACACATCCACCCAGAGGGCGGAGGGCGCGGCGGTGCCGGGCACCTCGAGCTCCGTCATCGAGGGCTCGGGCATGCCTTCCGCGCTGGCGCCCGCGCTGGGAGGCCCCTTGCGCTCGTCACCCATCAAGTTCGTCACGGTGCCGCCGCCGTCGCCGGACGAGCCGCTGCGGCGCCCCAGGACGAAGGACCCGGCCACGGCGCCGCCCACGAGGACGGTGAACAGACCGATGAGGAGCGCCTTGGGAGGGCCGCTCTTGGGAGATGTCATGACATCCACTCCTTGAAACGGAAGAAGCCGAGGAAGGAAGCGTTGCGCGGCACCGGGCGCCACTCCAGCGGCGCCTCGGTGGCCAGGTTTCGGAGGACGCCGGTGCGCACCGCGGCGCCCTTCTCCCCCGGGTGGTAGACGACGCGCGCGGGTGCGTGGGCCCGGTCCTCCGGGCGAACCACCAGCATCAGATGGAAGATGGGGCCGGCGTCCTGCTCCTGGCGGAAGGCCAGCACGTCGCCGGTGCGCAGCGACTCGCGCGTGGCGTCATCGCGGCCCAGGAGCTGGAAGTTGCGGTGGAGCAGCACCTCCGCGTCCGCGAACTCGGAGGGCTGGCCCTGGCCGTCGCGCCACAGCGGCGTGACGAGCCGCTCGGGTGCCACGCGCTTGTAGGCGACGCGGTAGGCGAAGCGGATGAGGCCCGCGCAGTCACGCTGGTCCGGGTGCCACGCGGCGTCCTGCTTACGCACCTGCGCCAGGGCCACCTGCGCCACCTCGCGCCGCAGCAGCACGTCGCGGGACTCGGGCGCAGCCGCGCTGAGCGCGTCCGGCTCCGCCACGCCCGACGCGGGCGCCACGGAGGCATGCAGCAGCACGAGCAAGGGAAGGACGCGCATGGAGGTGGACCCCGAAAGACGCGGAGGCGTCAGTACTCGCCCTCGCCGCCACCGCCGGACTGGAGCTCCTTGAGGGCCGCGTCCAGATTCGTCGGCCAGGCCGCGTGCTTCGGCTTCGGGTCCTGCGAGGGCACGTACACCTCCGCCTGACCGTTGCCGAGCATGTTCACCCAGGCCAGCACGCGCGTCGTGCCCGGCGTGGCCAGGGGGATGCGCACCATGCGGCGCACCTCGTTGGGCGTGCCCTCGAAGAGCGCCAGGTTCAGCGTGGCCACCGTGTGGGCCTTGTCGCCGCTGGGCCAGTAGTTCGTGGCCACCAGGTACACGCCCTTGGGCGGCGCGCGGTGGATGTAGAGGTAGGGGCCGTACGCGGGCTGGTCGAAGTCACCGCCCTGCGAGTTGAGGAAGAACGTGCCGCCGGAGGGGCTCGCGGTGTCGGCCCAGTAGACGTGCGCCATCTTCTGCACGTCGAGCGCGTCCCCCACGGCGCTCTCCGCGGTGGGCTCGTAGAGGTGCAGGTCGGTGTAGACGCCGTCGGTGTCGCTGGTGAGGACGACCTTGAAGGGCACCGGCGGAATCTGCGCGTAGCTGGTGGCCTGCGCGCGCGCGGTGCCGGCCTGATTGGTGGCCATCACCGTGACGATGTTCTTCCCGCTGGCCGCCGGGAACTTGCGGCTGAAGCGCCCGCGGTACGTGCGCATCAGGTAACGGTCACCGTTGATGGACACCACGATGGGGTCGATGGTGGTGTCGCTGACGGTGCCCTCGATGAGCATCATCCGGTCCACCGTCCAACCGCCCGAAGGCGCGGACAGCGTGACGGTGGGCATCGTCTGGCCCTTGCCAATGGGCACACCCTGCTGGCGGGGATTGGCCGCGGGCGACTGCGACAGCAGCACGGCGAGGAGGACAGGCAGCATCACGCGTCCTTGAAGAAAGGAGGTCCGCGAGCGTTCGCGGGCGGACAGACTGCGGCAGCACTGCCCTCCTTTTCAAGTCGCCTGCCAGCCGGCTGGGCGGGCGAACACCCCACGACGGGGCCGGACGTGTGGGCGAAAAGCCACGCCTGGCCGCCTGCCCGTGGTGCTCCAGCCGCGCTTTCCCATTTCCTGAGAGGCGCCGCACGCGGTGGGGGGCGACCCACCGCGTGTCGGCGGCATCCCTCAGGAGGCCGTCGGGCTCTGCGCCTCGGCTGGAGCCGGCGCGGCCTGCGCTTCCGTCTTCTCCTCGGCCTTCTCGTCGGCCTTGGCTTCGGCCTTCTCGTCGGCGCCACCGCTGGCACCCGCCGGCTTGCCAGCGCCCGGGGCTCCCGGCGGAGGCGTCCGCTTGGCGGCGGTGGCGGCCTGGCGAACCAGCTCGCGGGCCTTCTGCGCCACCTTCGGCGTGGGCGCGAGGATCATGAACATCAGACGCCCTTCCATCCGGGGCATCTGCTCCACGACGGCCACGTCCTTCAGGTCCTTGGCCACGTCGTCGAGGATGGCCGTGCCCTGCTCCTTGTGCGTGATTTCACGCCCGCGGAACTGGATGACGACCTTCGCCTTGTTCCCGTCCTCGATGAACCGGCGGGTGTTGCGGACCTTGAACTCGTAGTCGTGCTCTTCCGTCTTCGGACGGAGCTTCACTTCCTTGAGCAGGACCGTGACCTGGGCACGCTTCGCTTCCGAGGCCTTCTTCTTCTCCTCGTACTTGAACTTGCCGTAGTCCATGATCTTGCAGACCGGTGGACTGGCCATGGGGCTGATTTCGACGAGGTCGAGCCCCTCGGTACGAGCGCGATCCAGGGCCGCCTCGAGAGGCATGACCCCGAGCTGGCTACCGTCAGACCCGACGACGCGGACCTCACGGGCACGGATACGACGGTTGGTTCTCTGGTCGCGGCTCCCGCCGCGGTTGCTTCTCTGTTCGCGAATGATGGTGACTCTCCTCCGAATTGGGTTTCAGGCCTGCCCACCCAAAGGTGTGGCAGGCAGGTCCGTGACAACAAGGGACCGTACACACATGTGAAGCGCCCCGCCCTGCTAGGGACCCAGGCCTGGCAGTGTAACCCGCGGACCCAGGAGTGCATCCCAGTGCCCGCTCGCCCGGTAGAAAGGGGAGCCCTGGGTGAACTTTCCTCTTTGGGAGACGGTAACGCCAGAGATAACGCCCGAGCCGTCCACCTGCCGTGGAACCATGCCCCCAATGTACCCCCCAGGGGCCACGCCCGGGCGCCCCCGGGCTCCGCCCCCCAGGGCCGGGAATTGCCGGGTGGAAAACACACCGGACGGACAGGAACGTCCGGCCCGCCCATCCCCCTACCCGGACCCCGCGTCAGGGCAGCAGGCCCACGCTCCGTTCCGCCCACTCGGTTCCGGGGGCGGTGCGCAGGTCATCCACGGGAGGCGGCAGACGCTCCCAGTCGGACGGGCTCTCCGGCGGCACCTTGTTCGTGTTGGACACCCGGGCCCGGTAGAGCTGCCCGTCGTACATCACCAGGCGTCCGGCCGCATAGGTCACCAGCGGTGAGCCGGGCGCCCGGGTGGCCCGGTCCGTCCACATCTCCAGCGCCCGGGTGGGCGTGCCCGCCGGCAATCCGGTGTCCACGAACGCGAGCGGCGCCACCGCGCCATTCACGTTGCCCGTGGCCGTCACCACGCCCGAGGTGCCCGTCCCCCCGGTCAGCCCGTGAACGAGCCGGCGTCCGCCCTCCCAGCGGTTGTCCGTCAGCGTCACGGGCGAGCGGATGGCGTTCCCGAACCCGAAGATGACGCCGGGGTCCGTCGCGGTCGGGTAGACCTCCGCGTAGCCGAAGTCGAGCCCCCGGAACGCGTTGCGCTCCCAGGTCAGCCGGTCCGTGTTCGCGGCGGTGCCGCCCACGTAGAGCCCCAGGCTGAGGGTGTCCGCGAAGTAGTTGTCGGTGAACTCGACGTTCAGCGGAGCATCCCCGGACTCCGCGCCCACGAAGAAGTTCAGCAGCGCCGCGGCGCCGCCCAGGAAGACGTTGTGATGGAAGCGGATGTGGCCACCGCGCACCTGCGCCTGGGCGTTGTGGTCCTGGTACTGCTGGAAGGCGGCCCGCCAGTCCAGGGCGCCGTAGGCGATGACGTTGTGGTGGACTTCGGCGCCGTCACCCAGGTTCTGGAGCTGGAGCGCCTCCGTGCCGGTCCGCACCAACCGGTTGTTGTAGACCTTGAGGCCCGAGCCCAGCGGCGTGGGCGCGCCCTGGGTGGAGCCGAAGTAGATGCCCTCGCTGGCGGTGTCGTGGATGTAGAGGTCGTGCAGCCGGATGTCGTTGAGCGGCGGCACGGTGCCGCCCGAGCCCGACCGGTTGATGCGCAGGCCCGCGAAGCCCGCGCGGGTGATTTCGATGAACTCCACCTCGAAGCTGTGCGCGCCGCCGATGCCCAGCCCCATGTGGCCTTCGCTGAGGAACGCGTCGTCGCTCAAGAAGCCGTAGCGCTCGCGCGATGAGGCATAGGCGCCGCAGCGGTGGCCGGGGAAGTCCGCGTGGCCAGTGCCTGACTCCGGGTCGTAGCGGCCGGTGAGCACCCAGTGGGAGCCGCCGCCCATGGACCAGATGTAGCCCTGCGTGCTGCCCGGCCGGGGCCGCATGAGGACCTGTCCCCCGCTGTTGGTGATGACCAGCGGCCGGGACGCGCTGCGCTGCGGCAGGTTGCCCAGGTTGATGAGCGTGTAGTGGCCAGCGGCGACGTACAACCGGTCCAGCGTGCTCCAGTCCACGTCCGGGAAGCGCGCCTGCACGTCCGGGACGTACAGCTCGCCATTCGCGTTGGGGCCGGGGAGCGTGAAGGTGTTTCCGGGCGGTCCGAAGCGGCCAAAGGGCTCGCACGCCGAGGTCCCCGCGTCCCCCGTCCCCGCATCCGTCAGGCCCGCGTCCGAGCTGCCCGCGTCCGGCGAGGTGCCGCTGTCCGAAGGCCCGTCATCAGGGTCCCCCGAACACGCCGTGGCCACGAGAGCGAGGAGGACGAAAGCGGCGGCGCGTCGGTGCATGGACCAACTCCTGAGGCAGTGAGCGCTTCGGTGGACTTCCCGTGAGAGAGTGGGCGGTACCCGCATCGGAGTTACACCATGAGTTCGCCCTCCTCGCCCATCGCCGCCGTGATTGCAGGACTGCTCGACACGCTGAACCGGGAGTCCCTCCCCGTCGCCGCGCCGCCCTCGGTGCAAACTTTCGATGAAGCCGCGCGAGCGCTCTATTCCATCGCGGCGCAGACACGGGCCACGCGGTTCTCCGTGTGGGCCGACACGCTGGATGACGGACAGGACGGCGCGGGCATCAGCCTCTTCTATGACGTCCCCGAAGCGCCGAACCCAACGGGGCTGCTCGGCGGCGAGCAGCGCGCGGTGCGACACCCTGTGGACGTGTCGCTGCATGGGCCGCTCACCGACGCGATGGCGGCGCTCGCGAAACGCGGCGCCGATGCCCTCCGCCCCAACCGAGGCAGCGTGAACGTCCCCTTGGACGCCGCCTCCCCGGAGCTGGAGTTCCGGGTCGTCTTCCAGCCGGGGACGCTGGGGCCGTGGGTCATCTCCGTGGCGCGGGACTCACGGGTGCGCGACGCGTTCCCTCCGCTCTCCTCGCTGCCACTGTCCGCCGAGGAAGCCCGCTTCCTGTCCGAGCGCTTCTTGAAGCTCGACACCCTGCTCCAGGGACAGATGGTGCTGTTCACCGGAGCGCGAGGCTCGGGCCGGACCACGTCGTTGCACGCGGCCATCGAGGCCCTGCCCGACGACGTGCGGGGACTGGCCGCGCTGGAGGCGCCGCGTGCCTCCGACATCCGCATCGGCATCACCCGCCCCGACGGCGAGACGGCGATGCCCGGCACGCTCCGCGCCTTCCTCCGGCAAGACCCGGACCTGGTGTTCGCGGACGAGGTCCGCTCCGATGACGCGATGAAACTGCTCATCAACTCGGCGCTGACGGGGCACGGAGCGGTGGGCGTGCTCGAAGCCACGACGCCCGAAGCCGCGCTCCAGCGGGTGCGCGCCGCGCTCCCTGGCATTCCCGTGGCGCCGCTCTTCGTCCACCACAGCGTGGACGCGGCGTCTGGCGAACGGTCCATGGCGCTGTACCGCGTGGCCCAGGACAACGCGGACCACCTGGAGCGGTGGAAGCCCGACTGAGCCACGCGCGGGTGTCACGCGGCGAGCAGGTGGCGCGGGGGCTCCGCGCGCTGACGCACACGAAGCACGGAGGATGTGCGAAACCCAGGGGCATGAAGCGTCATGCCCCCGCCACGGAACGCAATCGCGAACCCCTCCTCGCCGTCCTTCGCGAGGTCCTCCCCGCCTCCGGCACGGTGTTGGAAATCGCCAGCGGCACCGGGCAACACGCGGTGTGGTTCTCTCGCGCGCTGCCCCACCTCACCTGGCAACCCACCGACATGGATGCCGACGCCTTGGAGAGCATCGAGGCCTGGCGTGAAGCGGAGGCCCTGCCCAACCTGCTGCCACCCCGCCGGCTGGACGCGAGCGCCGAGTCCTGGCCCGAGACTCGCGCGGACGCCATCCTCAACGTGAACATGATTCACATCAGCCCCTGGTCCGCCTGCGAGGGACTGATGCGCGGCGCGGGCCGAGTGCTCCCGCCCGGCGGCCTGCTCGTCATGTATGGCCCCTACTTCGTCGAGGGCCGCGAGACGGCGCCGAGCAACCTCGAGTTCGACGCCTCGCTCCGCGACAGGAATCCGGCGTGGGGCGTGCGCACGCTGGAGGCCGTCACCGCCGAGGCCGCGCGGCACGGACTGGAGCGCGAGCGCGTGGTGGACATGCCCAGCAACAACCTCACCGTGGTCTTCCGTAAAGCCCGCCCCTCGGTCGCACCGCACTGAGACGGCGCCAACACCCCTCGGGCGGAGTGAGGACCGCCGCACACGCCCGAGCCCCCCCGCCCGCTTCACGCGCGCGCCGCACGCCACTAACCCCACGGGTGGCGCGATGGGGAAGGGGGCACCATGCCGGAGGATGAAACAGAAACGCGCACGCCCGAGACGCCGCTGTTCACCTCGGTCGCCCAGCCTCATGCGGCAGCGCCTCCAGGCCGCAAGCGGCTCTTCAGCCTGGTCCTCGTGGCCGTGGGGCTCCACGCCGCCATGCTCTTCGGCGTGGCCACCCTCTGGCGCGGCGTGCCGCGACGCATGGAGGGCGAGGCGACGCACGGCGAGGTCCTCGTGCTCCGACTGACGACGCCGCGCGCGCGGTCCGCTCCGGCCACCACCACGCCGCCCTCGTCGGACACCTCCGCCGCGGTCGCCACGCCGGACACCACCACGGCCCCCAAGCAACCCTCCCGGCTTCGCGCCGCGCGCAGGCCCCGACCCTTCCGAGCCCCCACGCCCCCGCGTGTCCCGCCCGAACCCCGCCCCCAAGCGCCCCCGCTCACGCGGCACGAGCCCGTGCCCGCGCCGAACATGCCAGCCTCCGGGCCCGGCGCGCCCACGCTCGCAGAGCCCCTGTCCGCCGCGCCGCCCGCGGGCCCTGCTTCAGACATCGAGGGCAGCCTGGCGGGACGTTCCGTCGCGGGCGCCGTCCAGCGCTCGCTCGGCCCTGGCGTCCCGGGGCTGCTCGTGGAGGCTCCTCCCGAGGTGTCCCCGGACGACACGGCGGACGCGGACCGCCGCGCGTTCGAACAGATGTTCCGCGACCGCTTCGAGGACCTGCCCTACCCGCATCAAGCCCGGATGGCGGGGCTCGAAGGCCAGTTCGTGCTGCGCATCTCCGTGGGCGTGCAAGGCCAGCTCGTGGACCTCGGCGTGGTGGGCGCCTGCCCGCACTCCATCCTGTGTGATGCCGCGCTGGACGCCGTGCGCAAGGCCGCGCCCTTCCCACCACCGCCGCCCGCGCTCGGCGGCAGGGTCACCGTCGAGCTGCCATTCAACTTCCACCTGGAATGAAGCCCGCCCCTTCACGGCAGCGTGCGAACAAGCAGGCGCCCGGAGGGCCCCCAGGTGGCGACCCGGGCCGTGCGCCGCCAGCCGTGCCCGGGAGAACGCTTGCACGCAGGCATGCATAGGTTCACCAAGCGATGCCGAACGTGCCGCCGTGGATGTGGATGGCCTTCTGGGCCACGGTGTTGGTGCTGCTCGCGGTGGACCTGCTCGCCCATCGCGGGCGGCATGGCGAGTCCCACCGCGCCGCCATTGTCTGGAGCGGCGTCTGGATTGCCGCGGGGTTGCTCTTCGACGTCCTCATCTGGCGGGTGCTGGGGGCGCGGGCCGCGCAGGAATACCTGGCGGCCTACTTCATCGAGAAGAGCCTCAGCCTGGACAACGTCTTCGTCTTCCTCGTCATCTTTCGCAGCCTGGCCATCCCCACGCGCGTCCAGCACCAGGTGCTCTTCCTGGGCATCTTCGGAGCGCTCGTCTTCCGCGCGCTCTTCATCTTCCTGGGCGCGGCGGCCATGGAGCGCTGGGGCTGGGTGTCCTACGTCTTCGGCGGCATCCTGCTCTTCACCGCCTGGCGCGTGCTGCGCGAGAACCCCGCCGAGCAGTCCGACAACAAGGCCGTCCGCTGGCTCGCGAAGCGGCTGCCGGTGACGCACCAACTCCACGGCAAGTCCTTCATCGCCAGGCTCGCGGATGGTCGGCGCGTGGCCACGCCGCTGCTGCTGGCCCTGCTGGGGCTGGAGCTGACGGACATCGTCTTCGCGGTGGACTCGGTGCCCGCGGCCTTCGCGATTACCGACCAGACGTTCGTGCTCTACAGCTCCAACGCCTTCGCCATCCTGGGGCTGCGCGCGCTCTACCTGGTGCTCGCGGGCACGGTGGGCAAGCTGCGCTACCTGCACTACGGATTGGCGGGCGTGCTCGCGTTCGCGGGGCTGAAGATGGTGCTGGAGCCCTGGCTCCACGTCCCGCCCATGACGTCCGTGGTCATCATCGTCGCGCTCATTACCGCGGCCGTGTGGGCCAGCCAGCGCGCCCGGCGACGGGAGGCACGCGCCCAGGGGACCTCCCGGCCCGACACCACCCGGAAACGGGAGGCATGAGCCAGGAGCCCCTGGAAACCTCGCACGACGACTCAGTCCACGTCGACGGCCTGCCCGTGGGCGCCCGCGCCACCCAGCACGAAGCCGTCGAAGGCCACGTTGGCCATCAGCTCCACGCGCTCCTTGTGCTTCTTCAGGAGCTCCACGTTGGCGGTGGCCGCCTTCTTGGACTCCTCGGACAGCGGCTCCACTTCGTCGTTCGCGCTGTCCGCCTCAATCGAGTCGAGCGTGTCCTGGAGCTGCGCCCGTGACTCCTCCAACTGCGCGCGCTCCGCGTCGGTGAGCGAGTCACCCGCCAGCCGCTTGTCCACTTCCGCGAGCTGGGTGGCCATCATCTTCTTGCCCTGCTCGGCCATGCCGCGAATTTGGTCCGTGCTGTCCGCCACCATGGAGGCGTAGACGGTGCCGGTGATGCTCTGGAACTCAGCGGGCGACATCCCCTGCGTCTTGAGCGCGCCGATGTACGCGGTGCGCACGTCCACCATGAGCGCCATGAACATGTTCGCCGCGTCCATGGCCGCGTTGAAGCCCGCCTTCCCTTCCGCGTCGCCCTCGTGCTTCGCCTCGAACTCCTTGGACTTCACCTCGAAGTCCTTGAACGCGGGCAGGGCGGCCTCACGCACCGACAGGTAGGCGAGCAGCCGCTTCTCGTCGAGCGGCAGCACCTGGCCCTCCGGCGGCGGCGTGAAGGGGTTGCTGGAGTTGAGCTGCTGCAGCTCCTGCTCCTGCGTCTGCATCTTCTGCACGGCCTCGAAGCTGCCGCCGAACGTGTTCTTGGCCCAGATGCCACCCGCCAGCAGCAAGCCGATACCCGCCAGGACGAAGACACCACAGCCGATGCCCAGTCCGATGAGGACCTTCTTCATGAAACCCTCCAGGGAAGACGTGTCACCACGGACCCAGTGCTAGCCGGGCTCGTCTCCTGGAGCAAGGGCCTCGGCGTCAGAGGTGGGGGGCGGCGTCCCCCGAGGCAGGCGAACCAGGAAGGTCGTCCCGTCATGCGCGGAGGAGTGGACGCGGATGGCGCCGCCGTGCGCATCGACAATGTGTTTCACGATGAAGAGGCCCAAACCCAGCCCACCCCGAGGCCCCTTGTGCTCGGGGCGCTTCATGGGCTCGAACATGCGGGGCCGCAGCTCCGGGTCAATGGGTGGCCCGGGGTTGTGCACGGTCAGCACGACGCTGTCGCGCAGGCCACGCGTGCGCACGCACACGACACCGCCATCCGGGCTGTAGCTGAGCGCGTTGTTGACCAGGTTGGTGATGACCTGCGCCAGCCGGTCCGGGTCCCACGCGCCATATCCATCGCCCCGGCACTCGAACTCCAGCGTCCGTTCGGGCCGGGCGAGCCGGACCTCCTCCACCACGTGCCGCGTCAGCACGTGCAGGTCCACCCACTGGGACTCCATGGGGATGCCACCGCCCAGGCGGGCCTGGGTGAAGTCGAGCAAATCCCTGAGCATGCGCGTGGCGCGCCCCGCGCTGGAGAGGATGCGGCCCAGCGCCTTGCGCTGCCGGTCATCCTGACCGTCCCGCCGGAGCAGCGCGGTGGCGGCCATGCTGATGGCGGAGAGGGGATTGCGCAGGTCATGGCTGACGATGCCGATGAGGAGCTGCTCGAACTCCGCCCGCCGCTTCGCCTCCTGCTCGGTGGCCCGCTGCTCGGAGATGTCCTGCATGGCGCCCACCATGCGCACCGCGCGGCCGTCGGCATCGCGCACCACCTGCCCCCGGTCGGCGATGACGGCCCAGCTCCCGTCTCCCCGCAGGAAGCGGTACTCGTCCGTCCAATGCGCCGCACCCTGGTCGATGACCATCTGGATGTCTTGCGCCACCCGTTCCCGGTCCTCCGGATGGATGCGGGCGCTCCACCCGTCGACGTTGAGCGCCGCCTCCTCGACGGTCAACCGGAACTGGACGGCGGCCAGCTCACTCCATTCGATGTCCCCCGTGTCCAGGTTCCAGTCGTAGATGACGTCGCTCGTCGCCAACGTGGCCAGCCGGTAACGCATCTCCGACTGGCGCAGCACTTCTTCCGCGCGGCGCCGCTCGGAGATGTCCAATGACACACCCGCCACGCTCACCACGTTGCCGTCCGGGCCGATGACGGGAGACACGCCCGTCATGAACCAGGACCCGCTCATCTCCACTTCCAGGATGAAGGACTCGCCCTCCTGGGCACGCATCGTGGCGGCCAGCAGGTCCGGACGGTCCCGGTATACGTCGTAGGCGGAGCGCCCCACGTACGCGCCTCGCTCCAGCCCCAGCGCGCTCAGCCGCTCGCCCTCGAAGAGGGTGATGACGCCCTGCGCGTCCGTGGCCCAGAGGACGACGGGCAACTGCGTGACGATGCGGCGCAGATGCTCGCGGGCTTCATCCCGCTCGCGCTCCAGCCGCTTCGCCTCCGTGGAGTCCGTGGAGAAGCCACACACGCCCATGACCCGGCCCTGCGCATCCGGCAGGGGGAACTTGAGCGTCTGGAACACGTGCACGCCGTCGTGCAGTGACACGTGTTCGTCGGTGGTGAACTGCTTGCCGGTGACCAGGACCTGCCTGTCATTGCCGGAGAAGATTTCGGCCACCTCCGCGCTGAACAGCTCGTGGTCCGTGCGGCCCACCACGTCGCGCCGGAGCAGGCCGGACGCCTTTTCGAAGCCGTGGTTCACGTACAGATACCGGCCCGCCGTGTCCTTCGCGTAGACCACCGTCGGCGCATGGTCGAGCAGCCCATGCAGCCAGGCGCCCGGCGCGCGCTCGTCCTCCAGGGAGGACTGCCCCACCGCCTCCTCGAGCCCGATGTCCAACACCTGGTTCAAGGCGCGCAGCTCCGCCAGTCCAGGGGTCCATCCCTCCGCCTCCAGCGTGTCGAAGATGGCGCTTCGCAGCGCCCCGTATTCGAGCACCAGCGCGCGCATGCTGAAGCCCGCCAGATAGCGCTCCCGCCCATGCTCCCGGCCCAGGGCGCGGGCATGCGCCAGCCGGGTCTCCGCGGATTCGGTCCGCAACACCGCGCCCAGCTCGGCCACCAGCTTCCGCATCCCCACCGGGTGCTCTCGCTCTGGAGGCACCAGCGCCCCGAGCACGGAGCCCACGCCCACCCGCCAGCGCAGGGCAATCTCCTCCCGAAGGGCCTCGAGCAGGTCCGGGAGCGTGCGCGGTGGCGGACTGCGTGGACTCATGCGAGCGCCTTCGTGGTCGGAGACTGCGCGGGCCTGTCCATCACCAGCCCCCCGGCCAGGTACGCCCGCCTCTTCAGGCGAAGCGGGATGAGCGTGGATGTTACCACTGGGATACACCCCAGGACTGGACCGGGCTGCCCGTCTACAACCTTGGCTCGGGTGTTGCCTCGCGGAAGGGCCTGCCGCGCCAACGCCTCGTTCGTCAGGCGACTCATCGCTGGCAGGGCACTGGCGCGCACGCGCCCCAGATGCCCCGCCCCTCCAGGCGGGCCCGTGCCTCCAGGGATTCGAACTCGGCGCGCCGAGAACGTCCCGCGGGAGGCACATGGAGGACGCAGGCATGCCCCCGCTCCACCAACAGCGTGTTCACCTCCCGCCCGTCCACGGACACGTATGCGAGCAGCCGGCCGAAGCGGTCCTCACACGCCTCGCCGTATGCGAGCGTCACCCGCCTGCCCTCGACGAGTCCCCGGTTGAAGGCATACGCCTCCGGGCCAAAGCAGTCGCCTCCCGCCCCCGTGCGCTCCGGGGTGTCCGCCAGCAGATACCGGACGCGCTCACCGCCCTCCAAGATGACGGTGTCCCCGTCCAGCACCTCCACCACCCGCGCCGAGGTGGGCCCGCACGACGCCCCCGCATCGCCCCCACAAGCACCGAGCAGGCCCGCCAGCGCGGCGCACGCCATCCAGCTTCTCGCCTTCCTCAGAGCGCGCATGGGCGGTTCTCCCCTCCCGGCGTGCCCCGGTCGCCGCGGCCGTACCGCGCCGACGGTGGCGTGGGACAGAAACTCCCGGGCCAGTCGTTCCGCTGTGGGTCGCTGCGGCTGGGGTCGAGCTGCGACGACACACCCGGCACCGCCGCGCTGGTCCACGTCACGACGTCGAGGACGCGCTCGGCCACCGAGAGTTGGAGCTTCCGGTCGCCGGCGGTGTTGGCGAGGTTGAAGGAGAAGGTGCTCAGCACCGCGGGAAGACCGCCGTTGCGGCTCGAATCCTCGCTGCGCGCCAGCACGGCCCGGCCTCCCGCCCGCACGGCCAGACACAGCGCCGAGTCGAACGTGGACTGGCTCCCGCTCTCGTTGGAGAGCGAAACGCCATTGAGGTCCACGTCGCGCAGCGCGAGCACCTCGACCCATTCCCCCGTGGCGTCGGCCACGGCGCTGGGGTCCGCCATGAACTCGGTGAGGACGACCGAGCCCACCGTGGGCGTCCTCCGCGCACGGGCCCGGCCCGTGGTCCGGTCGATACACTCCGGAACGCCCGTCCCCGCGTCCGCGCCAGCATCCGGCGTGCCCGCGTCACCCGCCCCCGCGTCCAGCCCGTCCTCGCCGCAGACGCGGTTCGCCCGGCCCGGTGTTCCCAGGTTGCCGCGCGTGCCGTAGGGCGCGACGGCCGGACACCACGCCGACAGCGCGTCGTTGCGAACGGCGTCCGCGAGCGGCGCGGACACCTGCGTGGCCACGCCATCCACGGCGGGGCCGTAGTCGACCGAGTCCACCACCTCCGTCCCCACGCGCACCTGGAGCCGTCCACCCGCGTTGCGCAGGTCCATGCCAAAGGTCGCCACGGGCGGTGGCAGTCCACCGTTGAGCGCCGCGTCGGAGCGACGGGCCACCACCGCGTACTCACCCGCGGCCAGCGACAGGCACCCTGGTCCCGACAAGGCCGCTGCGCCCGCCTCCGCCACCAGTGTCACCCCGTTGAGGTCCACGGGCGCCGTGGCCAGCAACTCCACCCATTCCCCCACCGTGTCGTCGCCCTTGGGGTTGGCCATCACCTCAGTGATGACCAGCTCACCGGGCCGAGGACGCACCACCGGCCTCGTTCCACCCTCACCACCGGCCATGCATGAATCCTCGCTCCCCGCATCCAGGGAGACCCCTCCATCCCCCACCGGGCCACACGGTGCGTTCGCGGCACCGGGACTGCCTCGGAATGGCCCTGTTTCCCCCGCGTCTGGCGTGTCGCACCAACGCGCCAGATCATCATTGCCCGCCACGTCCGGCACCCACCGGCCGTCGTAGATTCGGGACACACCGCTCTTCGCGGGCGCGGAGAGCTGGACCTCATCCAGCAAGCGCTCACCGCACCGCACGCCCAACCGGCCCGCCGAATTCCCCAGGGCCCCCAGGCCGTCGCCATACGCGTGGTCCACGTGCGCGGGCACCGGTCCCTCCCGCACATCGCCCAGCACCACGTAACCGTTGGGCTCCACCGTCAGGGACTCGGTGAACAGATAGGCGCGCTCCTGCGAACCGTCCGAGCGGGACGCGTAGAGCGTCAGCCCGTGCAGGTCCACCGCGAGGCGCGTGGGGTTGTGCAGCTCCACGTACTCCTGGCCCGTGTCCGTCCCCACCGGGTCGTTGAGGAACTCGGTGATGACCAGGTCACCCGGTAACAGTCCCGAGCACGCCACGTCCGCTCCGTCCTCCAGCGAGGTGCCTCCACAGGCCCACGCGCCCGCCAGCCCCAACACCAACGCCCAAGACGCCCATTTGCTCCACCCCACCATGTCGACCTGCCCCCTCGCGTTCATCGCCTTCAAAAGCGTGTCTCCCACTCCAGTTGGAAGAGGTGGCGCGGCGGGTCCGGAGGAACGCGCGCCACGCTGGCATCCTTGAGGTCCTTCACCCACGCGTACCGGGCGCGCGCCGACATGACGCGCGACACCGCCCAGGTCGCATCGAGCGCGGCCCGCAGCTCCTGCCGGAGGCGGCTGCGCTCGGAGAGGTCCTCGTCCTTCCACACCACGCGCCCGTGCAGCCTCAGCGCGGACACAGGCTGAAAGCGCACGTCGAACACGGCCAGCGCGTCGTGTCGGAACGCTCGCGCCTCGGGCGTCC
Source organism: Myxococcus hansupus (assembly GCF_000280925.3). NCBI lineage: Bacteria > Pseudomonadati > Myxococcota > Myxococcia > Myxococcales > Myxococcaceae > Pseudomyxococcus > Pseudomyxococcus hansupus. The sequence goes on from NZ_CP012109.1 coordinate 7,961,364, forward strand.
GCACGCGCGCGTGTCCGTACTGGAGCGCGACCGACAAGCCCTCCACGACGTCCGAGCGCACGCGAGCGATGACGCCCTGCCGCGCGCTGGCGCACAGACTCGCCACGTCCGGCTCCAGCGCGGTCTCCTCCGTGCACGCGCCCGTCCCACCCACGCCGCTGTCACGCAGCTCCACTTGGAGCGAGGGCTGGAAGCGAGGCCACGCGAGCAGGTCTCCGCGCGCGGAGGCTCGCGCATGGAGCGTGCCCGCGCTCCCCGGCACCGCCCCATCCGCGGGCAGCATCCACGCATCCACCTGCCCCCGCAGCCGCCACGCGCCCTCCTCCCGCTGGAGAAAGCGCACCCGGGCGCCCAGCTCGTTGCGCACGCGCAGCCCCTCCAGGGCATCCGGCCCCGAAGGCGCGCCGCTGTAGGGATTGGCGAAGCCCCGCCCGTAGTAACGGAGTGACAGCTCCAGCTCGCGGGCCTCCCCGGAGAGCACGGTGCGCTGCAACACGCCCAGGCCGCCACCGCCACCGGGCGCGGCGTCGAAGCTCCGGGTGCCCTCGACGAAGAGGTCCAGCGCGCCCCGTCCCCACGCGGCGTCGAGCCCCAGCGCACCGAAGGCGCCGCCCGCCGGATAGCGAGCGTTGGGTTGGAAATCGAGGGGGGCGCCGTCCTGCCCCCACACGGGCCTGGCCGCCCAGCCCGTCACGCCCACGTGGCTCCGCGACGACGATGACAGCGTCGCGTTGCCCCCGCCCGCCCACTCATGAAAGGCACCGGGAAGTGTCCGCGCCGAAAGCTTCTCCTCGCGCCGGCCGGGCAGCGATACCCAGACGTCTGGCGCCTTGCACCCGCCCCGCGCGCCCGGTGACGGGCACAGCGAGCGGTCCAGCACGGCATGCCGAGGCAACGCCCGGGACTGGTACGACGCGAAGCCCGTGAGTGAGAGCGTCGCGTCGTGCCCCACCGGACCTCGCACCGTGCCCGCCACGCCCCGGAAGCTCTCGTCCCAGCGAAAGTCCGGCGTGACGTCGGACAGGCGCGCTTCGGGCTCGCAGCCGTCACCGCTGACGAGGCACTCTCGCTCCAACCCCGAGGGCGGCCGCACGCCATCATCGGGAAGGAAGCCGTCTGGAGAAGGCAGCGCCGTGGTGTCCAACGTGAGCCGCTGCCCGAAGCCCAGCCGATACGCGCCCGCCAGCACCGTGGCGCGCTCACCCGTCCACTGCACATACACCTTGGGGAGCTGCACCTTCGTCCCGGGCGCCTCCACCACGAAGGCCCGCCGCCGCGCGTCCCGCCGCAAGGGTCCCAGGCTCCGCCGCGCGAGCGTGGCCAGCAGCCCCACGCGAAGGTTCGCCACGCCTCCCGCGCGCACCTGCAGGGCCAGGGGCGGTGGCAGTCCATCCGAGGCCGAGAACGCCATCATCCACCGCGCGTCGCCCGACAACCCGCCGGACCTCCGCGTGTCGAGAAACGGCGCGAGCCGCCGTGACGCGGTGCCCGTCAGCCGTCCCCCCACCGCGCTGCCTTCGCCCCGCGTCCGCAGCACCGCGTCCACGTCCGAGTAGGTCAGCCCCGGCAGCGCATACAGCGTGGCGCGCGTCGCCAGTCCCGGGTCCACGCCCGTGCGCCGCAGGGCGAGCAGCGCGGAGAGCGTCTCGGCGGAGATGGCTCCCTCCTCCACCAACGCGAGCAGGTCCTGCGCGCCCGCCGCCTCGGGCTCCACTTCATACGGCGCGGCGTGCACGGGCGACGCCCACGCCAGCCACCACCCCAACCACCATCCCACTCCGAGCACCTGACGCACGCCGTGCGCCCAGTGCACATCCGAGACCACGATTCCCTACAAGGGCGCCCTTTTCCTTCACCGTCCGCGACGCGGGCCGGCCGTCCAGGGCCTGGACGCGGGCGGTGCGCGGCTCAGGCGCGGCCCAACCTCGGGTCCACCTCGAGCAAATCCCACGCGAGGAAGTACGCGGCCTCCGCACGGCTCTGCGCGGCTTCGTAGCGCAGGCGCGACTCCTCACTGCCATCCAAGGCCGCTCGCGCTTCGCGCAGGTCGGACTCGATGGTGAGCAGCAGGACCGCCAGATGCGGATGTTCCAGCTCCATGAGGGGACTCCAGAATAACCTGCTTTTCATGCCGAGTGGGAGTCCCGCGCGGCAATCGTCCGGCGTGTGCACGCGCGGGGCCAGCTATGCTGCCCCTCGGTTCCATGGGCCACGTCCACATCGTCCGAGACTTCCCCTCCCCCCAGGAGGGCTTCGCGCGCACCGTGCGCGTCTACACCCCTCATGCATACGATGCGCGGCCGGACCACCGGTTCCCGGTGCTCTACATGCACGACGGGCAGAACGTCTTCGCCCACCCCGAATCCGCGCTCTTCGACACGTGGTGCGCCAACGTCGCGCTGGAGCACGGCGTGGACGAAGGGCGCCTGGAGCCGTGGATCATCGTCGCGGTGGACTCGGGCGCGGGCCGGGTGCACGACTATTCGCCCTGGGGCGAGCCCCGCATGCGGATGCAGGCGCGCGGCGCGGCCTACGGCCAGTTCCTGGTGGAGCACCTCAAGCCGCTGGTGGACCGCACGTACCGCACCCGTCCGGGTTCCGAGTGGACGGGGGCCATGGGCTCGTCGCTGGGCGGGCTGATTTCGCTCTACCTCGGCTGCCGCTATCCGGACGTGTTCGGCCGCATCGGCGCGCTGTCGCCCACCGTGACGTGGGGCGCCAGCCAGCTCTTCGACGCGTGGGCCGCCCACAGCCGCCGTTGGACGCGCATCTACCTGGACGCGGGCGCGCACGAGTACACGGACGCCAGCGGCGTGCCCGTCTACTACGGCGAATCCACGCGCGCCTTCTACGAGCACCTCCAGCGGCTGGGCTACGCGGACCACGAGCTGGCGCTGGTGCTGGACCCGCACGGCGAACACCACGAGCGGGACTGGCAGCGCAGGCTCCCCACCGCCATGCACTGGCTGCTGGGGTGAGGCGCGCAGGATGAAAACCCGCGCGGCGGTGCCCCTCGCGCAGCGGCTCGTCTACGTCCAGGTGGTGGAGGGCCTGCTGGAACACGGGCTGCGAGGCCGCGTCTCGCCGCGCCTCAAGCACCGGCTGCGGCAGGCGGGCATCGACTTGGATCGGCCGCTGCTGCCGGCCTACCCGGTGCCGCTGTGGATGCAGTGCCTGAACGTCATCGTCGAGGAGTCCTTCCCCGGACTGTCCCGGGAAGACGCCTTCCGCCAGCTCGCCGAGCGCCACATCGAGGGCTACGGGCGCACCCTGGTGGGCCGCGCGGTGTACGGCGTCATGCGGCTGCTCGGTCCCCGGCGCCTGGTGCAGCGGCTGCCCCAGACGCTGCGCGCCACCGACAACTACACGGAGGTGGAGCTCCTCGAGCAGGGGCCCACGACCTTCACCATGCGGATGAACTCGGTGCTGGACGCGCCCGGCTACGCGGAGTCGCTCTTCGAATCGCTGCTGCGCCTGGGCGGCGCGGAGGCGCCTCGCGTGTCACGCACCCACGTGGCGGCCGACAGCACCACGTACCTGATCACCTGGACGGAGCGCTGAGCCCCCGCCGCTACGTCTTGGCCTGGATGAAGCGCACCGTGTCGCGCAGCGCGTCCATGTCCGTGTGGCGGGTGAGGTACATCTCCTCGCCCAGGAGGCTGTGGTAGATGGCCGGCAGCTCGCGGTGGAGGATGAACGCGGTGCCCAGCTTCTTCTCCACGTCCGCGTGGGAGTGCGCGTAGCGGCGGGACTTGCGGCGCGCGCTGTGACAGACGTGGTAGCGCGGCGTGTAGCGAAAGTCCGCCACCGGGTCTCCCGTCACCACGCGCGCCCAGAGCCGGTACACGTCGATGTCGCACGTGTAGTTCATCATGTCGACCATGAAGCCGCCGGGCGGGCGCAGGTTGGCCTCCAGCACCATGAAGCGGCCATCCGGCAGACGGAAGAACTCCAGGTGGAACCAGCGCTCGCGCAGGCCGAACGCGGCCACCACCTGGCGCCCCAGCACGTCCAGCGCGGGGGGAATCTCCGTGTGGCTCCAGAAGGAGATGTCCCGCTGCTCCACCACCGTCTCCATGCCTCCGTCGCTGTACTCGTGACTGAGGTTGAAGACGATGACGCCATGCCGGTCCACGATGCCGTCGTAGGTGACGATGGTGCCGCGCACGAAGGGCTGCGCCACGTACGTGGTGGGCAGCGGATGGGCCAGGGCCGCGTCCACCTCCGCGTCGCTGGCCACCTTGAAGGTGTTGGCGGCGCCCACGCCCACGTCCGGCTTGAGCACCATCGGGTAGCCCACGCGCGCGGCGAACGCCTTCACCTGGGCGGCATCACGGACACGGATGAGGTCCGGGTGCGGCACGCCCGCGGCATGGAACACCTCCGCCATGCCGGACTTGGAGCGCAGCCGGTGGATGTCCTCGGGCTGCAGGCCCGGCACGTTGAAGTCCTGGCGCAGCCGCGCCTCCACCTCCAGCCAGGACTCGTTGAGCGAGTCGATGCGGTGGACGCGGCCGTGCCGCCAGGTGAGGTAGCCCATCGCGCGGGTGAGCGCGTCTTCATCCGTCAGGCTGGGGACGAAGAAGTATTCCCGCAGGGACTCACGCAGCTCGGGGCGGAGCGACTCGTAGGACGCGTCGCCAATGCCCAGCACGGTGACGCCCCGCTCCCGGAGCGCGGAGATGAAATGGAAGTAATGCGGAGGAAAGTGGGGGGAGATGAAGACGAAGTTCATGGCTCCTCGGGACACGGGCGACCATATCGCGCCGCGCGCCCGCGCCCAGTTCCTGACTGAACCTCCGGGGGCGGAAAGACACTCCTGCCCGCCGGAGGTTGCCTGGAATCAGGGCTTCCCAGCGTCCAGCGGAACGCCTCAGGCGTTCGGCCGGACCATCGTCACCTCGAAGTGCCGCAGGGCGACGGGACCGGTGGTGGGGCCCTCGCGGTACATCTTGCCCGAGTCCTGGTCCACGTAGAACCGGTTGTTCGGGTTGGTGTCGGCGCCGCGGTCGCGGTGGTTCGTCGCGGGGTCGTGGAACGTGTAGTAGGTGCGGCCCTGCTCGTCCACGCCGCGGCCGGTGATGAGGACGAAGTGGTCGGTGATGCCGTCCACGTTGTCCGAGTTCTGACCCGGGCGGTGGTTGACGCCCACTCCCACGGGCTTGCCCGCGTCGAGCTGGCTGTCGATGTAGTTCAGGCCCCGCTGCGCCGCCGCGCGGTCCACCGTCACGCCGCCGCCCGTGGCGTCACCCGTGGCCACCTGGATGCGGTTGCCCGGGCCCGTCACGGTGACGCCCGACTGGGCGGCCATGGCCTGCACCGCGCGGAAGCACGCCACGTCACCCGCGCGCTCCACCTGCGAGCCGTCGTACTGGCTGATCCACTTCGCGCCCGTCTGGACCGCCGGGCGGTCCCCCGCGGGCGCGATGACCGCCGTGTCGTTGAAGTCCGTGGGCGTCGCGCTCTCGGCCGCCGTCGTCGTGCCGGACGTCAGGTTCTCCGGACGCGGACGCGGGATGGGGACCTCGGCGGGCAGCGCCGTGGTGCCGGACGTCAGGTTCTCCGGACGCGGACGCGGGATGGGGACCTCGGCGGGCAGCGCCGTGGTGCCGGACGTCAGGTTCTCCGGGCGCGGGCGCGGGATGGGGACCTCGGCGGGCGTCGCGGAGGTGTTGCCACCGTCGCGGTAGCCCCGAGCGTCCAGCGCGCGAACCAGCGCCGTCTCGCGCCGCGTCTGGTCGGCGCGCAGCCGCGTCTCGTTGTGGTCGAAGCCCGCAGCGCGCAGCTCGCCGGCGTCGTTGCGGAACGCGTTCACACGCGCGTCGACCAGCGCCTCGGGCGTCACGCCGCGGGGGTCCTGCGCCAAGCGGGGCAGCTCGCGGTTGATGAAGTTCTGCGCCGCGCGAGGTGACTGCGTGTGCAGGTCGTAGAAGGTGGAGGCCAGCAGCGCGTTGTTCGGGTCCAGGCCCGCGCGCTGGGCGGCGGCCTGGTACTGCGGCGTCACCCGGCCCAGCTCACGGTTCCAGAGGGCGTCCGCTTCCGCCGGCGAGTTCGCGCCCGTGCCCTGGTAGGAGAACGAACCGCGGTTGTGCTTGGCATTACCCGGGTCCGTGTGGCCCCCGTAGCTCGCCGTGAAGCCGCCGTTCGGCGTGCGGTTGCCTTCCGAGGTGCCAATCACAATGGCGGACTCGGAGTTGGTCCCGCCCTGGCGGAACGCATTCAGGTCGATGTTGCGATAGCCATTCTGGGTACCGGAGACACTCGCGGTGCCCGCGGGCGTGACGCCCTGCGCCATGCCCGCCTGGGAGGTGCCGGCCTCGAAGCTGTCACGCCGCTGTGACCCACCCGTCTGCAGGCCCTCCGGACGCGGCATCGGGCGAGGGGCGTTGGCCGCCGCATCGAACCCGTCGCGCGCACCCGGGATGGTGAGCGTCTTGCCCGTGATGATGCGGTCCGGGTCGCGGATGTTGTTGGCGCGAGCCAGGGCATCCACGGTGGTGTTGTTGCGCCGCGCAATGGAGGTGAGCGTGTCACCCTGACGAATTCGGTAGGAGGTGCTGCTGCCAGACATTGTCGGCTCCATGGGGGGGCGATTGATTCAGACGCCTCCATGGTTTTCCGGATCAATTTCTGAAAGTTGCGTAAGCCGCGAAAGCAACAGTAACAGCGTTTTAATCCAGTATTCCCAAACGCCAAATAACGCAACGCAACAATGAGGTAGACTCAGACACCCCACTGGGTTCTGTGACGCAAGCGTTGCAATCGCAAACTTGCGTCACAGGTGGGTCAATAATTGACCTGAAGCTGCACCCGCGTCACGTGGCCCTGTTGCTGGATGTAGGGGTAGCGCGACGAGGTCCGGTCCGCGATGAGATAGGCGCCCGTCAGCTCGAGCGCCTTGTTGATCTGCCACTCGGCGCCCAGCTCCACCTCGCGCACGTCGTAGCGCGGCGCGTTGGTCTCGAACTTCTTGCCGCCTTCGTAGATGGTGCCGCGGATGTAGGGGATGAGGGACACGCCCACCACTCCGTCCAGCTTGTACATGAGCTGGGCATAGCCGCCCCGGAGCCGCCGACTGTCGATGAGCAGGCCATCGACGGGCCCCTCGCCCAGCGAGGGACCTCGGCCCAGGTTGTACTCGGCCTGGAAGCCCAGCGGCTGCGGGTAGATGGTCAGGCTGACGATGGCCCGCGCATCCACCTGGTCATCGCCCCGGGCGAGCGCATAGGGCGCACCGTCCCGAGGGGAGGCGCTGAGATTGAAGCGGCCGTAGTACCCGCCCACGCCCGCTTCGACGAACTGCGAGCCGAACAGGAAGGGCCACGTGACACGCACGACACCATGGGGCGTGTCATTGCGCTCGGCGCGGTTGGCCGTCTGGCCATTGTAGACGCCAAAGCCCACCACGCCGTAGTCGCCCGAGCCCTTCAGGCCGCTGTCGACGAGGAACTTGAAGCGCTGCCGGATGGTGTCGGGCGCCCAGTAGAAGAAGACGCCCAAATCCCGCTCATCCTTGAGCGCGCTGTTGATGGCGTCGTTGCGGTCCAGCGCGAGACGGTTCTGGCTGGACTGGAGGTTCTCGAAGCCGAACGGCACCTTCGACTGGCCCACGCGCAGACGGAACTCCTTCTTCGCGTCCAGGAAGATGTCCGCGTACCAGTCCCGCATGATGGTGACGTGGTACTGGTCCCCGATGACCGAGGCGAAGTCCGGCTGGAGGTAGATGGACACCCGGTCATGGACGTCGCCAAACAAGATGACGCGCGCCCGGCGGATGCCAAAGCCATTGTCCTTGCCGAGGAAGCGGTCGCCCTGGTCGTTGATGAGCGCGTCATTCACCCGGAAGCTGGGGAGCCGGTTGTAGCGGAACTGCGTGTAGCCCCGGATGCGGATGCGCTCGTACCAGGCCTGCTCCTTCTTCTCGGGAGGCGCGGACGGCTCGGGCTTCTCCGGCCGGGCGGGCTCAGGAACGGGCTCGGGCGCCGGCGCTTCGGGCGATGCGGCCTCACCGGGGGCTGGGGGCACGGCTTCGTCTTGTTGCGCGTGCGCCAACGGGGACAGCAGCAGCGCGGTACCGGACAGCAGAGCCTGGAGAGCAACACGGAACGATGCGGTGGAGGACATGAAGGCGCGAACCTGCCGACGGCGCGCGAAGGCGCGTCCGGGGTCGAAGTTGCGCTCCCGTTACAAGACGGGATGCAGGGCCGCAACGCAACGGACCCTGTTGTTGCCCCACCGTCACAGGCTGCACGACCGTGTCACCCAACGGCCCAACACACGTCACCCGTTCGTGACATGTGTCGGGCCGCGCCCTTCACGAACTTCAGCGCTTCCAGCTCCCGTCCACCAGCCGCTGGATGCGCAGCTCGAGCGGGGGGTGGCTGGAGAAGAGCGCCATCATCCCGCCACCGCGAATGCCGAACGCCTGCATGTTGGACGGCAGCATGGCCGGCTCGCCCTGCTGCATGCGCAGCCGGTCCAGGGCTCGCGCCATGGCTGAGGGGTCCACCAACTGCGCCCCGCCGTCGTCCGCGCGGAACTCCCGGCGGCGGCTGTACCAGGCCACGATGATGCTGGCGCCAATGCCAAACACGATTTGGAGCACCAGGCTGGTGATGAAGTAGGCCGGCCCCGTGCCGCCGCTCTCCTCGCCGTCCTCGGAGCGGCTGAGGAAGCGGTCCACGAAGAAGCCCACCACGCGGCTCAGGAAGATGACGAAGGTGTTGAGCACGCCCTGCAGCAGGGTGAGCGTCACCATGTCACCGTTGGCCACGTGGGCCACCTCATGGCCGAGCACGGCCTCCACCTCGTCCCGGCGCATGCCGTGGAGCAGGCCGGTGGACACCGCCACCAGGGCGCTGTTGCGGTTGGCGCCCGTGGCGAAGGCGTTCATGTCCGGGCTGTCGTAGATGGCCACGTCCGGCATGCCGATGCCCGCGTCCCGCGCGAGCCGGCGCACCGTCTCCAAGAGCCACTGCTCGGCCTCCGAGCGCGGCTGCTGGATGACCTGCGCCCCGGTGCTCCACTTCGCCATGGGCTTGGACAGGAGCAGCGAGATGATGGAACCGCCGAAGCCCATCACCGCCGCCATGATGAGCAGCCCTGGCAGGTTCAGGTTCACGCCCTGACGGACCATCAGGTTCTCCACCCCGATGATCCGCCCGACGATGGCCAGCATCGCGACCACCGCGAGGTTGGTCAGGACGAACAAGGTGATGCGCTTCGCGAAGCTTCCCTTCATGGCCCTCTCTCCCTAGAAAAAACCTTGGGGACAACATTCAGCAGCGCGAGGCGAATGCAAGCTCCGCCGGCCGCTTCTTGTCCCATTGGGACTAGAACAGCCTCCCAGGAGGCCGCTTCCCAAGGTTGTTCCTTCAGGGAACGAAGGTTTTCTCTATGGAACGGCGCCGCGGGCCTTCTACGGGGTGCCCGCCAGGCCGCCAGGCCGCGCGCCAGGCGGTTCCTCGCGCCGGTCCAACAGCAGCGGGGTGGCGAGCCGGCTCTCGGGATGCATCTCCAGCAGGAGGTGGAGGATGCCGCCGATGCCGGGCATCACTCCCGGGGTGAAGGCGTTTCGGGACCAGCCGCCCACCGGCCCCCGCTCTTCCAGGCCGGAGAGGATGGCCGCATCCCAGCCATCCCGGTCCGCGCCCACCGCCTCCGGGTCCAGGCGGCGCCACCGCTCCAGCAGCTCCCACAACCCCAGGTCGCCATGGCACAGCGTGTGGCTCCAGCCGAAGCCCTCGCGGAGCCCGGCGGCGACCGCCCGGCGCGCCACGTCCAGGTGGCGCGCGGAGCCGGTGCGGACGTGCAGGTCACACGCCGCGAGGCCAATCCCCGTGCTGCCATGACACCAGTTGGTGAGGAAGCGCGAGCCCACGCCGTTGCGCGCGTCCCGCCAGTTGCCCACGTCCGGGTCGAAGAGCGTCTCCTCGAAGTCGAAGGCCGCGTGCGCCAGGTCGAGCCACGACTGCCGCTCCGCCTGGGTGCCCGCGCCGCTCAGCGTCAGCCGCGCGAGCGCCCAGCCCATGCCCGTGGCGCCATGGGCGAAGCCGCCAATGGCCTCGGGGAACATCGACGTGGCCCAGCGCGCGCCGGACGCGTCCCGGGTGGCCGTGGCGACAATCCTGCGCCCGGCCCTGACGGCGACGTCCCGCCACCGCTCCTCGCGCGTCAGGCTGGCGAGGTTGAGCAGGGGGACGACAACGCCGGACACGCCATCGAGCACGTCCAGCAGCCGGTCGTCCTCGAAGCGCTGCTCCGCCAGCAAGGCCGCGCGGGCCCGGGCACGCTCCAGCATCCAGGGCTCGCCCTGGAGTTCGTAGAGCGAGCTCCACGTCCACACCTGGGAAGCCAGCCCCAGGTAGGCGCCCACCGTCTTCGTGGGGACCTGGTCCTCCGTGGCGCGGAGCACGGCGAGCGTGCCCTCGTACAACGCGTCCAGGCCCGCCACCGCGTCCGCGCGTCCCTGGGCGTGCTCATGCAGATATTCGGCGAGGCAGAGGGCGACGCCGCCCTGGCCCGTGTAGACATCCGCCGCCAGGGGCCGGATGGCCCAGCCGTGCTCGGCGAGGATGGGGCTGACCCAGGTCACGGTGCCGTCGGTGCCCTGGATGGCGTTGTCGCGTAAGCGCTCCAACAGGCTCGCCGCCATGGCCCTGCGGCGGCGGTCGAGGTGTTCCCGCTGGGGATGGGGCGGAAGCTGCTGCCGGGGCGGCGGCGCTCGCTCGTTGAGATACGCGATGACCAACGCGCCCTGGATGGTCATCTCCTCCAGCGGGAAGTCGGCGGTCCGCCAATCCGCGAGGTGGTGCTGGATGAGCGCCTCGTCCACGGTGGCGGTGAAGACGGGCACGTCGCCCGCGAGCATGTCGCGCACCTCGCCGTCGATGAGCTCGGGCTCCGTGGGCGCACCGGGGGAGGACTCCGCGTTGCGCCGCAGGATGTCGCGTCCCCGAGCCACGGCCGCGGGCTCGTCGTGCAGCGACGCGGGATGCCACAACATGCGGATGATTTCCGCGTAGACCTGCGTGGGCCTGCGAATGCGACGGACCTCCCGGCCGCCGAAACGACGCAGCAACGGGTGGGGACCGGCGTCCCGCTGCTGAAGCGTGGCGGTGACCTCATTGAAGCCCGCGACCACCTGGTCCCAGTACAACGCCAGGACAGGCGTGGGACTGGGGTGGTTCTTCGACGCGGAACGCTCCACCTGCGTCATGCCCATCCGCGCCGCCCCGGTGCCGCCATCCACGATGGTGGGCATGGGAATCAGGGGCTGCTGCCCCGGCAGGGAGCCCGCGGCGGAGATGTCCAGGCCCGCCAGCGCCAGCCCATCCGCGCGAATGGGCAGGATGCCGGTGCGCAGCACGGTGCGACGGATGAGCGCCGCGGCGATGTCCACCGCCTGCCCCCGGCCCGAGGCGGGAACGAAGGGGTCCGGACAGAACAGGCTCTCCACATCCACCACGATGGGCACCGGGCCCGCCGCCACGATGTTCTCCGAGTGCAGGTCCGTCCCACCCACCAGCCGCATCACCGCGAGCCAGTGCCCCAGGTTGCGATAGAAGCGTGACAGCTCGGCATCGCCCTCGCAGTAGCGGTGCTCGACGAACTCCGCCCAGCCGTAGCCGTCACGCGCCACGACACCAGGAACCCGGATGCGCACCTCCTCCGGGACGCCCGACAGCACGTCCTCGAGCAGCTCACGCACGGACTGGTCCAACTGCACGGACCGGGGCTTGTACATCACCTTTCCCAGCTCGAGCTCCAGCCGCGCCACCGCCTGGCCTCCCCGGTGCGTGTCCCCTTCCCCCAGGAAGATGGCCTTCAAATCGCCCTGGGGCCGGCCCGACAGATTGCCCAGCAGCGCCCGGTCGGCGGCGAAGCGCTCCGCGAGCTGAAGCACGGCGCCCACCTGGTTCTGGCACAGGGCCGCCAGCCGCCGATGCAGCGTGGGGTAGCGGCCGCGCAGATGGGCGTCGAAGTCGGGCGTGCAGGTCAGCTCGAGGAACTGCGTCCAGCGCTCGCGCTCGTCCTCGGCGGTGAGCCGTCCCGTCAGCGTGGCGGCGTGGAGCTCCAGCAGGAACATGCGGTTGAGGCGGAGCTGCGCGGTGTCGCGAAGGCGGCGGGCGGCGGCCTCATCCAGGACGGCGCGCTCGGCATCCCCCAGCTTGCGAACCTGACCGAGGCGCTCCCGCAGCGCCGCGAGGAACGGCTCGATGAGCCTGTCGACTGGACGCGCGAACCAACCAGAGTCGGAGTTCCCGGACATGCACCGCACCTCGTCGTGAGTGGCCGTACGAACGCCCGAAGGGCTGGCGCCGGAAGGCGGGCTTCCGACGCCACCTCGTGGCGCTCAGCAGGGGATGATGGGCGCCGAACGACTCAGCAGCAGAACCCCGTGCCCGAGGCGCTGCACGAGCTACAGCCCGTGAAAATCATCAGGGACTCGTCGGTCAGCGCGGCCTCCGTCGCGTCGCCACCCACGTACAGCGGTCCCGCCGGATTCGACACCCCGTGAGCCTCCTCGGAACCGGAGAGCCAGCCCGCCAGGATTTCCTGCACGCGTGCATCGGTCATCTTCGCCATGAACGTCCTCCCATCGGATTGAACGAACAGCGTCATGCGCGGGGAACTCACCGCCGGAACGCGGTCAGCGCCCGCGCAGGCAATGACAAACCAGACGTTTCAAGGGACCGTCTTGTCCGGGCGCGCCATCCGAGCCGCCATCCGCGAACTTCTGGACACCCCGCGCGCGACGGCAAGCCCGCAGCGACGGTTGGGAATGAACGGGGGACATTCCCATGGAAGATTTCCACCACAATGAATGACACGAGTCACGCCGGCCCTCTGTCACCTTGACGCAACTTTTCCGTCACGAGGTGAAATGCCTCTCAAGTTCGAGCGCGTGACGGAACCGACACGTGGTTTTGACGCAGCCCCAGGCAACTTTCTTTGAGCGGTTGGGAAAATGGGTCCAACTCCATTCTTCTGCTAAGGGAAGACCCCCCAATGGTAGCCATTGCCCGCAACTCCCCTGCTGCTTCCAGCAGCGCGTCCCGCGCTGCCTCGCCCACGCTGCGCAGTGGCGCGCGCGGCGCGGCCGTGACGACGCTCCAGAACAAGCTGCGGGCGGCGGGCTTCAACCCGGGCGCCTCGGACGGCGTGTTCGGCCCCAAGACGCTGGCGGCGGTGCAGTCCTTCCAGCGGGCGCGGGGCCTCCAGGTCGACGGCATCGTGGGCCCCAAGACGTGGAATGCCCTCAACTCGGCGGGCGGCGCGGGCGGCTCGGGTCCCACGCTGCGCAATGGCGCGCGCGGTGAGCCGGTGCGGGCGCTCCAGCAGCGGCTCAACGTGCTGGGCTTCAAGTCGGGCACGGCGGACGGCGTGTTCGGTCCCCAGACGCTGTCGGCGGTGAAGGCCTTCCAGCAGTCGCGTGGCCTGACGGCGGACGGCATCGTCGGTCCCAAGACGTGGGACAAGCTGGGCATCAACGTCCAGGGCCCCGTCACCAACCCGGGCGGCGGCGGTGGCGGCCGGGTCGTCACGGGCTATGTGAATGGCCAGGCCCGGCAGATTTCCCTCTCCGGGGTCCCGAACGGCAAGGAGATGCGCACGGACGCGGCGGCGGCGTTCAACCGCATGCACGCGGCGGCGCGCGCGCAGGGCATCACCCTGAAGGTGAACAGCGGCTTCCGCAGCATGGCGGAGCAGGAGGCGCTGTACCGCGCGTACAAGAACGGCACGGGCAACCTGGCCGCGCCTCCGGGCTACTCCAACCACCAGGGCGGCATCGCGGTGGACGTCCAGACGGGCGGCACCGGCACCTCGACGTACCGGTGGATGGCCAACAACGCGAAGAACTTCGGCTTCGTGCGCACCGTCCCGTCCGAGCCCTGGCACTGGGAGTACCGGCCCTGAGACCGTGAAGCACCGAGTTCCTCGTCGTCCGTGTCGGTCAGGAGAGAGACATGAAGAAGCTGCTCATGGCGTTCGTGGTGCTGGCGTTTCCCGGCGTAACCGCCGTGGGCAGCCTGGCCTATGCGCCGGCCGCGGACGCTCAGGGGTCCCGCGTGTCCTGCACGTACACGTACTTCCACGACGAGGCGCTCACGGAGTACTTCATGACGCTGCGCTGCTCCTGCGCGGAGCCGGACTGCTACAACAGCGTGGAAGTGACGCCGTTCTACACGGTGGAGTGCATCGACGCCTGCTGAGCCCGCTTCCGGCCGGCTGTGGCCCTAGCAGGGAATGTCCTGTCCCTTGAGGATGGGGACCAGCTTCTCTCGAACCTCCGTCATGAACGCAGCGAGGCCATTCTTCTCGCCTCGCTGCTTCAGGAGGTCCAGGGATGCTTCCTCGAGACACTGGTGTTCGCGGCGCCAGTCGTCTTGAGTCAGCTCCGACAGCGCGCGCTTGATGTCGGTCTTCGCGCCGTGCTTGCGAGCATCGAGTTCGTGAGACTTCGTGAGCGGGTCGATGGACAGCCGTTCGCTGAGGCGTTGTAGTCGATTGGACTCCTCGTGCCCCTGCGGCTCGAAGCCGGAGAGCACCCACGCTTCGCGCTTCGGCTCCGCCAACGCGATGACCACTTGGAAGGGCCAGGGGTACGAACGCCGAACCTGCTCAAGCCCGATGCGACGTGACGCATCTCCATCGCTATCACGTACCAGCACGACAGCGGTCGGCGGGTGATTGAGCGAGCGGAAGAGCAGCAGCGCCTTGCGAGCCATGAGCGCGTCGGGCTTCCCCGACTCATCTCCGAAGCGCCCCATGATGGGCTTGAGCCCTCGTCGCGAAAGTTCCTCCTGTACGTTTTGCCACCGCACGAACCGGTTATCCGGCGTCGGGTGAACTCCACACCACCTGTACAGTGAGTCGCGAACCTCGGGTTGCGCCCATTCGACGCAATCGGCGATGACCCGGTCGGCAATCACACATGCCGTCTGCTGGTCCGCTCGGGCTTCGCAGACGACGCCGAACACATAGGCGGACTCACTCATTCGGAGTGGCCTCACCCAGCCTTCCAATCCAGTCCTCCCCCACGCTGCTCCAGAACTCGCCCGGTGCCATCAGCCCCTTCCACTTCTCGAATTCGGGGTGCGCGGTCAGCTTTTCGCACCGCGCGAACCCGTTCTCCGCGAGGAAGGTCATGCGGACCTCCTTCGGGTCGAGGTCGTTCAGGATGAAGGGGGAATGACTGGTGGCGATGATCTGAACGCCAAGGTCGCGCTTCTGGATGGCACGCAGTGCCGCGATGAGACGGGACTGGGCCGCGGGATGGAGTGACAGCTCGATGTCGTCCAGGAGCACGAGTCGGGGCTTTGATGGGCCCATGAGCGCGGTGAGCAGGCCGAGCACCATTAGCGTGCCTTCGCCCGCCGAATCGGGAGCAACTCCCTTCGCGCCCTTCATGTCGAAGACGACTTGGTTGCCCCAGAGCGTCCGCTTCTCGGGGACCTCGTGACGCTTGTCGTCCAATGAAATGGTACGAACGGCCGTTTGCTCAACAGCGGCACGCTCAATGCGAATACGCCTTACCGAAGGGACGATTTCCTTGAGGGCCACCTCGATTTCGGTGAACACCTCATCCTGGCTCAACTTGAGATTGGCCAGCACGGACGAAAGCCCTCTTCCGTCCGAGGCCAATGAAGGAACGACCTCGTCGCTATACGAAGGCGCCGCTAGCAGACTGGGTACAAAGCGCAAAATGGCAGTGGCGCTTAGTGCCTCCCTTAGAAGCACCAACTGAGAATAGTCCACATCCGATTGAAGCCCGCCCGAATTTGGGGCGAGCGAAAACGGAAGAGCGTGGGGGGCTCCGCGCTGACTTCCTTGAACCCTAAACCCGTCCCTTCCAACCTTGCCGCGAAGCCAAAAGGGCAAGATCAGCTCTTCCTTCTGCACCGGCTCCAACGGGCTGTAAGCCGTCACGGAACCGTCGATACCCGTCCATTTTCCTACTGCCTCAATTTCGACAGAAGCCCTGCTCCCATGCGACTGGAAAAGAGGACCAGGCCAGTAACTCCAACCTCCTGTCAGTAGATTGCTGGCAACCACCGACAGCAGGTGCAGCCCCTCCAACAGCGTCGTCTTGCCCGACGCATTCGGGCCCACCAGGACCGTGAAAGGCTCCAGCTCCAAATCGAGCGAGCGGTACGCCTTGAAGTTGCGGAACTGAACCTTCTCGATCACGGCAACGCCTCCCGTCCCCCATTCTCCCCTCCCCTGGCCAGGGGAGGGAAGAAAGGTCCTACAGCGACTCAGCTCTTCGTAATCGGACGGTAGCGGATGCGGTGCGGCTCCAGGGCCTCGGGGCCCAGCCGCTTCTTCTTGTCCGCCTCGTAGTCCTCGAAGTTGCCCTCGAAGAAGAACGCCTTGCTGTCGCCCTCGAACGCGAGGATGTGCGTGGCGATGCGGTCGAGGAACCAGCGGTCGTGGCTGATGACCACCGCGCAGCCCGCGAAGCTCAACAGCGCGTCCTCCAGGCTTCGCAGCGTCTCCACGTCCAGGTCGTTGGTGGGCTCGTCGAGCAGCAGCAAGTTGCCGCCGCTCTTGAGCATCTTCGCCAGGTGCGCGCGGTTGCGCTCACCGCCGGACAGGTCCTTCACCCGCTTCTGCTGGTCCTGTCCCTTGAAGGCGAAGCCCGCCAGGTACGCGCGGCTGGGCACCTGCCCCGCCTTGCCCAGGTCCAGGTGATCCAACCCGCCACTCACCTCCTGGAACACCGTGTTGTCGCCGTCCAGGGCGTCGCGGCTCTGGTCCACGTAGGCCAGCTTCACCGTCTCGCCGATGCGCAGCTCGCCCGCGTCCGGTGACTCCACGCCCGTCATCATCCGGAACAGCGTCGTCTTGCCCGCGCCGTTGGGACCGATGACGCCCACGATGCCACCCGGCGGCAGCTTGAAGCTGAGGTCCTCGATGAGCAGCCGGTCGCCGTAGGCCTTGCGCAGCCCCTTCGCCTCGATGACGAGCCCACCCAGCGGCGGGCCGGGCGGGATGATGACCTCGCCCGTGGCGTCGCGCTTGTCCTGCGACTGGTTGAGCAGCTCCTCGTAGGCCGCGATACGCGCCTTGCTCTTCGCCTGACGCGCCTTGGGCGAAGCGCGCACCCACTCCAGCTCGCGCTTGAGCGTCTTCTGGCGGTGGCTCTCCGACTTCTCCTCCAGCTCCAGGCGCTTCTGCTTCTGGTCGAGCCAGCTCGAGTAGTTGCCCTTCCAGGGCACGCCCTCGCCGCGGTCCAGCTCCAGAATCCACTCGGCCGCGTTGTCCAGGAAGTACCGGTCGTGGGTGATGCAGACGATGGTGCCCTTGTACTCCTTGAGCGCCTGCTCCAGCCACGCGACGCTCTCCGCGTCCAGGTGGTTGGTGGGCTCGTCGAGGAGCAGCAGGTCCGGCTTCTCCAGCAGGATGCGGCACAGCGCCACGCGGCGCTTCTCACCGCCGGACAGCTTCGTCACGTCCGCGTCGCCCGGAGGCAGGCGCAGCGCGTCCATGGCCATCTCGATGGTGCGGTCCAGCTCCCAGCCGTTCACCGCGTCGATGGCGTCCTGGAGGCGGCCCTGCTCGGCCAGCAGCTTCTCCATCTCCGCGTCGCTCATGGGCTCGGCGAACTTCGCGCTGACCTCGTTGAAGCGGTCCAGCGTGCCGCGAATCTCCTTCAGGCCCAGCTCCACGTTCCCCTTCACGTCGAGCGAGGGGTCGAGCTGCGGCTCCTGCGCCAGGTAGCCGACCTTCGCGCTGGGGTCCGGCTTGGCGACGCCGAAGAACTCGGTGTCCACGCCGGCCATGATGCGCAGCAGCGTCGACTTACCGGAGCCGTTGGGACCGATGACGCCAATCTTCGCGCCGGGGAAGAACGAGAGGTAGATGCCCTTGAGGATCTCCTTGCCGTTCTTGACCTTGCGCAGGTCCTGCATCGTGAAGATGAAATTCTGGGCCATCTGGGCCTTCCTGCTTTGAGGCGGAGTGAGGGGCTCTGCGGATACCAGGGTGGAACAGCGCACTCAAGGTGAGAGCGTCCCCTCCCGCCCCTCTTTTGGGGCCGCATCTGGAGGTCCGGAGGAGACCGAGCAGGCGGCGCCCCTTGCCCCCTGTCCCCAGGCAACGTCCGCCGCGTACCCGCGGCCCGCACGGGCCCTCTTGCGTGATTGTCGGCCTCCTCTGGGACTCCCGCGATAGACTGTCGTGTGGCGAGCTTCTTGTCCGGGGGGACACTGGATGTTGCTTCGATGCGTGACGCCGCTGCTCATTCTCACGGTCGTCACGGGATGTGCGACACCGCGAACCGTGCGGTTGGAAACCGGGCATGACTCCTTCGTCGTCACCCCAAGAGTGGAACCAGGCGCGGAGCTGGAAGCGGCCGAACTTGACGACAGCGAGTTTGAAGCGGCCATCGCGGGGATCGCTCGCGACGTGCGTCCTCAGCGGAACCCCATGCAGCAAGCGCGAGACCTCTTCGGCGTTCCAGCCCGCAGCGGAGTCTATGGCTATGAGGGCCGCCCTCCCCGGTTGATCCCTCTGCGTCGCGGCGACTCAAGCGGCCCTCCCCATGTCATACCGGCGGGTGATCGCGGCGTCACCTCTGCTGGAGGAGCGGCTGACTTTGGAGCGCGAAGCGGCGCGGACCACAACCGACGCCCGGATCAGCTTGGCACGCGTCTTCAGCCATCGAGCACGGCACCATGCTGAATCCATCGCGATACTTCAGGCTCATGGAGAACGTCCAGGCAGGGAACTGGTACCTGGGGGACCCGCTGACGCGACAGGGCCTCGAGATGGAGAACTTCAGGGAGTTTTCGTCAGGGCAGCCCGCCCAAGCACCCGGTCGCCTGGTGGTCCCTATCGACGAGCCAGGAAGACGATTGGATTTCAGCACCGCGGGTGCTGGCGCGACCCCCATCGTGCATGTCAAAGCGGCCACCCTCTTCGTGGAAATGGCCCCGAACGACGTGCAACTGATACCTGTGGATATCGAGGGTTGCCCCGATGAGTACCTCATTCTCGTGGCAACACGGCTTGTCCGATGTATCGACGACGCTGCTTCCGAAGAGGTGCTGTATTGGAAGCCAGAGGATGAGCGGCCGGACAAGGTCGGCATGTATCGAAGTGTTTGGGGGATGCGGATTGACCCTACGCAGGTGGGCGACGCCAAGGTGTTTCGTCCCTGGGGATGGTCCGGGGTGCTCATCGTCTCCGAGGACATCAAGACGGCCCTGGAGCGCGCGAACGTCACGGGCGTCGAGTTCGAAGAGGTGTAGCGCAGGACGAACGTGAGCGACGCCCGCACCACCTGCACGTTCTGGAGAATCGTCCCCCGCTCCTTGGGCTCCGCCGCGCTCCGGAGAGAATTCAACGCATCCTGAACGCTGGGGCATCGAGCGCGAAGAACAGGAACAGCGGAAGCCCCGCCGAAACACCCGCGCACAAGGTGAGCGCGGTGACGACGAGGGCCTGCTTCCACGGGATGAAGCGGTCCGAGTACGCGGCCAACAGCAGCACGACCGCGGACACCACGACGTCCAGCCATGCGAACGCGCTGATGCGATTGGCCGCGGCCTGTTCGACGAGCAACCGCACGTCGAGCCCGTGCTCGGCGACGAACGGCAAGAAAGCCGCGTAAGGGATGGCCACTCCCGCCACGGTCAGGAGCAGGAGGACGGACTTGAGATGCGGGGGCTTCACCGCGCCAACATAGCCGGTGGGCTCACTCGAGCGTGGCCAGAAGCGGCGCGCCGTTGGCCTCGCACCAGCGACGGTACGTCTGGAGCCGGTCCTCGGGCGTGACGCGCTTGAGGACCTGTCCATCCTCCGAGAGGTACTCGATGGCCCCCCGCGTGTTGATGAGCAGGACCACCGGCTCGGTTCCCGTCACCCGCCAGCTATCGACGTTGCCGGGCGGCTCATAGACGTAGCCACCAGGACCAATCACCTCGCCCGTGTCGAGCAGCTCGCGTGTGCCGGAGACATTGAAGCCGTGCGTCTCCCCCGTGTGGCGGTGCCGGGGGATGACGGTGCCTGGCTCCAACCGGAAGAGGTAGATCCAACCGGCGCCCTCCCGGAAGAAGCGCAGCGGCTTGAAGGAGAGGCCCGGGGAGGTCATGGGAATCCAGGGCATGCGCTCGGGGTCGACCGGGTGGGAGGCGAACGTGGACGGCGGCGGGGTGTGCATGGCGGCTCCAGTGAGGAAGTGCCGTCAGGGTGCGTCTTCCATGGCCCGGCCATTGAGCCAGAATTGACGAATCTCACTGGGCCAAATTATGGGAGGCCCTCGCCATGGACCTTCATGTCGACCTCCAGGACCGCAGGGACGTCGCGGGGCAGCTCTACCGGGGCTTGCGCGCGCGGATTCTCGATGGGCGGCTGCGTGACGGGGAACAAGTGCCACCGTCGCGAGAACTGGCCCAGCGACTGGGCGTCGCGCGCAACACGGTGAGCGTGGCCTATGCCTGGCTGACAGCGGAGGGCCTGCTCGTGAGCCGAGGCCGCGCGGGCAGCTACGTCCAGAACGCGCCCCGAGAGCGCGGTGCACGCGCGAAGGCCGCGTCCGGCGTGAAGCTGCGTCCCCGTGCCGTCTGGCGCGATCTGCGTGTCCCTCCGCCCTCCGACCCACCGGCGCCGTATGACTTCCGCGTCGGCACGCCGGACGTCACGCTGTTCCCCTTCGAGACCTGGCGACGTCTGCTGGCGCGGCAACTGCGCGCCACCGCGATGACCTCGGCCTATGCGGACCCACGGGGACACCCCGAGCTGCGTGAGGCGGTGGCCCGCCACGTGGGCGTCTCACGCGGCGTTCGCGCGGACGCCTCGGACGTGCTCATCACCCATGGGGCGCAGCAGGCGCTGGACCTCGCGGGCCGGGTGCTGCTGGAGCCTGGAGACCGCGTCGCCGTGGAGGAGCCGGGGTATCCCCCCGCGAGACTCCTGTTCCAATCGCTCGGGGCCCAGGTGGTGCCGGTGCCCGTCGACGCGGAGGGGCTCGTGGTGGACGCGCTGCCGGACGACACGCGGCTCGTGTACGTCACGCCGTCGCATCAGTTTCCGCTGGGCATCGTGATGTCGCCTGCCCGCAGGAGGGCGTTGCTCGACTGGGCGCGGCGGCGCGACGCGGTGGTCATCGAGGACGACTACGACAGCGAATTCCGCTTCGGGGGACGGCCGCTGGAAACGCTCCACAGCCTGGACCGCTCGGGCCGAGTGCTCTACGTCGGCTCGTTCTCCAAGGTGCTGCTCCCCTCGCTGCGCCTGGGCTTTCTCGTCGCGCCGCCCTCGCTCCAGCGCGAGCTTCAGTTGGCGAAGCAGGTGACGGATGGGCACAGCCAGCTTCCCGCCCAGGTGGCCCTCGCGCGCTTCATCGACACGGGCGCGATGGCCCGACACCTGCGCAAGACGCGGCGCGAGTACGAACAACGGCACACGCGGCTGTCCGACGGACTCACGCGGCATTTCGGCGATGCGCTCGAACAACTGCCCTCTGTCGCGGGCCTGCACCTGTGCGTCATGTTCACGCGGGGCGGCGCAAGGATGGAGCAAGTGCTCACGCGGAAGGCACGCGCGGAAGGGTTCGGCATCGAGGAACTCTCCCGCTACTACGCGGGTCCTCCCTCGCGGCACGGCTGGGTGCTGGGCTACGGCGGCATCACGGTGGAGCGCATCGACGAGGGACTCCGGCACCTGCGCGCGTGCCTCGCGGGCGCTTTTTAACGCCCTCCCTATCGGCTCGAAACGGCACCTGAGGGCAGGAGCTTTGCTCATTCTCGGTTCGAGTCTTGAAAAGGGAGTGTCGCTCTCGACCCTGCAGCAGCGCCCTCCAGAGAGGTGTTAGCGTCTGACAAGCAATGACAGGACAAGCTTCGCCTGAAGAGCGACGTTCCTCGGAACGCCGCACGAACGGATGGCAATTCGCGCTATTCGCCCTCTCGCTGGCGCTGTTCGCCATTCATGTCCTTATCCCGCTGGGGGCACTCGCCTTCATCGGCACCGCAATCGCAAGCGCCACTGGCGCGTCATACGTGCTCTCCTCGATTGGCGCGCTCACTCCCGGCATCTTCGACGGGGCCGTCTACCTTGCGAGCGCATTGCTGCTGTTTGGCGCCATGCTGGCGGGCGGCGTCATGGTGTGGAACTTCATCGGCCAACTACGAAGCGCATCCGCCGCGCCGCCACGTCTGCTCAAGCGGCCATGGCTCCTCGTCGGCATCCTCTTCGCAGTGGCTTGCTGGCTCGTGTCCCCCTCGGACGCGGGCCAGAGCCGGAATCCTGTCCTCGTGGGCGCCTTCGTTTTGGCCACGTCGATCTGGGCCATCCTGTATGCGGGCTACCTGCTTTGGAGCCTCGGCGCAGGTGGACTGGCGTTCGCGTGGCGCATGGGCCGTCTATCTCCATTTGCAGCAGGCATCCTGACGCTGGCGTGTCTGGGAAGCACCGCGTCGGCATTCCATCTGGTGGCGGCAACGGAAGAGTCCCGTCCCCAGGCGCCCCTCTTCGCTCGAACTCACGCGGAAGAACCCTGTCGCTCCGCGTCGTTCGAATGCACACGCCAGTTCCTGCTCGCATCGTCAGCAGCGAACGATGCGCCACGGGCACTCACCGCTCACACGCCCGCCTCCTCGTTCAAGGACTGCATCGAGAGCCGCTTTCAAGACCGTGCCATGCTCGAAAAAGCGGAGCGCATCGCGAACAGACTGGTCGGCACCGCGAATGCATCGGATGTCGTCCATGGTGCCCTCCTGAGCGTGTGTCTCAACGAGAAGCGCCACCACGATTTCGAACAGTACTTTCTACGCTCCGTTCAGTACGGCGCGCTCAAATGGCTGCGGGGCGTGAGAACGTGCCCCATCGACGATGAACCCGAGCCCTTCTGCGAACTCAGACCTGACGACCAGTACGTCCGGTCTGAGACCCAACACGTCGTCCAGCAGGTCCTCTGCTCCTTGGGCGAACAGCATCGGGAGGTACTCCTGATGCGGTACTTCGACGACCTGAGCGAGTGGGAAATCGCCCAGCGCCTGGGCATCGACTACGCAGCAGCTCGCAAGAGGGTGCAGCGAGCCCGGGATAAATTCTTCGACGAATTTCATCAACGTTGTCGCTGACTTACGCCGCGCGGTCACAATTAAATCGCTGCTGGATGTGGAGCCTCGAACCGCCCGCCCAAGCGGGCCGAACGGAGGCGTCATGCCCACAGCAGTCGTCGATGTATCCCTGGTCCCCAACGACCTTCCCCCTTCGGTCAACTTCCACCTCTGGGAGCCGTGCAACATGCGTTGCCGGTTCTGCTTCGCCACGTTCCAGGACGTCCGGCAAACCGTCCTTCCCAAAGGCCACCTGCCTCGGGAAGAAGCGCTGCAGCTCGTGAAGCTTCTCGCGGCCCGGTTCCAGAAACTCACGTTCGCAGGGGGCGAGCCGCTGCTTTGCCCGTGGCTCCCCGAACTCGTCCGCGCCGCGAAGGGACAAGGCGCAACCACCATGTTGGTAACCAATGGAAGCAGGCTCACGCACGAGCGACTCTCGTTATTCGAGGGCGCGCTGGACTGGGTCACCCTCAGCATCGACAGTCCCTTTCCGGAGACCCACGTCGCCCTGGGGCGTGCGGTCCAAGGCAAGGCGATTGACGCCGGGGACTACCTGAACATCGCGAACCTCATCCGGGACGCAGGCATCCGCTTCAAGGTCAACACGGTCGTCACTTCACTCAATGCACACGAGGACCAGACTGAATTCCTCCGGCGACTCATGCCGGAAAGATGGAAGCTGTTACGGGTCCTCCCAGTGGACGGGCAAAACAGCGGCAAGGTCGAACCGCTCCTTTGTTCTGACGAAGCGTTCCTTGGATTCGTCGCACGACACCAGTGCCTCGCCACCGAGGGAGTGACCCTGGTTCCCGAAGACAACGAGGACATGCGTGGCAGCTACGCCATGGTGGATCCCGCTGGCCGGTTCTTCGATAACGCGGAAGGGCGCCACCGATACAGCGAACCCATCCTTCATCGAGGAATCGACGCAGCGTGGTCGCAAGTCCATTTCTCCATGCCGCGCTTTGAACGGCGAGGTGGCAACTACGACTTCGGGGGTGCGCGATGAGCAAGCACACCTTCATCTGCCTCGCGGGAATCTCGGGCGCCGGGAAAGATACGGTTGGCGGCATGCTGATTCGGCATCACGGCTTCGAACGCGTCGCCATCGCCGACCCCATGAAGCACCTCATGATGTCGCTCTTCCAACTCACTCAGGAGCAACTCTGGGGGGACGGCCGCAACATCGTGGACCCACGACTGGGCCGGGCGCCACGGGAGCTCTATCAGCGCTTCGGACAGACCTGCGTCGACTTGGATCCCGAGGTATGGCTGCGTCCGTTTCGCCAGCGGGTCGACGCGCTCCTCGCCGCGGGAACCCGCGTGGTCTGCACGGATCTACGAACCTCGGCGGAGTTTCGGGCGGCGCGAGCACTGGGCGCGGCCCTTTGGTTGGTGACCCGACCTGGAGCAGGTGCCCCAGGCGCCCTGGCGGACCACGCCACGGAGCGAGAGGCCACGAGCATCGACCCCGCGTTGTTCGACACCGTCATCCTCAATGACGGCGGCCTCGACGCGCTCCAATCGCGAGTCTTGCAGAGCATCCGCCGGTAGGGTCCAACCGGGACGCTCGAGTGCGGGGATGTGCCCGCCACACATCCTCCACTCGAAACCCCACGTACGTGCATCCTCCCGTCAGTCTCGACACACCGCCCCCGTCGTCGCCCGCGGCCGGAGCCCGCACCTCCGAGTCCACTCAACCCCGGTAACGGAGCTCGCCATGTCCTCGACGCAGACGTTCTTCTTCGCCGCGGTGGGTGACGTCCACGGCCACATGCACCGGATGGTGAGTCACCTCACGGCCTGGGAGGAGCGCAACCGGAAGCCGCTCGACTTCGTGCTCCAGGTGGGCGACTTCGAGCCCCACCGCGACGACGCCGACCTGACCACGATGGCGGCGCCGATGAAGTACCGGCATCTGGGCGACTTCGCGGCCTATCACCAGCGGCGACGCCGCTTCCCCTGGCCCCTCTACTTCATCGGAGGGAACCACGAGCCCTACGGCCACCTCGACCTGCACCCCGAAGGCGCCTCGCTGGCGCCGCATTGCCACTACCTCGGCCGAACCGGCGTGGTGGAGCTGAACGACCTGCGCGTGGCGGGCCTGTCCGGCATCCACCGCGAGGCCACCTTCACCAAGCCCCGCCCACCGCTGGCGTCGATGGGCGACGTCTCCAACAAGGACTTCACCTTCTTCAACGAGCAGGACGTCGAGCGAGTCCTCGCGCTCGGACACGCGGACGTGCTCCTGCTGCATGACTGGCCCGCCGGCATCATCCCGCCCGAGGAGGCCGCCAACTTCGAGGGCCTGCGCCGCAGCGCGAACCCCGAACTCGTCGGCAATGAGTACGCACGGCTGCTCGTGGACGCACTCCAACCTCAACTGGTCCTCTGTGGCCACCTGCACCGGCGCTACGCCAGCACCGTCCAGCATCCCAACGGTCAGCAGTCACGCGTGCGGTGCCTCGCCAGCCTCGACCAGGGCGCCGACGCGTTCGCCGTCTTCCGAGTCCACGGAACGACGCTCCAGGAAGTCTCCGAGCAGGCATGACAGCGGGTGGACAACGCGACGCGCCACCTCCCCTGGGGCCGAGGCGAACCGTGGGCAGGCGCACCCCGCCGCCTGCTCGCGGCCACGCCTGAACGGGGCACACAAGGCAAGCGAAGCGGCATCGAAGGTGTTACAGGAGGCGGCGCCATGTCCGCCCCCGCCCTCGAACTCCAGGGACTCTCCAAAAGCTACGGAGAGTTCACGGCACTTCACACCGTGGACCTCGCCATCCGTCCCGGTGAAATCTTCGCCCTGCTGGGCCCCAACGGCGCCGGCAAGACGACCCTGATTGGCAGCGTCTGCGGCCTGGTGAGGAAGACCTCCGGCAGCATCCGCGTCTTCGGCAAGGACCTGGACCAGGACCCGGTGGCCTCGCGCTACGACATCGGGCTCGTGCCGCAGGAAATCAACTTCGACCCCTTCTTCACCGTCGCGGAGTCGCTGCGCATCCAGCTCGGGTTCTACGGCCGCGCCGCGGACGAAGCGCGCATCGACGAGGTGCTCACCGCCCTCAACCTGCAAGCGAAGAAGGACGCGTACACACGCGCGCTCTCCGGCGGCATGAAGCGCCGCCTGCTCATCGCCAAGGCGCTGGTGCACAAGCCCCGCCTCGTCTTCCTCGACGAGCCCACCGCCGGCGTGGACGTGGAGCTGCGCCGGGACTTGTGGACCTACGTGCGCAAGCTCGCCTCGGAGGGCACCACCATCGTCCTCACCACGCACTACCTGGAAGAGGCCGAGGAGCTGGCCGACCGCGTGGGCATCATCAACGAGGGCCGCCTCCTCATGGTGGAGGACAAGAACACCCTGCTGCGCCGCTTCGGCGAGCGCCGCGTCGTCATCACCTTCGAGCAGCCGCAGCCGGGCCTGTCGGAAGCCGGCAAGCGCTTCTCCGCGCGCCTCTCCGACGACGGCCGCGCCCTCACCTACGTGGAGCGCGATGGCTGCGCTCCCTCCGGCGAGCTGCTCCGCGCCCTCTATGCCGAAGGGCAGCTCATCTCCGATGTGGAGACGCGCCGCTCCCGCATGGAGGACGTGCTCATCGAAATCCTCCGCGGCCGTCCGCAGGTCGCCTGAGCCCACTCATGAACGTCCTCGGGATGAAGACACTTCTGGCGAAGGAGGTCCGGCGCTTCATGCGCGTGCCGGGTCAAACCGTCCTGTCGCCCCTCATCAGCACCACGCTCTATTTCATCGTCTTCGGCTACTCCATCTCCGGCCGCATCCAGACGGTGGAGGGGTTGCCGTACCTGCACTTCATCGTGCCGGGCCTCGTCTTCCTCGGCATCGCCAACAACGCCTTCCTCAACAGCTCCTCGTCGCTGTTCATCACCAAGATTCAGGGCACCGTGGTGGACCTGCTGGTGGCGCCGCTGGGCCCCGGCGAGCTGATGGCGGGCTTCATCGGCGGCGCCATGGTGCGCGGCCTCGTGGTGGGCCTGCTCACGTGGGCCGTGGCCACCGTCTTCACCGGCTTCAGCCTGGAGCACGCGGGGGTGGCCGCGTACTTCCTCGTGCTGTCGTCCTACGTCTTCAGCGTGCTGGGCATGCTCGCCGCCGTGTGGGCGGAGAAGTTCGAGCAGATCAACTTCTTCCCCACCTTCGTCATGCTGCCCCTCACCTTCCTGGGCGGCGTCTTCTACTCGGTGCGCGAGCTGCCGGCGCCGTGGAGCACCGTCAGCCTCTTCAACCCCATGGTCTACATGGTGGAAGGCCTGCGCTACGGGATGCTCGGGCGCAGCATCTTCTCGCCCCTGGGCGGCGGCGGCATCCTCCTTGCCGTCGCGGTGGTGGCCACCCTCGTCACGTACGCCGTGCTGCGCTCCGGCTACAAAATGAAAGCCTGATTCACCCCGGATAGTCGGCAGGCGAGCACCGTCCGCTCGCCTGCCCCCTTCCTTCCCTCTGGGGTAATTCGCGACTGAGCAATTCCCACGAGGTAAGAAAGGGCGATATCCTCACCGCCACACATGGCTGTGCCATTCGGGAAGTACGAGCTACTACGTAAGATTGCCTCTGGGGGAATGGGTCAGGTCTTCCTGGCCCGCGAACACGGGACGGGTTTCGAGCGGCTTGTCGTCCTCAAACTCATCCTTCCCCACCTCGCGGAGGACGACGAATTCCTCTCCATGTTCCTGGACGAGGCGGGGCTCGTGGCGCGCCTGACGCACCCGAACCTCATCACCATCCTCGACCTGACGGAGATTGAGGGCCGCCACTGCCTGGCGATGGAGTACGTGCAGGGCGACGACGTCCGCCGCCTGGACAAGACTTCACGCACGCAGGGCAAGCCGCTGCCGGTGGGGCTCGTGCTGCGCATCATCGCGGATGCCGCCGCGGGGCTCGACTACGCGCACCAGGCGCGCGACGCGCAGGGCAAGCCGCTGCGGCTGGTGCACCGGGACGTGTCGCCGCAGAACATCCTGGTGGGCTTCGACGGCGGGGTGAAGGTCATCGACTTCGGCGTGGCCAAGGCGGCCACCAGCAGCCAGAACACGGCCACCGGCGTCCTCAAGGGCAAGTACCCGTACATGTCCCCGGAGCAGGCCAACGGGCTGTCCATCGACGCGCGCAGTGACTTGTTCGCGCTGGGCGTCGTCATGTGGGAGCTGCTGACCGGCAAGCGCCTCTTCAAGGGCGAGTCGGACATGATGACGCTGCGGCTGGTGAAGGACTGCCAGGTGCCGCGGCCCTCACAGCTCAACCCGCGGCTGCCGCCCGGGCTGGACGAGGTGGTGCTCAAGGCGCTGTCGCCCTCGCCGGACCAGCGCTACCCGGACTGCGGCTCCTTCCGGCTGGCCCTGGAGGACTACGCGCTCAACCTGCGACTGCCCTCCAGCAGCGCGCACCTGGCCGCATACCTGCGCGAACTGTACGCGGACCGCATCGCCCACGAGACGGACCCCGCGAAGCTGGACCAGCTCGCCGAGGACGCGGATTTGGACTCGCGCTCCAACTCGTCGCTCAGCGGCGTGCCGGGGATGCTCGGGCCCGCCGGACGCTCGTCCGCGTCGCGGGCCATGCGCGGCTCGCCCCATGGCGCCCCTGGGACGCGCTCGCGGCAGGTCGTGGCTCCGCCGCCTCCCGTGCACGAGAAGACGCGAGGCACCGCGCCGCTGGCCCGTCCGCCGCCGGAACCCACCCGCGCCGTCCCCTGGCTGCCCGTGGTGACGGCGGGCCTGGGCCTGCTCATCGCGGGCGCCGCCGTCATCTTCCTGCGCACGCCCGCGGACGCCACGCCCGTGCGGCCGCCGCCGGTGGAAGTGGCCGTGCCCCACCAGCCGGAGGCCCCCACCGACGTCCAGCCGACGCCCAGGCTGGACCCGGAGCCCGCGCGGCACGTGGAGCTGCCCGTCATCACCGAGCCGCCCGGAGCCCGGGTGAGCGTGAATGGCGAGGAGCGTGGCGAGACGCCGCTGCGCTTGGAGCTGGAGCCGGGCGCCGCCCCGGTGTCGGTGACGCTGGCCCTCAGCGGCTACGAGCCCGTGACACGGGAGGTTTCCGCCACGGACGAAGAGCTGCGGCTGGAGCTGCGGCGCGCGGGTGGAAAGCCCGGCACGGGGCCGCAGGGCAATCGGCGCCCCACCGCGCCCAGCGGACAAGGTGGCGGCCTGGGCATCAAGACGGGCCGCTGAGCCTCGCGCGGAAAATCCGCGCGAAATCATTTTCTGAGACGGCGCGGACGCCGGGCCCTCCAGGGGATTGGAACCCCCTGACAGGCCCACCGCGCCATGACCCCAGAATCCCTCCATCGCTCCGCCACCGGCCCCTCGGAGGGCCTGCCGCGCCGGCGCGCGCCCCTGCTGCTGGCGGTGTGCGGCGGTGTGGCCCTGCTCGCCGCGGGCGTGGCCCTGCTCACGCGTGACACGGACGGAACCTCCACCACCTCCGGGCAGGACGCCGCCCAGGAGGCCGGAAGGAAGCACGCGGGAGGCGGTGGCCAGCGCGGCGCCTTCGCGGGCCCTGGCGCGGCCGGGGAGGAGGAGCCCCCTCCGCCCCGCTTCGAGGAGGCCGTGTGCTGGCGGGAGCTGGAGCGCTTCGACGCGGCGGTGTCGATGGAGAACTTCCGCGCGTGGGCGGCGCCGCTGCTCGCGTCGGGGGATTCGCTCGTCACCGACTACCTGACGGAGCGCCTGTCGGAGCTGATTGGCAATGACGCGGACCGAGCGACGGAGGTGCTCACGTGGGCCCGCGACGCCGGGGCCGATGAGTTCGAGGTGCTGCTGGCGGCGCTGCGGCGCTCGGAGGCCGTCCACCACGGCCAGGTCACCACGCGGATGCTGGCCCAGGGAATGGATGCCACGCTCGAAGGAGGCCGCCGCGCGGGCATCCTGTCCGCGCTGGACACGCAGAAGCGCTTCGACCCCTCCGCGCTGGACACGCTGAAGACCTTCGCGAAGGACCCCGTCTCCGGCGAAGCGGGCTGGGCGGCCACACGCACCATCGCCCGCGTCATGAAGCGGGACTTCGAGGGCCGGGGCAACGTCGCGCCCTACATGGACGCGTTGCTCGCCATCGGCACCGAGTCCCCCGACGAGAACATCCGCTACCTGGCGCTCTCCACGCCCATGCACGCCACGCCGGTGCTGGATGAGCAGACCCGCGCGCAGTACGCGAAGGTCCTCACCCAGGAGGGCAGCCCGGACGGGCGCGAGGCCGCCGCGCACAACCTCTCCGTGTCTGGCAACCGGCAGGAGGTGTTGGATTTGTTCTCCGAGGCCTTCGGCAACGAGCGGGACACCTGCGTGCGCTGGGCCCTCTTCCGCTTCGCCGCGCGCGCCTCGGGACGGGAGGCCCTGCCCGTCATGGCCCAGATGGCCATGGCCGACCCGCGCTTCCAGCCGCTCTACCAAATCTTCGAGCAGCTCTACGCCAGCGGCCACCACGACTTCGTGCGGCTCTGGAACAACCTGCCGAACCAGGACCCCTTCGGCTGCCTCGTCGGTCACGACTGAGCACGGGAGCCCCCATGTCACGCCTCTTCCGCCCCGCCCGCCGCGCGATGGGTCTGCTCGCGCTCACCCTCTGTCCGCTGCTGCCCGCCGCCGCCCAGGCCACGGCCACCGACGCGCCGCCCGCGCTGCGCGCCAGCACCTGCTCGGTGCGGGGATTGATGGATGACATCCGCCGCGGCCTCGGCTCGGGCTCCGCGGCCTACAAGCGCTACCTGCGCACGCTGCTGCGCGAGGCCGCCGTCACGCTGCCGGACGCGGAGCTGCGCGACGCCTTCGCGCGGGAGACGGACCCGCTGATGGCCGAGCACCTCGCGGCGGCGCTGGTGGCCCGCGCCGAACGCGAGGCGGACACCACCGCCATGGACGCGGTGGCCCGTCGCGCGATGGAGGACGCCGACCCGGCCGTGCGCGCCGCCACGCTGCGCGCCATGCGCCGCACCGGCGCGCTGGAAAAAACAGGCGACCTGTACGAACGGATGGTGCGGGACGAGTCCCCGCAGGTGCGCCAGGAAGCGGCGACGAACCTCATCGAGGACAACGCCCACGTCTACGCGGGCCAGTACGGCCCGGCGGCGGACACCGCGGTGGCGTCCGCGGCGGCGGCCAAGGACCCCGCGGTGACGGCGCGCATCCTGGACAACCTCTCCACGGAGAAAATCAGCGCCGAGTCCGCCGAACGCATCCAGTCCCTGCTGCGCAGCGACGACGCGAGCGTGCGCAAGGCGGCCGTCAACGCGCTGGGGGGCGTCCCGGCGGAGCAGATGCAGGGGTCCCGCGAAGCACTGCTCGCCATGTACCGCGAGGAGAAGGACCCCGGCGTGCGCAAGGCCCTGCTCCAGAGCGTCGCCCAGCTCGGCTTCGAGGGCGCGATTCCCGACCTCCAGCGGCTGCGCGCCATGGACCCGCGCCTGGCGGGGGAGGCCGACGCGTGGATTGAGGTGCTCGGCATGGGCCTTCAGGAGTGGAGCCTGCTCCTGAGGGAGAAGCAGCGGTTGCAGCAGGCTCCGTGACAAGCGGTTCATTGAAAGGAACACATGATGCGTCGCACCCTGAAGAACTCCCTGGCCGCGCTCGCCGCGCTGGCCTTCATCCCCGCGTCCGTGACGGCCCACACCGTCAAGGGCACCCACACGGGCTCCGTGACGGCCCTGACGAACTACAGCAGCGGCACCTTCCACGGCGCCGTGGACATTGGCGCCGGTGGCCGGTGCAACTACTGGGGCGCCGAGACGGGCGTGGTGGGCTCCGTCTATTGGGCGGTGACCATCCGGACCAACGGCGTCGTCTGCAACGGCAACGGCAGCGGCAACCAGAACGAGGCGCGCCACGCCTGGCAGAGCGGCTGGACGTTCCGTCAGTGGCACTGGATCAAGACGGCGGACTCGCGCAACCGCACGTGTGACCGCTGCCAGGTGGGCAACATCGGCGGCACCGGCAACTCCACCGGTCCCCACGCGCACCTCCAGCAGGACAAGCTGGGGACGAAGGACACGTCCTGGTACCGCGGCTACGTCAGCGTGGGCACGGCGGTCACGCGCGCGAAGACCATCGGCGTGCTCGACTGATGAACGGTCTCGCGTAGGCCGTGGAGGGCCCGGACAACTCACCCATCGGAGGTCCGGGCCTTCCACCTCATGGCGACGCGGCTCAGCTCAGCTTCATGCCCTTGGGGCGGGCGAGCAGGCGCTCGATATAGGCCTCCAGCGCTGGACGGCCCGTCTTGCTGCCGAAGATGCGCATCCAGATGAGCATGGAGCCAATCATCACGTCGGCCGCGGTGAAGCGCTCACCGAACAGGTAGGGCCCGTTGCCCAGCTCCCCCTCGATGACGTTCAGCACCGTCTCGAAGTCCGTCCAGCCGCGCGAGGGCCCCGTCGGGAGCTTCATCAGGTGGTCGCCCATGGCCGGCTCCACCTGCGACGTGGAGTACACCATCAACGACAGGTAGCGGCCCCGGTCCTTGTCCCCCGGCTTCGGCGCGAGCTGGGCTTCGGGGAATTTCTCCGCCAGGTAAAGACAGATGGCCGTGCTCTCGAACAGCCGCGTGTCGCCATCCACCAGTGCTGGCAATTTCCCAGCAGGGTTGATCTTCAAGAACTCAGGCGACTTGTTTTCCTTCTTGTCGAAGTCGATGGGGACGATTTCATACGGCGCG
This sequence comes from Myxococcus hansupus, assembly GCF_000280925.3. Classification (NCBI taxonomy): domain Bacteria; kingdom Pseudomonadati; phylum Myxococcota; class Myxococcia; order Myxococcales; family Myxococcaceae; genus Pseudomyxococcus; species Pseudomyxococcus hansupus. Next base: position 7,994,097 of record NZ_CP012109.1, read on the forward strand.
CCACACTCATCCAACATCCACTTGGCGATGACCGCGCGGCTTCGAGGATTGAAATAGAGCTTCATCGTTGGACCTGACCTTCCCAGTGAAGAGCCGGGCCTGTCCTAACAATGAAAGAGGGTCGCGGGTGTGAAGAAAGCCGCCGCGGGAAATCCCCCCATGCGTCAGGGTTCAATGGTGGAATCTCCTTGATGCGACACGCACCCGACTGGGCTCGCTTCGCGAGCAAGCACTGGGAGCAATCCCCCACGCGGCTGCGGTTGGGCTCGCCGCTCATTCCACCGGAGCAGGCCTTCCAGGGGCTCGTGTCGGTCAGCGCGCCCTTCCGCTTCGGCACGCGCTTCCGGGCCCTGCCCGACGTGCGCTTCTTCGCGGACACCTCCCGTCTGCGCGCGCCCGGCACCCTGCTGCCCGGGGACGAGGATGCGGACGCCACCGCGTACCTCCAGCGCGTCGGTCGCGAGCTTGGCGCGGCGCGCAGCTTCCAGTGCTTCGTGGAACAGCCGCTCATGGAGGACTACGCACAATGGGAGCGCGTGCGCCGCTTCGTCGACGGCGTGTTGATGCACGTCGGCGTGCCCGTGCTGCCCATCATCAGTGACGTGTGGCTGGGCCGCTTCAGCCAGGCGCCGCAGGGCGCCGCGCGGCACGAGCACCACTCCCGCTTCACCGTGGTGCTCCAAGGGCGCGTCCGCGTCCGCCACTGGGAGAAGGACGCACGGAAGGCTCGCACGGTGGAGGCCCAGGCCGGCGACGTGTTGTATGCGCCGTCCCACCTCTGGCAGGAGGAGACGAGCGACGAGGGCGCCCTGGCGCTGCGGCTGTGGATTCCGGTGCGCGGCAGCGAGCCCCAGGAGGCCGTGAAGGCCCTGGCGGTGAAGTTGCTGAATGCCCAGCACGGTGAGGATGACACCGTCCCGTACCTGCCCTACCCCGGCAAGCGCGGGCCCGCGCGAGTGCCCCGGCTGGACGGCGTCGCGAGCGCGCTGCGCGACGTGACACACGGTCCGGACCTGCAGCAGGTGCTGCGCATCACCTGGGCCCAGCGGGTCAGCGCCTCCGCGCTGGAGCCGGTGCCTCCGCCGCGCGCGCACGAGGCCCTGGAAGAGGACGCCTTCGTGCGCAAGACGCACCCGGGACGCGTGGTGCGGATGCTCGACAGCCCGGGACAGTGGCTGTGGGCCGTCAACGGTCACGCCTTCGCGGGCCCGGGCCCCTTCGCCGCCACCGTGCTGGACGCGCTGTCGCCGGGCGTCCCCGTGCGGGTGGGCGCCCTGTGGAGCCTGGGCCGGGGCGCGGCCCAACGCGAGCAAGTGCGCGCCTTGCTGGAAACCCTTCATGCGCTTCGCGGAATCGAGCGCGTGCCCGCTCAGGAGGCGTGACGCATGGCCCGCATCGACATCCAGCGCCGGTTCGACTGGGACCTCTTCGTCACGCGCTATTGGAACCGGCGGCCGGTGCTCTACCAGGCGACGGGCGCCAGTCCCTTCGAGGACGCAGATGCGTTCGACGCGGCCCTCGGCGCCTCGCGTGGCGCCATGGCCCCACCCACGGCCATCGAGGCGCGCACGGACGTCCAGTTCACCATCGACAAGGGCCAGCCCGTCCAACCAGGCCCCTGGCTGCCCCGGGACACCGACGGTTCACTGGACGGCTATGACGCGCGGCTCGCGGCCACGCTGGGCTCGCGGCGCTACGCGCTCATCATCTCCCTGCTGCACTCGCATGGCTTCGGGCTCTGGTCTCGGGAACGGGCCTTCTTCTCCGAGCTCTGGCGGCGCGTGGGAATTCCCCTGTCGGGCGGAATCACCACGCTGTTCCATGGGAACTACGAGCACAGTCCGGTGGGCGTCCACCTGGACCGCTTCACCACGTTCCTGTTCTGCCTGCGGGGCCGCAAACGGATGCGCTTCTGGGCCAAGCGCCCCTGGAGCATGCCCGTCACCACCCTGGTGGACTACGCGCCCTATCTGGAGAAGTCCTTCACCGCGGAAGTGGGACCGGGCGACATCCTCTACTGGCCCGCCAGCTATCACCACGTGGGCGAAAGCGCGGGCGAAGGCGTCGCCACCAGCGTCAACGTGGGCATTCCCATCACCGGGCACCAGACGCGCGACGACGTGGAGGACCTCTTGAACGCGGGCCACGGCCACGCACCGCGAGCGCGTGACGCGGCGCGAAGCCCTCCGCTGGTGCGAGGGATTCTCGACGGAGAGGGCATCCTGTCGCGCGAATTGCCTGTCGCGCTGCGGCTGGCCGCCAATACCTTGCGTGAAATCACCCACGACACACGAACACAGGCGAACATTCGCACCCTGTGGCTCAACCGGCTCTCCTCGGGTGGCTTCGAGCCCTCACCCCCTCCCGCGCGACGAAGAGTCCTCAAGGACACCGACGTTCTTCACGGGAATAAAGCCTTCCCCATCCTGGTGGAGAAAACAGGCGCGGGATGGTGCTGCTCGGCCAACGGTAAGGCATTGCATGTTTCAGGCCCCCGGCAACCCGTGAATAAACTTGTCGCGACACTGAACACGGCGCGCGAGGTGCCCGTGAGCGAACTCCTGCACCCCTTTCCCTCGCGCGGCGCGCTGCCGCACCGTGTCTTGGAATCCTTGCCCGCAACCCGGGCGGGCATGCGTCGGATGCTGGAAAATCTACTGACATTTCGAGCCATCCACGTGATTGGCTCATCACGCGGCAAATAAACACATCTCAACTTGACTCAAGTGAATTACACATTTTACCATGCTTGAGCAGTCTGACCCCAACGTGTGGAGGATTTCCCATGGTGAAGGCGAAGACGAAGGCGAAGGCGTCCAAGCAGACCAAGAAGCTGACCCAGGTTCTGCAGGAGCTGGAGAAGACGGTGAAGCCCGCGGACGCCCGGAACGCGTCCCGTAGCTGCGCCCCTCGCATCTACTGCGTCTGACGTGCCACTGGCGTCTGGCTTGATGTTTCACACGCGCGTCCCGGCCTTGCCGGGCCGCGCGTTTCTATTTTCGCCCACCGGGACAGGGTTGACTGATGACGCGCAGGGCGCATGTGCTGCCATCCCTTGCATTGCCACCCGCCGCCCCACCTCGCCTCCCGCCCCACACCCGCCGACTGATGGACGCCATCCGCGCGGGACGGGCGGACAGCGGCTTCTTCCCGCCCATCGCCCGGCCCGGCCCCGAGCGCGTGCTGCATGAAGCCCGCCCTTTTCAAGGCGCGGACGACGCCGCGCGGTTGAGCGCCCTGCTCTCACGCCCTGAATTCCAGCCGCTGGTGATGCTCTATGAAGCACTGGGTGAAGGATGCGAAGCCATCGCGCGACAGCACGCGGGCCTGTTCGCCGCGCGCGTGGTGCGCATCACCAACGGAGCGCTGTTCGGCCCGGTGCTGCTGGAGGCCTTCACCCTGTGCGCCGCCACGCCCGCGGCGGACGGGCCGCATCCAGGCGTGCGACGCCTGGGGGACGGCTTCCTGGCCTTCTTCGGCCTCTTCGTGAAGCGGCTCGCGCGTGACGCGAAGGCGGGCATCTTCCAGCGCGAGGGCTTCGAGGGCCCCATCACCCACCTCTGGACCAACCCCGAGGAGACGCACAACGGACGCCAGCACGTCCTGCGCGTCCAGTTCCGACGGGGCGGCGCGCTGGCCTACAAACCCCGGCCCGCGAGCGGTGAGTCCCTCTTCCTGGCCGAACCCGCACGGCGCACGCCGCGCTCGTTCTTCGACTGGGTCAACGGCCTGCCGCCAGCGTCCGGCGAGGTGAGGCTGCCCACGCTGCGCGTCCTGCGAGGGCGAGGCCGCGACGGCGCGGCCTACAGTTGGCAGGACTGGATTGAGCGTCCGGCCCAGTGGGGGACGCTTCGCAGCACGTCGCGGCTGAAGCTCCAGGCCTGCCAACTGTCACCGCCCCAGGCCGCGCGCTTCTGGCACCGCGCCGGCGCGCTCACCGCCACGTGCTTCGCCGTGGGCGCGTCCGACCTGCTGGGCAGCAACCTGGTGGTGGGCGTCCGGCGCGGACAACGCGAGCCCCTGCCCCACCTGGTGGACCTGGAGGTGTTCTTCTGCCCCGTGCGCCGGCTGCCGGAGACGGGGCTGATTTCGGACAGCGCCCGGAGGGGCGACCACCACATCGGCTTCGAGTGGCGAGCCTGGTGGTGCACCACCGGCGGCCCGCTGCTGTGCTTCTTCCCTGGCCGGGGCGGAGCGCTCCAGCTTCACCCCCGAAGGCAGGCGTGGGCCCGCGACGAAGCCCGGTCCGTGGTGGCGGACACCGAGGGCAACGTGGGCTACGCTGCCTACCTGCTGCCCTTCCTGCGCGGCATGTTCGACGTGTGGACGAAGCTGCTGATGGAGCGGGAGCGGGTGGCGGACTTCCTGACGCGCGCGGCGCGGCGGCACTCCGTGCGCGTGCTCGTCAAACCGTCGGACGCGTACGGCGCCGCGCAGGAGCAGATGATGCTGTCGTCCCAGCGTCAGGTCCCCGCGTCGGTGAGCCGAGGCCGCGTGCGATTCAGCGACGAGGAGCGTGAACAGTTGGCCCGCTTCGACGTGCCGTACTTCTTTCGCAGGGCGGACGGCGGCCCCCTGCTGATGATGGACGCGCCGCCCGCGTCTCCGGCGTTCCGGCCCGTGGGGCCACAGCAATTCGTGGACGCCTTGGAGGCCCCCGCCCCGCACATCCTCAGCGGAGAGCAGCTCGGCTTGATGAACCTGGGCGTGGCCCTGCGAGACGCGGTGGATGCCATTGCCCAGGACCTGCGTCACCGCGTCCAGGAAGCCCCTGAGTGGGGCGTGCGTCTGGCATTGGAGGAGGACCGCCGCAAGGGCGCGGTGTCTTTCGACTGGCCGGAGACGGGCAAACGCCTGACGTTCTCCTGGAACCGCCGCACCGTGCGGCTGAGCGACGCGCCCCTGGAGGCGGCGCCCGCTCCCCGGAGTGGAGAGCGGGCACGGCGGGCCCGACCTACCGCTTGAAGTGGTCAGCGATGACGCTGGCCACGCAGCACGTCAGCTTCTTGCCGGTGGGGATGTGGAGGAACTCATTGGGGCCGTGGGCGTTGCTGCCCGGGCCCAGCAGGCCGGTGATGAGGAATTGCGCTTCCGGGAAGCGCTCACCCAGCATGCCCATGAAGGGGATGGTGCCGCCCTCGCCCATGGCCATGGCCGGACGGCCGAAGTAGGCGTCGGACGCGGACTCCACCGCGCTCGACAGCCAGGAGGCCAGCGGCGGCGCGTCCCAGCCGGTGCTGGACTTCTCGCCATGGAACGACACCGTCGCGCCGTACGGCGGGTCCTTCACCAGCGTCTGCGTGAGCGCGTCCATGGCCGCCTTGGGGTCCACGCGCGGGGGAATGCGCATGGACAGCTTCACGGTGGTGAAGGGCCGCAGCACGTTGCCCGCGCTGCTCAGCGGCGGCATGCCGTCCACACCCGTCACCGACAGGGCCGGGCGCCAGGTGCGGTTGAGCACCAGCTCCGCGCCGTCGTCCGACATGGGGCGGATGCCCGGCACCCAGGGGAACTTGGAGAAGACCTCGTCTCCCAGCACCTTGGCCGCCGCGCGGGCCTGCTCGCGCCGCGCCTCCGGAATCTGCGTGTACAGCGCCTCCACCAGCACCTTGCCCGTGGACTCCTCCTCCACGCGCGACAGCACCTGCCGCATGACGCGGAAGGACGACGGGACGATGCCGCTGGCGTCACCGGAGTGCACGCCCTCCGTGAGCACGTCCACGCGCAGGTCGCCGGCGACCATGCCGCGCAGCGACGTGGTCATCCAGAGCTGCTCGTAGTTGGCGCAGCCCGAGTCCAGGCACACCACCAGCGACGGCTTGCCGATGCGCGGCGCCAGCGCCTCGATGTAGGCCGGCAAGTCGTAGCTGCCGCTCTCCTCGCACGCCTCGATCAACACCACGCAGCGCGCGTGCGGCAGGCCCTGCTCGCGCAGCAGGCGCAGGGCGGTGAGCGAGGCGAAGGCGGAGTAGCCGTCATCCGCGCCGCCGCGGCCATAGAGCTTGTCGCCCTCCCGCAGCGGCGTCCACGGCGTCAGGTCCTTGCGCCAGCCCGTCATCTCCGGCTGCTTGTCCAGGTGGCCGTAGAGCAGGACGGTGTCGTCCCCCTTCGTACCCGGCACCTCCATGTAGATGACCGGCGTGCGCTCGCGGCCCTTCTCGTCCTTGAGGCGCACCACCTCCAGCACCAGGCCGGGCAGGTGCGGCGCCTGGGCCTGGCACCAGTCCGCCACGAGCTGCACCGCGGCCTCCATGTGGCCGGAGCGGACCCAGTCCGGGTCGAAGGCGGGCGACTTGTTGGGGATGCGGATATAGCGCTCGAGCGCGGGGAGGATTTCCTGCTCCCAGATGCGGTCGGACGACTCGGTGGCGGTCTGGACGTTCATGGCCATGTCAGGCCGAATCCAGAACACGGGACAGGGGCCCCTGTCGACAACGGGAATCCGGACAGGGGCTGGACGGCCGTGATGGCCCCCATCGGATGCGCTGAAAACGCCGCGCCCCGGCACGCTTGGAGGACGTACCGGGGCGGGCGTCCTGCCCTCAGCGGCTCACTGCTCCGCGGGGATTTCGCGGACGGACAGCCACTTGAAGTCCACGTCGTTGGCGCTGTCCCACCGGAACACCGCGATGGGGCCGCCCCAGGTGATGGGCATGGCGTTCACCGCGCCGCCGCAGTGGCTGGCGTCGCCGCCCCAGGTGCCGGAGTCCACCATGTCGTAGACCTTCTTCCAGGTGACCTTGTCGGCGTTCTCGTTCAGGTACATCTCCAGGCGAACGGCGTCCTTCCCGTTGACCTTGGTGTTGCGCATGATGGACTTGAAGCCCACCCAGCGCCCGCGCAGCGCGGACGTGCCGGACTTGTACGACGCCTGGTCGTACGACACGTGCCACGTCTCCTTCTGCCAACGCACGCGGCCGTCGTAGTGCAGCGAGCCCTTGTAGCTGCTGCCCTCGCAACCCGAGTGGTTGTCGTTGTGCTTGCCGCCACGCGCGTACCACGCGAAGTTGTCCGTGACGTCGGACACGGAGTTGACCTTCACGAAGCCGGTCATCTCGATGTTGCGCCAGTCGTTCGCCGCCTGCATGTAGCCGCGGCTGGCCAGCACGTCGCGGTCATACGTCGGAATCTTGGACGCGCTGTAGCCCGTGGAGGTGAACACGGACATGCGCACCTTGCTGTTCTTCATCTTCCAGGAGCCGTCCGAGTTGCGGCTGATGGAGTTCTGCGGATCGAACCGATTGTCGGACGTCGCGTTGTCCGCCAGGAACCACTGCTCGCCGCCGGCCTTGGTCGGGTAGAGCATCTTCACGCCGAACCTGTCCTGGCTGGGCGTCGGCTCGGGGTTCGGCTCCGGCTCCGGCTGCGGCTCGGGTTCCGGCTCGGGTTCCGGCTCGGGATTCGGATTCGGGTTCGGCTCGGGCTCCGGGACGGTGGAGCCGGAGAGGGCCACCATGTCCGTGATGCTGCCCCAGGTCGTCTGCGTGCTGCCGTAGAAGGTGACGCGCACGTAGCGCGCATTCACCGTGGGGAAGGTGACGCGCTCGAAGCCAGCCGACTTCCCGGAGGAGATGCCCACGTAGACGCGGGTGAACGTGGTGCCATTCGTCGACGTGGCGATGTCGAAGAGGTTGATGCGCTCGTTGCCACGGAACCAGGAGATATCCAGTCCGTTCAACGGCTTCACCGACCCCATGTCCGCGCGAATCCACTGGCCCGCGCCGGAGGCGGACCAACGTGTGGCGGCGTTGCCGTCAATCGCCATCGACGGCGGGGTGGGCCCGTCGAAGGAACTGGCGGTAGCGGAGACGAAGCCTCCTGCGGCCAGCGCGGGTGTCGCGAACGCGCCGACGGCCAGCGAGAACGCGGTGACAGACGTGCGGAAGCGCTTCCATCCCCCCCGGGACGAAGTCGAGTGCTGTCGATTCAAGTGACTACCTCTGGTGAGGCCGCGAGCTTCCGCGACTCAACGGCGAGGCCAGGGCCCCGCCGGAGCGCCGCGTTCCCCCCGCGGCGCGTGGACTTCCATCCTCTGGCCTCCCGGGGCACCCCCACGCTCACGCGGAGTATGCCCAGGGGAAGCAGCCAGAGGTGTTACCGACTCAACGATGAACTGCGGGCCCAAATACCCTTTGAGTCGATATGGAATTCCCACCGCATTTCCCAGGCATGTTTTCAAACATGCCCGCTCGCTCACCAGCGTCAGACGGGGTGATACACCCCACGCTTTATCAATCTTTTGCGGGGAGTCTTATCACAGCCACAGCCGAACCCTGCAGCCGCACGGTGTCTGTCTTCAATGGCTGCAACTTTTCGGAACCGCCGAAGCGAGCAGCTTCCGTCCACAGCAGCAGCTCCGAGCCCGCGGGCACCGCATGTTCCAGCAGGCCGCGCAGGCAGAGCAACACTTGCAGTCGCTGTCCGCCCCCACGCCGTTCGAGCACCAGGGCGTCCGGTCCCAGGGCCCGAGCCTCGTAGGTGCCCCGGCCCGTCTCCACCAGCGCGGGCTCGGATGCGCGCAGACGGAGAAGCTCGCGGTAGAGCGCTCGCACGCCGGCGTGTCCCGGCTTCTCCGCCTCGCTCCAGTCGAGCCGAGAGCGGGTGAAGGTCTCCTCCGCCTGCGGGTCCGGCACCTCGGTGCCCGCGAAGCGCGTGAAGCCGGAGAACTCCTTGCGGCGGCCCTCCGTGACGAGCCGGCCAAGCTCCGCGTTGTGGTCGGTGAAGTAGAGGAAGGGCGTGCTCGCGTTCCACTCCTGCCCCATGAAGAGCAGCGGCGTGTAGGGCGACAGCAGGAGCAGCGCGCTCATGGCGCGGTAGGCCTCCGGGCTCACGTCATGGCCGAGCCGGTCGCCGAAGGGCCGGTTGCCCACCTGGTCATGGTTCTGGATGCAGTAGACGAAGCGCCACGCGTCCAGCCCGTCCGCCTTCGTGCCCCGCGCGTGGCCCAGGTTCTTCGACACCTGGCCTTCGTAGAACCAGCCTTGGTTCAGCGTGCGCGCCAGGTCCTCCGTGCTGCCCGTGTAGTCCTGGTAGTACCCCTCGCTGTCGCCCGCGAAGGCGCGGCGCATCTGGTGGTGGAAGTCATCCGCCCACACGCCGTCCAGCCCCACGCCGCCGTCGGACGCGGGCTTCATCAGGCGCCGCTCGTTGCGCTCATCCTCCGCGATGACATGCACCTGCCGCCCCGGCGCGCAGGCCCGCGCGCGCGCGGCGATTTCGGTGAGCAGGTGCGGCGTGCCGTCGTCGATGATGGCGTGTGCGGCATCCAGGCGCAGGCCGTCCAGGTGGTAGTCGCGAATCCACATCTCCACGTTGGCCAGCACCTGGGCGCGCGCGTGGGCGCTGCCTTCGCCGTCGTAGTTCACCGCGTCACCCCACGGCGTGTGGTGGCGGCCGGTGAAGTAGTGCGGCGAGTACGCGCGCAGGTAGTTCCCATCCGGACCGAAGTGGTTGTAGACGGCGTCCATCAGCACCGCGAGTCCATGCGCGTGCGCGGCGTCCACCAGGCGGCGCAGCCCCTCCGGACCGCCGTACGCCTGCAAGGGCGCGAAGAGGTCCACGCCGTCGTAGCCCCAGTTGCGCCGTCCGGGGAAGGACGCCACGGGCATCAGCTCCAACGCGGTGATGCCCAGCCCCTTCAGCCCGGCCAGGTGCGGGATGAGCGCCTCGAAGGTGCCCTCGGCCGTGGCCGTGCCCACGTGGAGCTCGTAGAGGACCAGCTCCCGGGGCGACACGCCCTTCCAGCCCGCGTCCGTCCACGCGAAGTCCGGCACCACCACCTCGGACGGCCCGTGCACGCCCTGCGGCTGCGAGCGCGACCAGGGGTCCGGGAAGGGGCCCTCGCCGTCCACGCGCAGCTTGTAGCGCAGCCCCGCGCCCTCCCCTTCCAACACCGCGCCGAAGCAATCCCCCGGCTCCGGCGTCATGGGCAGCACGCGGCCGGGAGTCCCCTGCGCGTCGTGCAGCACCACGTCCACCCGCTGGTGGCCCGGGGCCCAGACCCGCCACCGCACCCGGCGGCCCTCTTCCACCCACGCCCCCAACAGGGGCACCTGCGACCGCGAAGTCCTGGACTCGTCCACTGGCACCATGGGGGTGTCCCTGTAATGCGCCGCCCCTGCCCTTGAGGAGCACTCCGTGCGCGCGGGAGCGGCCACGTGTTCACGGGTGGGCATGGCTCCCAGCGGGAATGGGCACCGGACGACGGTGTTCCCGGCGCTGGCAGCGCCTTCGCGAGCCCCCAGGGCCGCCTTGTCCACACACGCCGCCCCCGGGATGATGCGCCCCCGGCAGCCGTCCTCCCCATTGGAGTCCCCTGGAATGAGCACCCCGCACCCCGGCCTGGAACCGCTGCCGTCCGACCTCGACGACGACGTGCGCGCGCGCGTCGCCGCCATCGAGGTCCTCTCTCCGCGCGAAATCGACGCGCGGCTGACGGACCTGGGCTACCGGGGCCAGGAGGACGCCCGGCGCGCGGCGGCCGTGCTGGCCTACCGGCACCTGCGCCGCATCCGCCGCCTGCACCTGGAGGGGCTCGCCCCCGAGCCGGGCTCCCGGGAGAACTGCCTCTTCCTGGGCCCCACGGGCTCCGGCAAGACGTTCCTCGTGGAGCTGCTGTTCCGCGAAATCCTCGCCGTGCCCACCGTGCTGGCGGACGCCACCCAGTTCTCCGAGACGGGCTACGTGGGCGACGACGTCAACACGCTCCTGTCGCGGCTGTACGAAGTCGCGGACCGCGACCCGGAGTGGGCCGCCTGCGGCGTGGTGTGCATGGATGAGTTCGACAAGCTCGCCACCAGCCGCTCCGACAGCCGCTTCGCCGGGCAGCAGACCACGAAGGACGTCAGCGGCTTCGGCGTGCAACGCAGCCTGCTGCACATGCTGTCCGCCCCCAGCGCGGACTTCCCGGCGGACTTCGGCTTCACCAGCCGCCAGCGGCCGAACCGGATGGAGCTGTCGTGTGTCACCTTCATCGCCTGTGGCGCCTTCAGCGGACTCAAGGCCACCGCGGAAGGCATGGAGCGCGGTGAGAACATCGGCTTTGGCCGCGAGCCGCTGGCGTCACGGCAGGAGAGCATCGCCACGCGCGTGACGGAGGAGCAGTTGGAGCAGACAACAGCCTTCGCGCGCTATGGCTTCATCCCGGAGCTCATTGGCCGCTTCAACCGGCTCGTCTCCTTCTCACCGCTGGACGCCGCCACCCTGGGCGACATCCTCCAGAACAACGTGCTGCGCGCCTACGAGCGCGAGTTCGAGCAGGAAGGACTGCGCCTCGAGGTGGAGCCCGCCGTGCGCGAGTACGTGGTGGCGCGCGCGCTCAAGCGGGAGACGGGCGCGCGGGGCCTGCGCACCACCCTGGCGCCCTTGCTGGAGCGGGCCGCCTATGAGCACTTCGGACACCGGGACACCGACGCCACCCTCCGGCTGGTGCTGGAGGACGGCCAGGTCCAGGCGCGGGAGGCGTAGCTTCCCGCCAGCCGCCTGACGGCCGAGCGGGCGCCCGGCTCAGGTGATGCTGACGTGCCAGGGAGACGGGCCCCGTGCACACCCCGCGTGCACACGCCTTACGGTTCTGCTGGGCAATGGAATCCGGAGGGCAGACACCATGCATCACACTCGGGAGATTCCCAGGGAGGGTTGGGCGGACTACCTCGCCCTGCTCAGCAACCTGGAGCGCGACCACTGGGTGCGAATCGAGACAGAGAGCGCGGACTTCGGCGACCAGCCACTCGCGGGCCGGCTGCCCTTGGTGGAGATTGGCCTGGAGTCCAAGGGGAGCGACCGGGGCGCCGTCGAAATCATCGTGGGGCGTCCGGGCGGTGAAGTCACACACCGCGTCCTGAAACCCGACCACATCTACGCGGACGAGAGCGAGAGCGGCGAGCTGGAGTGCCTCGACATCGAGGACGCGGACCACGTGAAGACGCTCATCTACTTCGAGCCGGTGCGCGCCAGCGAGGAGCCTGGCATCGGCGCGCCGTCATAGGGGTACGGCCGGAGGGCGCCCTCCCCCGCGGGAGGCGCCCTCCGGCCAGACAGCCACCCTGGCCACGCCGCATGGCACGGCCAGGGCACGAGCTTCATGAGCTGGGATTACGGATACAGCGCGCGGGCGCCCTGCTGGTCCAGCGTGGTGAGCACCAGGTCGCGCGTCTGCGTCCCCGAGCACTGCGGGTAGTGCATGACGGACGAGCGGTCATACGTGGTGGTCAGCGCGCGCCACTGGCTGTCCTCGTAGCAGCCGCTGGTCGTGGAGCGGGTGTGCTCGTGGCGGAAGCCCAGCACGTGACCCAGCTCGTGGCGCATGATGCCCGCCAGGGTCCAGGGCGCGATGTTGCCGAAGGCGGAGTTGTCCACCAGCACGTTGCGGCCCGAGCGCCCAGAGTTCGGGAAGAAGGCGCGCGCCAGGTACTGGCCACCCGAGTTCACAGGGCGGATGTCGAAGAGCACGCCCGTCTGCGTCGCGGTGCAGCTTCCGTCGAGCGAGGTGACGTGCGTGAAGTTGACGTTCGCCGCCGCCTCCCAGGCCGCCGTGGCGGCGTTCATCGCGTTCACCACCGCCGTCTTGTTGGTGCCGAAAGTGCTGCTGACGCAGTAGGTCAGGTTCCGCGCCTGCGTGGCGGTCCACTTGATGTCGCCGCTGGGCGCCTTGGAGCTGCTGGTGTTGTAGACGGCCAGCCCGCCCCGGACCGTGCCCGTGTCCGCCCCGATGGAGCTGGCGAAGAAGGCGCGGAGCTCCTCCTCGCTGTCCAGCGCCATGTCGCCGTCGAAGATCAGCTTGCCTTCGGGGTCCTCCACCACGGAGGCCCGGAACTCTTCCCACGTCATCTTCGGCTGCTCGGCCTCGGGGGCCTCCGAGCTACCGCACGCGGAACCGAGCAGGGACACACCAGCCACCAGTGCAACGGAGCGGAACATGCGCATCTTCGATTTCCTCTGACGACTCACTTCGGGGGACGCCCCGGCCGTCTGGCGCCTGGCGCCTGGCTCGGCACGGAGCGCTCAGCCATTGAGCAACTCCCGCGCCAATGTGACGCCTGGAGGACAAAGCTGGATTCAAAGCCTTAAATGGACAACATGCGCTCCATGTTTGAACACAAACAGCGTAAACAGCCGTGACACATCTCCTGGCAAGACCGCGACGCCATGGGGGAATGGCGTTCTCCAGGGGGAACGCTCCAAAACCAGACAACGCTGTCCATGAATCAGGCACCCGCCCCGTGGGTCAGCCCCGCGCCATGGGAGGCAAAACGCCCGTTGCAAAACGCCAGTCATTGGAAAATGCAATCTCATACAGCCCGTGTCAACACCCGCGACACAGCCGGACGGCGTTTCTTCAATGCGGACACACCGCGAGGCGTGCGCGCCGAGGGGAAACCCGTACTCCGGGTGTCGCGTCGATTCCCGACGCCCCGGTCCGGCGAGGCTCGGAGAGGCTGCCCGGGCGCCGTCGGGCGTGATAGGCGGGAGCGCTGGACCTGCCGTGGCCTTGCACCTGTTCGACATTCCCGCGTGGTTGCACTCGGCCTGGCCCCACATGGTGGCGGCGCTGACGGTCCTCATCAGCGTGCTGGCCAGCGCTCACGCGGTGCTGCACAAGCGGGACGTGCGTGCCGCGGTGGCGTGGGTGGGCCTGGCGTGGCTGGTACCGGTGCTGGGCGGGGTGCTGTACGTGCTGCTGGGCATCAACCGCATCCGGAGGCGCGCCCGGTCGTTGATGCTGAAAGAAGAGCACGGCCGCTTCCTGCCGGCGCCCGAGGTCGCCCCCATGAAGGCGGAGGCTCTGAGCCAGCCCCACCCGGAGGCCGCCCCGCTGGCGCCCCTGGTCCGGCTGGGCGACGCGGTGGTGGGCGTGCCGCTGCTGCCGGGCAACCGCATCACGGTGCTGGAGTCCCGCCGGGACGCGTACCCCGCCATGCTGGAAGCGATTGACGCGGCGCGTGTCTCCATCTCTTTGTGCAGCTACATCTTCGACAATGACCTGGCGGGCCGGCGCTTCGTGGAGGCGCTGGGCGCGGCGGTGCAGCGCGGCGTGGAAGTGCGGGTGCTGGTGGACGCGGTGGGCTCTCGCTACACGTGGCCGCCCATCCTGGGCCGGCTGCGGCGCGCGGGGGTCCGCGCCGCGCGCTTCCTGCCCTCGCTGATGCCCTACCGGCTGCCCTTCGCCAACCTGCGCAACCACCGCAAGCTGCTGGTGGTGGACGGGCGGGTGGGCTTCACGGGCGGCATGAACATCCGCAAACACTTCTGGCCCGGCGAGCACGCCGCGGTGGACCTGCACTTCCGCGTCGACGGCCCCCTGGTGGGCCAGCTCCAGGAGACCTTCGCCGAGGACTGGGCCTTCACCACGCGCGAGCGCCTGTCCGGCGAGGCGTGGTTCCCTCCGCTCAGCGCCGCCGGCGGCGTGCTCGCGCGCGGCATCGCGGACGGCCCGGACGAGGACTTCGAGACCCTGCGCACCGTGCTGCTGGGAGCGTTGGCCACCGCGCGCACGTCGGTGCGCATCATCACGCCCTACTTCCTGCCGGACACGGCGCTCATCACCGCGCTGAGCGTGGCCGCGCTGCGCGGCATCCAGGTGGACATCCTGCTGCCGGAGAAGGGCAATCTGCCGGTGGTGCAGTGGGCCACGTACGCGCAGCTCTGGCAGGTGCTCCGGCCCGGCTGCCGCATCTTCCTCACCGCCCCACCCTTCGACCACACGAAGCTGATGGTGGTGGACGGGGTGTGGTCGCTCATCGGCTCGGCCAACTGGGACCCGCGCTCCCTGCGGCTCAACTTCGAGTTCAACGTGGAGTGCTACGACGCCGCGCTGGCCTCGGAGCTGGAGGGCGTCATCGCGGCGCGACTGCGCAACGCCCGGCCGCTCACGATGGCGCAGGTGGACGCCCGCTCACTGCCTGCCCGGTTGAGGGATGGGCTGGCGCGGCTGTTGTCGCCCTATCTGTAGACGCCCGCGCGGCCGCCGCGCCCTCACGCGGCCACGCGGCGCCGTGTCCAGGGTGGCGCGGGCCTACAGGAGCGCGCGGCGCATCCGCCAGTACGTCTCCTTCGCGACGCGGAAGCCCCGTGAGTCCTGGGGCAGCAAGGTGCGCAGCAGGTCCGCGGACTGCGTCTGGAGCGGCCTCACGCAATGGGTCTCCACCTGCGCGCGCAGGAAGCCCAGCGGATCTCTCCGGCGATACTCCGCGAAGTACGTCCGCAGCTCGTTGCGCGTGCGCGCCTGCCCGTTGTCCGCGTACTTGGCCACGTAGGGACTGAAGTCCGGGTAGAGTCGCCCCGCGCCGAACTCGCCGTGCAGCGTCGTCTTCATGAAGTTGCCGATGAGCAGGTCATCGAAAATCCGGTAGCGCACCGCCGTCATCAGGGAACCGCGCGGCGCCTCGAAGGTGATGCCCCGGCGGAAGCGGCGGCGCTGGAAGTCCACCACGTGCTCCTTGCCGCCCACGCGGAAGCGCAGGAAGTCCAGCGTGCGCCCCAGGTGCTCCACGTCACGGAAGTAGGCGATGAGCGCCCGCGCCTCCTCCGACTCCAACTGCTCGCTCCAGTCGTCGCCGAAGACCTTGGGGCTCACGGGCTGCAAGACATTCTCACGCGGACGGATGCGCTCCGTCTGGCCGCGGATGAAGTCGTGACGGACGAAGGCGGGCAGCAGCGTGCAGGTGCTCGACTCGAAGCCCCGGGCGTAGTCCTCCAACGCGGTGGTGTACTCGGAGGCCCAGACGCTGTCGGCCCGCTGGTACTTGTGCATGGAGCTGAAGGGGATGAAGTAGCGCGCCCCGTAGAACTCCGCCTGCCGGGCGATGGTCCGCCCCACCGGCGTCTTCGCCGCGGCGTGCGGCGCGATGCGCTGCCCGTCCTCGGTGAAGAAGTTGATCATGTCCGCGTCGCCATACCCGGACAGGGCCATCAGGTAGGACTCCTGATAGCCACTGATGACCTTGCGCACGAAGCGGCCCGCGCCCCGGTCCCCCGCGTCGTTGAGGTTGACCAGCAGCCGTCCCCCCACGTCCACCAGCAGGACGGCGTCCTGATTCACATCCGGCAGGCACATGACGCGGATGCGCGGCGACAACTGCGTCCACACGCGGTCCACCAACACGTGCACCTTGAAGCCCTGCGCACTCAGGTCGTCATGCATGCGACTGCCGAAGTGGTTGGGCACCAGCAGCGTGCGCTCCCGGAGCTTCTCCAGCGACTCCATGCTCAGGTGGTCCGGATGGCCATGGGACACCCACACATAGGGACAGGCCCGGATGGCCTCGCGCTGCTCGACGGGAATCTCGTGCGACAGCGTCCAGCTCCCGAAGTACGCACTGCCGTCCGTCCACGGGTCGGTCACCAGCACCGGGCCGTGGTCGTGGCAGATGAGCGTGGCGTTCCCAATGGTCTCGAAGCCCAGTTCCATGCGTCCGTCCCCCTCACCGTGTCTCTGCTCGCAAGTCCGCCGTCTCGGCCGGACCAACGTGGCGATGGGCGAAAACCGGCTGCACTGCCCGCCAGCATGGAGAAGATGATTCGTTGCCTGGACGGATGCTCCCCATCCCTGCGGGCGCGAACCCGGGCATCCTCGCGCCCCGCGCGGCGCACTTGCGCGTGCCTCCCCGCCGCACGAAAGGGCACGCGCCTTCCCTCATTGGGGAACGCGCGCGGCCCCGCACCGGCAGGCAGGCTCAGCGCTTGCGCGCGACGAGGGAAAGAATCTGCGCGCCGTAGCGCTCCGTGAGGGAGGGGCCGACGCCGTGAATGGCCATCAACTCCGCGCCATTCCCCGGACATGCCGAGGCAATCGCCACCAGCACCTTGTCCGTGAGGATGCGGAAGGCCGGCACCCGCCGCTTGCGCGCCTCCGCCAGCCGCCAGGCTTTCAAGGACTCCACCATCTGCGGCGCGGGCTCGGCCGCGGCGGCGCCACGGCGGCCTCGTGTAGCGGCCGGCGTGCGCTTCGTGCCCTCTCCACGGGCCGAGGGCCGAGGCGTGTCGTCCTCGCCCGAGGGCGCATTCGCGCGCCAGTGCGAGGCCGGGCTGTCATCGCGGGAGGCCGACGCCACCCGCTTCCCCCGGGTGGCCTTCTTGGCCGAGGCGCGCTTCGTCGTGGCCGTCTCGCCCTTGCGCCGCTTGCGCTTGGCGGCCTTCTCCAGGGGCACGGGCAGGAAGACCTGCTGCGGGTCCACGGCACGCGTGCGCCGGCCCTCGTTCGTCAGCGCGAGGCGCTGGAACGAGATGACCTGCCCATCCTTGTCGAACGAATCCACCTCCAGGCGCGTCAGGCCCGCCCGCACCAGTCCTCCCACCAGCCGTTCGAAGTCGCGCCGTGGCAGGGACTCACCGAAGAGCTCCCGGTGGAGCCGGCCGGTGGCCTGCCCATCCCGCTCCTGGAGTGACTCCAGGATGCGCTCCAGCCAGTGCCGCTCCGCGGAGGTGGGCTCGGCGAAGCGCAACGTGGCACAGGACTCCGGCGCGCAGACGTCACACAGGCCGCAGGGCTCACCCGAATCCTGGGTGTCACCAAAGTGCCCCACCAACTGCTTCATGCGGCAGCCGTGGGCCTCCGCGTAGCGCCCCATCTGCTCCAGGTGCAACAGCTTGCGGTCCCGCTGCGCGGTGTACGACGCGGACCAGGTGGGCCGCCCGCGCATCACCGTCTCGTCGGGCGTCATCACGACGCCGCCGTGAATCCAGAGCTGCTCCAGCGCCTTGTCGAAGACTTCCGGGTCACCGCGCACGCGCCCCTGGAGCACGGCCTTGGGCTCGAGCTGCGGCGCGGTGGACTTGAACAGCCGCTCCAGGACGTACGCCTCCGGGTAGTCCCGCTTGTGGAAGAACTCGTGGGTGCGCCGGTCGATGTACGAATGCAGCAGCACCGCGCGCGAGGGCTTTCCGTCGCGGCCCGCGCGGCCCAGCTCCTGATAGTAGCCCTCCAGGCTGGCGGGGAGCGCCGCGTGGATGACGGTGCGCACGTCCGGTTTGTCGATGCCCATGCCAAACGCCGTGGTGGCCACGATGACGTCCAGCGAGCCCTTGAGGAACTCGGCCTGCACCCGGTCTCGTTCGGAGGGCTGGAGACCCGCGTGGTACGCGGCGGCGGTGAAGTCTCCCGCGAGGAGGTCCGCGAACTGCTCGGCGTGCTTGCGCGTGGCCGCGTAGACGATGGCGGGCCGGTTCTCCTCGTCCTGGAGCAAACCCTGGATGGCGTCTCCGCGTGCGCTGGGATTGAGCTCGCGCACCTCGATGCCGATGTTGGTGCGGCGGAAGCCATGAATGAACGTGCGCGCCCGGCCATCCGCGCCCTGCAAGGCGAGCTGCTGGACGATGTCCCGCTGCACGTCCGGCGTGGCGGTGGCGGTGAGCGCCACCACGGGCGCGGGACGCAGCAGGGGCAACCGCGAACCCAACAGCCGGTAGTCTGGCCGGAAGTCGTGTCCCCACTGGGAGATGCAGTGCGCCTCGTCCACGGCGATGAGCGCGGGGGGGCGGCGGGCCAGGAACTCCACGAAGCCGGGGACCCCGAGCCGCTCGGGCGCGATGAACAGGAAGTCGAGCCGGTCCTCCAGGTAGTCCGCACACACCTGCCGCGACGTGGCCCGGTCTCGTCCGGAGTGGATGCGGTCCGCCGCGAACCCGAGCGACTGGAGCCGCGCCACCTGGTCCTCCATCAGCGCGATGAGGGGGCTCACCACCAGCGTGGTGCCCGCGCGCGCCAGACCCGGCAGTTGGTAGCAGAGCGACTTGCCCGCGCCCGTGGGCATCACGAGCAGCAGGTCCTCACCGGCGGTGGCCGCACGGCACACGGCTTCCTGGTAGGGTCGGAAGTCCGAGAAGCCGAACGCGTCCTTCAGCAATGAACGCAGCGCGTGGGGCGGAGTCGGCGCGCGCGGCCTCCGCTCGGGCCGCTGTCCAGAGGAGGCGGCTGCCGCGGCCCGCGCTCGGTTCACGGGCGTACGCGAGCCTCCCGCGCTCCAACCACCACCCTCCGACGCGGGCAGGCGCGAGGTGGCGATGGCGCTCGAAGCCACCAACGAGGGCGACGGCACATCCTCCTGATACGCCGAGCGGGCCCCTCCGCCGCCGGACGTCCTGGTCCGCCGCATTCCAAAGAGCGGCTCCTGAGCGCCATCGAACGCGCCCCTCGGGCCGTGCCCCGGCATGTCGGCGGCGTCCGAGGCGGCAGCATCGAACGCACCACGCCGACCGTTCCCCGGCATTCCAGCAGCGTCAAACGCGCCGCTCCCTTCCGAGCGCAGCGCGGCCCCACCGGCGCCAACCTCCCTGGACGTGCGCGCCCCACCGGCGCCACGCGCATTGGCGCCAAGACCTCCAAACAACTCCTGGGTCTCACCGCGCGACCCGACCGCCCCCATGCCGCGCCCACGGCCCGCGTCGGCCTGAGCCACCGGAAGCCGGGACGAAGCCTGCGGTCCTCCAAACACCCCGTCCCGCTCCCCACCTCCGCCCTGGACCTCGTTCCGAAGCGGCGAAGCCATCCTCGGCGGGGCGGTGGCCCCGTGGCCCACCACCTCGATGACATACGCCTCGATGCCCCGGATGAACTCGTCGAGCTGCCCTTCACCGCGCTCGATGCGCTGGAGCCACGCTTCCCATTGCCCCGTCATCGCCGGCGTCTTCACGTCCGGATGCACCACCTGGATGAGGTGGATGCCTTTCTCCGTGGCCTCGAACACCTTGCCCTTGCGGCGCAGGTACTCACGGTCCAGCAGCACCTCGATGATGGACGCGCGCGTGGCCGGAGTCCCCAGGCCCGTCTCGCGCATGGCATCCGCGAGTTCCTTCTCATCCAGCGACCGGCCCGCGGACTCCATCGCGGTCAGCAGCGTCGCGTCCGTGAGGCGCGGCGGCGGACGCGTGCGCTTCTTCACCGCCTCCACATCCTCCACCGTCTGCGGCTGCGCCCGCTCCAGGCCCACGGGCAGCGACTGCGGCTCGTCCTCCGGCTCCCGCTCCCCGTCCTCGCCCTTGCGCGCCTCCGCCTTCGGGCGCGGCGCCTTCTGACCACCGCCGATGTCCAACACCTTCCAGCCCACCCGCTCCACCTGGGTGCCAGTGCTCTGGAAGCGGTCCACCACCGGCGGCGCTCCCGCGGACGTCACGGCGGTGATGACCGTGGTGACGCGCCACACGTGGTCCGGGTGCCACGCCTGGAGCAGGCGCCGGCACACGAGGTCGTAGACGCGCTGCTCGTCCGGAGACAGCCGTACCCCGCCCGGCGGCGTGGGCGTGGGGATGATGGCGTGGTGGTCGGTGACCTTCGCGTCATCCACGTAGCGCTTGCTCAACGGCCGCGAGCCGGTGCCCTCCGCCAGGTCCTCCTCGTAGGGCCCACGAATGGCGTTCACCACCTCCGGCAGCGTGTCCGCCACCGTGCGGGACAGGTGCCGGCTCGCGGTGCGGGGGTAGCTCAACAGCTTGTGCTTCTCATAGAGCGCCTGCGCCACCTCCAAGGTGCGCTGCGCGCTGAACCCGTAGAGCCGGTTGGCGTGCCGTTGCAGCTCCGTCAAATCGTAGAGGTACGGCGGAGGCAGCTTCTTCTCCTCCGACTCCAGCGACTCGATGACGGCCCGGCCGGTGCGAACCCGGTCAATGACGGCCTGCGCCTCCACGCCATTCGCGTCCAGCCGCCGGGCCTCGCGCACGCCCTCGAACCCAGGCGGCGCCACCGGCTTGCCGTCCGGCCCTGAACGAAACCACGTGCCCTGATACCTCGCGTCCGGCGGCACGCCCTTCGCCCGAGGCGCGAAGGTGGCCACGACCTCCAGATAGTCGCGCGGCACGAAGTCGCGGATGGCCAGCTCGCGCTCCACCACCATGGCCAACGTGGGCGTCTGCACGCGGCCCACGCTCAACATCTCACCATGTCCCCCGTGCGCCAGCGTGTACAGGCGCGACAGGTTCATGCCCACCAGCCAGTCCGCCCGGCTGCGTCCCTTCGCCGCGGAGGCCAGCGCGTCATACTCGCGTCCGTCCGCGAGCCGACGGAAGCCCTCCTGGATGGCCCGCTCCGTCAGCGACGACACCCACAGCCGCCGCACCGGCTTGCGGCACCCGGCCGCGTCGTAGATGTAACGGAAGATGAGCTCACCCTCGCGCCCGGCGTCCGTGGCGCACACCACCTCGGACACCTCCGGCGCGTTGAGCACCTGCTTCACCACGTCGAACTGACTGCGTGTCTCCTTGGAGACAACGAGCGGCCAGTCCCCCGGGAGCATGGGCAGGAGCGAGCGGCTCCACTTCTTCCAATCCGCGCGAATCTCGTGCGGCTGCGCCAGTCCCACCAGGTGGCCAATGGCCCACGTCACCACATAGCCGTTGCCGCGCAGCCACCCCTCACCGCGCTCGTTCGCGCCGAGCACGCGGGCGATGTCACGCGCCACGGAGGGCTTCTCCGCCAGCACGGCCAGCAGGGAGGACCGGCCCGGGGAGCGGCTTGCTCCGCCCGCCCGTCCTTCGCGCCTGTCGTCCCGGGGCGTCTCGCCCATCTCTTCCCACCTCATGTGCCCAATCCCCTCCCGCCCGCCACACCACCCACCAGGGAGGGAACCTGGAGCGGCGGTGTGAATTCCTCCCCTATCGCGTCAGCCTGACATCGCCGAGCCCGGCCGCGCCCTACCCGTCGCGCCTGCTCGCTCCACGTCCCACCCGCCACCTTCCAGGTCTCTGAGAAGACGCGGAAAATTCGCTCCGCCAACACCCCTCGGCAGGCGCCACGAAGGCTGGCGCGCTCGCGCAAGCAATTGGCGCGGAGGCGGAAAACTCCATCCTGGGTCTGAGCCAGTATGCCCTTGTCGCCAGTCACTGCGGCGGACCGAACGGGGGGGAGGACGTATGTCGCACGTCGCGCATGGACCGGGTCGGGGGGCAGCAGGGGGAAACACGAGGCACGGTGCAGTTTCGCACGGCGACAAGGGGAGCAGGGCCACGGCGCAGCAGCCGGGGCACTTTTCCCGGGGGGAGTGGCTCAACGCCACGGGGGGAACGTTGGAGGGCGTCGTCATTCCGGAGCTGGCCACCTTCGCGGGGGCGAAGCGGGCGCAGTTGGCGGTCCTGACGAAATCCGTTGTCACGGAAGCAATCCAAACGCGGTTGAGGGACGTAACCCGGGTGGCATCCATGCGCCCGCAAACGTTCGGACGCGCCCAGACTCAAGCACGGCTGCGGGCCCTGTCACGGCCCGCGGTGCCCTGGGACGCGGCAGTACAGGTGAGGGAGCGGCATCCTCGCTCCCACGTGGTGGTGCTGGGGGCACCGGCCACGTCCACCTGAAGGGGCCAAAGGCGGTAGGGGGAACGTTTCAAAGGCAGCTTCGCTGGAGGGGTCCAAGGCCCTCCGGACACTTAGGGGCGGGATGGAAGACGGCGCCGCGGGGGCGGCACCGTCCGTGGAAGGGGGACCCGGGGTCACGCTCGCCAGAGGGGGAGGGCGAACCCGAAAATGGGTCGAAATCCGGGGGATGCTCCGAGTCCATCGGGGCATCCCTCGTTGCTTTGCGGGCTACGGCCGCGTGGCCAAGCTTCACTCGATGTGAAGCGACGCCGTCCGGTCCACCATCCTGGCCAGCGTGAGCCACAGCGCGTCCCCGGCGTCATCCACGGAGGCGAAGTAGTCCACGTCGGCAGTGAGCGCCTTGCCGTCCAGGATGACACGGGCCGGAGGCGTGGCCGCGGTGTAGCCGCGCAGCACCAGCACGGGGTTGCGCAGCCCCCGGGTGCCGGCGTCGAAGTGCAGCGAGGCGCGGTTGTTCGCGGCGACCTCGGCTTCCCAGGTGGCGTACACCGGGTTGTAGCCAGGGACGTCGAAGGCCACCAGGTCGTCCCGCCCCACCCCACCAGGGC
Organism: Myxococcus hansupus; assembly: GCF_000280925.3. Classification (NCBI taxonomy): domain Bacteria; kingdom Pseudomonadati; phylum Myxococcota; class Myxococcia; order Myxococcales; family Myxococcaceae; genus Pseudomyxococcus; species Pseudomyxococcus hansupus. Next base: position 8,016,944 of record NZ_CP012109.1, read on the forward strand.
CCTGCGTCAGGACGCGGCCCTCGGAGGCGGTGAACCGCACGTGCTGCCACGTCTCCACTTCGCGCACCTGGGAGAACACCGGGTCCGAGTCCTTCGTCCCCAGCACCATGAAGACGGAGTAGCTCTGGTACGGGTAACCGGAGCGCATGCCGTCGTCGCCGTAGCGCGGATACTCGCGGTAGCCCAGCGCGCCGTAGTTGCTCCCCCAGGCCATGCGGTGTGAGCGCGTGGGGCCCTGCTCGAGCAGTTGGTATTGGTTGAGCTGGTAGGTCCAGTTCCAGTCCACGGGCAGCGGGCCGTCCACGTCGACCTGCCCCCAGTGGACGTAGTTCCAGTAGCCGCCCGCGGGCTTCTGCTCCCACGTCTGGGTCTGCACCACGCCCATCTCCGCGTTCGCCGGGTTGATGAACATGCGCGTGTAGGGCACCACGTTGGGTTCGCGGTAGTCCCAGCCGTTGGCGCGCGACAGCACGCCCTCCGCGCTCAACGTCGTGAAGCGGTAGCGGTCTCCCCACCCCACACCGGTGATGTCCGCGTTGCCGTCCCCGTCGAAGCGCATGTCTCCATACGGAGAGCGCACGTCCGCGTGGATGGCGTCGGGCGGCGCGAGCGACGCGTCATGGGTGATGGCGTAGAGCGGGTGGCTCCTGCCGGTGGCGAACAGGTAGTGCACCGTCACATTGACGACGTGGCCGTCGAGCGTGAGCGGCCAGCGGAACTCATGCAGCGCGTGGTGGCGGCCCTCGAAGACGGTGCGCCCGGTGCCTTGGATTTTCTCCGTCCAGTTGCCCCACGTCTCCGAGGCGCGCAGGTGGCTCGCCACGATGCCCCAGCCCGGCACTTCGTCCGAGCCGTCACAGACGCGCGGCGTGCCCGCCACGTCATACGTGTAGCGGCGCACGTAGCCGCCCGTCCAATCGGCGGGGTCCGGGGCATCGTTGCGGACCAGGGACGCCGAGCGCGGCTTGCAGTGCGCGTCTCGCCATTCGTAGCGGTCGGCGCGAAAGCCTTCCAGGTTCACATCGCGCTCCAGCCGGAGCGGTCCGCAGCCCGTCTCCCTGGACGGGTCTGGACGGGCGTCCTTGCCACTGCAAGCGGCCAGCAGCGCGCCCAGGAGCGCGGGCGTGGCGAGTGACGCGGCGGTCTTCAGCAGGTGGGGCTTCATCGGGGTGCGTCCCTCGGGCGGCCAACAGCGGTTCCCGCCCCTTCCTGCCAAACCCGCCTACCGTGAATCAATGCGGGCCCGCGCGTGAAACGGATTCACGCGCGGCCCCCATCCATCCCACGGGGCGCGTGCCCGGACGTCCGCTCAGCGCGCCGTGGCGTTGCCCCGCGACTGGTGCCACGCGGCCAGCACTTCCCGCTCCCGCTCCGCGGAGAGGCCCGCGCGCAGCTTCGCCTGCCGCTCCGGTGGCAGCGTCTTGAACCACGCCACCGTGTCGCGGAGCGTCTCCTCCAGCGGCCGGAACGTCAGCCCCGCGGCCAGCGCCTTGGCGATGCTCAGGTTCCCGAGCCCGCCCATCTCACCATCCCGCGGCACCCATGCGGGCATGTCCGACCAGGACTCCACCTTGTGCTGCGTGAGGAACGCGGTGTCCACCCACGTGAAGCGCGCGTCGCTTCCCAGCGCCTTCTTGCTCGCCTCCAGGAAGTCGCGCATCAGCAGGGCCTGGCTGGGGCCGGTGGCGTTGTAGATGCCCGTCACGCTGCGCTCCACGGAGCGGATGATCCACGCGGCCAGGTCACGCGCGTCGATGAACTGCAACGGGTCCGCGCCGTCACCAGGCGCCAGGACCTCTCCGCCCTGGGCCACGCGCAGCGGCCAGTAGGAGAAGCGGTCGGACGAATCCGCGGGCCCGACGATGAGGCCCGGGCGCACGTTGAGGACGCGGCCCGGCATCGCGGCCTCGGCGGCCTGCTCACAGAGCGCCTTGAGGGCGCCGTAGTGCTTCATCACCTCTTCCGTCGTCGGGTCGTCCACGGTGGCGACCGCCGCCGTCTCGTCGAGACCCTGCTTCGTCATCTCCTGGTAGACGGAGATGGAAGACACGAAGGTGTAGTGTTTGACGTGAGGCGCCAGCAGCTCGGCGGAGGCGCGGACGATGCGGGGCACATAGCCAGAGGTGTCCACCACCGCGTCCCACGTGCGGCCCTGGAGCGCCTTCAGGCCCTCGCCCTTGTTCGGGTCGCGGTCACCCGCGAGCTTCTCCACATCCGGGAAGAGGCCCGGGTTCGTCTTCCCGCGGTTGAAGAGGGTGAGCGTGTGGCCGCGCGAGCGCGCGTACTCCACCAGCGCGGGCCCCAGGAACGCGGTGCCGCCCAGGATGAGGATGCGCAGCGGCGCGGCGGGCGCGGAGGCCTGCTCGCCCTGGCCCTGCGTGGACGTGGCGCCGGCGCCAGACGCGCCCGTGGTGGCACAGCCCATGGCCCAGAGCGAGCCGAGCGCGGCCGCTCCCTGAATCACTCTCCTGCGAGACAGCGTCATGCGGGACTCCTCCTGCGTGTGTGGACGGACTGCGAGGGAAGGCATGGGTTGCTAACGGACCGCGGCTTCTTCGGAGACGGACGCCTCGAGCGTGGCGGGCGTGGCGTCCGCCTGCCGCCGCTGGTGCCGCGCGAGGTACAGCGACACGGCCAGCCACAGGCCCGCCAGCGGCACGGCCGCCAGGGACAGCCCCGTCGTGCCCAGCCCCAGCTTCGTGAGGCCGCCCTGGAGCCACGCGCTCACCGTGTCACTGCCGCGGTACACCACCGTGTCGATGAAGCTCTTCGACTTGTAGCGCGCCTCGCGGTCCACGGTGGTGAAGAGCACCTCCCGCGATGGCCGCTCCAGCGCGTAGTGACTGGCGCCGCGCGCCGCCTTGAAGAGGATGAGCACGCCCAGCACCGGCATCGCCGCGAGCCCCAGGAAGCCCAGGCCCGTCAGCACCGGCGCCACCGCCAGCGCCGCCCCCAGGCCCAGCTTGGAGATGACGCGCCCGGTGACGAGCGTCTGCAGCGCCAGCGTCGCGAGCTGCACGTAGAAGTCGATGTTCCCGAAGAGGGCGGTGCGGCTGGCCGCGTCCGTGCCCAGCTCGGCGACGAGCCGCACCTCCTGGAAGTAGAGGAACGTGGAGGTCGCCGCGTAGAGCAACACCTGGAGCCCCATGGCGAGCAGGAACGGCGACGTCACGATGAGCCGCAGCCCCGCCAGCACGCCGCCGCCCACCGGCCCCTGCGCCGCCGCGGGCTGCTGTTGGACGTCCTGGGCCCAGCCGCTCAGCCGGCGCACGCACTGCGCGCTCACCTCCAGCAACACCACGGAGATGAGGATGAGGTTCACCGGGCCCACGGGCTCGGCGAGCCGGCCCACCAGGAAGGGCCCCACGAGCATCCCCGTCGTCCCTCCCGCCGCGATGAAACCAAAGAGCCGCTTGCTCTGCCCGCTGGCGAAGACGTCCGCCATGAAGCTCCAGAAGATGGAGACGACGAACAGGTTGTAGACGCTCAGCCAGACATAGAAGACACGCGCCACCGTCTCGCGCGCCACCCCGAGCTTCAACAGCACGAAGAAGCCCAACAGGTTGACCAGGAAGAACCGGTAGACGCGGGGAATCACCACCCGCCGGGGCCAGCGCGACACCAACGCGGAGAAGGCAGGCACCGCCGCCAGCATCACCAGGAAGGTGGCGGTGAAGAGCCAGTCCAGCCCCTTCACGCTGCCCGCCGTGCCCATCTCGTTGCGGATGGGCCGGAGGATGGCGTAGCCGCACATCAGCGTGAAGAAGTACAGGAACGACCAGCGGACGGCACCGACCTCCTCGTCCCGAACGTCCACGAATCGCCTGAGCATGGAGGAATTCACGTGAGCGGCCCAACGAGGCCCCGGGCAACCTATTCCCAGGACCTTGCGCGTGGAACGAGCGCGGCGGGCAGATGTCGCGCGGACTACGTCCCGGCGGCGAGCACCGCGCGGAGGGTCGCCTCGACCCGGGGCAGCGCTTCCTCGATTTCCTTCACCGAGGTGGCCCCCACGCTCAGCCGGAACCAGCCCGTGTCCGCGTCGAGCCCGAAGGCCTGGAAGGGCACCACGCCCAGGTTGGCCTTCTCCAGCAGCAGCTTGCGGATGTCATTGTTGGTGCGAAGCCCGCCCTTGCCCACCAGGTCGAAGCGCACCGACAGGTAGATGGCGCCCTGCGGCGCGATGTGCTGCACCGGCAGGCCCGCCTCGCGCATCCGCGTGAAGCCCTGGTGGAGGGCCTCCAGCCGCGCCTCCACGCGCTCGTGCATCACCTTCAGGAAGGCCCCCGTCGCCGCGGTGTCATCGAGGTACCGCGCCACCGCCACCTGCTCCGCCTTGGGCGCCCAGGCCCCCACGTGGCCCAGCACGTCGCGCATGCGGGAGATGATGGACGGCGGCCCCACGCCCCACCCCACGCGCACGCCCGTGGCGGCGAAGGCCTTGGAGATGCCGTCCACGAACACCGTGTAGGGCGCGACCTCGGGCACCAGCGCCACCGGCGTGACGTGCTTCGCCGCGCCGAAGCTCAGCACCCAGTAAATCTGGTCGTACATGAGGATGAGCGGCTTGCGGCCCTGCTTCTCGCGCTCGCGGTTCTCCGCGACCACGCGCTCGCAGATGGCGCCCAGCACGTCCGGCTCAATCATGGTGCCGGTGGGGTTGAGCGGGCTGCACAGGCACAGCAGGCGCGCGTTGCCCAGGTGCGGCGTGAGCTGCTCCACGGTGGGCATGAAGCCCCGCGCAGCGTCCGTCACCACCACCGCGCTCTTCGCATCCATCATGTGCGCGTAGTGGTTGTTGTTCCAGGAGGGCACCGGGTAGACGACCGTGTCTCCCGCATCCAGCACGCTGCGAAAGGTGCCGTAGATGACGGGCCGCGCGCCACCCGCGATGACGATGCCCTCCAGCGGGTACTTCAGGCCCAGCGAGCGCTCGTAGAAGCGCTGCACGGCCTGGCGGAGGTCGAGCACGCCATCCGACGGGGGGTAGTTCGTCTCGCCGGCCTGGAGCGCCGCGGTGATGTGGTCTCGCAGGCCGTCGGGGATGGGGAACTCGCGCGGGTTGAAGTCGCCCACGGTGAGGTTGCACACCTTCTGGCCCTGGGCGACCCGTTCGCGAATCTCCGCGGCGATGCGGAGGATTTCACTGCCGACGATGCCGCGCGCCATGGTGCCCACGGTGGCGTCGTCCTTCGAGGGACGGGGAAGCGAGGTCAAATCGAGGGGGGCCATGCGAGTTGCTCTCCGGTTCGTGCGCGTCAGGGGCCGCGCGGACTGCCTGCTGCGCGGACGATAGTCGCGGCCCCACCTCCATGTGTCATCCATTCGTGAGGACCTGACACCGAGGCACTGGCCCTCTGGCCGCTGCCCGTGCGAGACGAAGGACCCGAGTCCCGAAGCAGGTGGGCTGACTGGAGAGTCACGATGACGCTGTCCGGACGCAGGCTGACGTCGCTGGGGTTGGTTGGGTGTCTCGCGCTCGCGGGATGCTCGAAGAAGGAGGAGCCCCAGGCGGCGCCCCAGCCCCAGGCCCCGAGCATCCCCTCCACCCGGGCCCCGGAGGGCACCATCCCTCGCGAGGGCGAGGCCGCCGCCCAGCCGCCTGTCCACACGGCGACAGGCGTCGACGAGGAAGTCGCCGCCATTCCCTCCGGCGAGGCCGTGCCGCCCGTGGAGGTCCCCCCTTCGGACGCCCCTCCCGAGGACCCGAAGAACCGCGAGTGGACCACCGCGCCGGTGACGCTGAAGCGGGGCCCAGGCCAGGCGGTGACGCTGCGCTCGGTGCGCACCGGCACCCACGCGGACTATGACCGTGTGGTGTTCGAGTTCGACGGGGCCCGGGTGCCCGGCTATCAGCTCGAGTACGTGAACAAGCCCGTCATCCAGTGCGGCTCGGGCGACGAGACGCCACTGGCCGGACAGGCCGCGCTCCAGGTCACCCTGACACCCGCGCGGGGCCATGACGACCAGGGCCGGGCCACCGTCTCCGCGCTCGAGATGAAGCCCAAGCTGCCCACGCTGCTGGAGCTGGTGCGCACGTGTGACTTCGAGGCCGAGGTGACGTGGGTGCTCGGCACCAAGGCGCGCACCGACTACCGCGTCATGGAGCTGAGCGGCCCCACGCGCCTCGTCGTGGATGTGAAGCGCTGAACGCGCGGTGGCGTCACCCGGCTCGCAGCTCGCGGGCCAGTGCGTCCAACGCCTCCAACAGACGGGCGTGCCGGCTCCGCGCTCGCGGGTCCTGCGCCCTCAGCGCCATGGCGAGCGCCGCGGGCAGGTTCACCGCGGCGTCGCCCCGCAGCCGCTCGCGGTACTGCCGCGCCCAGTCCGGCGGCACGCGCAAGGTCCAGTTGCGCTCATCCACCGTGCCGGGCGTGTTGTACGTCTCCGGCATTCCCAGCAGGTCGGTGACGAACATCATCACGTTGCGCGCGCGGCTGGCGAACAGGTCCGCCACCTTCGCCTGCGCGAGCAGCCCCGGCCGCGTGGACAGTTCGCGCGCGAAGGCCTCGCGGTCCTCGGGCTCTGGACACAGGCGCCACGCCAGGTACTCCGCCTGGGCGCGCAGCGTGCCCTTCCATTGCCAGTCCGCCACCAGGCGCCACAGCGACTTCGTGTCGTGGTTGCCCACCATCACCCAGTCATCCGGGCCCACGTTCTCACTGCGGTACACGTCCGCCGGGTTGTCCAGGTCCGCCTTCTGCGTCACCCGGAAGCGGCCCAGCCCGTACTGCGCCAGCACGCGCTCCAGCGGATACGGCAACGTGCTGAGCACCTCGGCCAACAAGTCCCCCACCTGTCGCCCGTTGCGCCGGGCCGCCTCCACCACGGTGTCGAAGAGGACGCTGTAGCGGCGCACCTGTTCGGGCGTGAGGTCCTTCACCCAGCGGTCCGCGTAGCGCGACACCGCGCGGTCCACCTGCCCCGCGTGGACGAGCGCGAAGTGCGCCAGCTCCGGGTGGTCGGGCAGGTCCGGCGAGGAGAAGAGCCGCGCGCCATGCTGCACGGACCAGAGCGCGTCCGGCAGGTCCGCCCGGTACACCCACGGGCACACCAGGCCGTGCGGGTGGTCCAGGCGCAGGCCGTCGTACTCGCCCAGCATCTTGTCCATGCGCGCGTTCATGAAGCGCAGCACGGGGCCATTGCGACTGCCGGCGTTCGCGCCCGCGTCGTCCGCCTCGAAGTACTGCCCCGGGTCCATCACCGGATAGTTCCAGGGCTGACCGTCCGGGTTCGTCCGGCTGGGCGGCGCGCCCATGAGATAGGTGCTCAGGAAGAGGCCCTGCCACGCCCACGCGTCGCGCGGGGACAGGCCAATCTGCAAATCACCGTACAGCTTCAGCCGCCAGCCTCCCGCGCGCTCACGGAGCCGCTGGTGCTGCGCGTGGACGAGGAACTGACAGAAGGCGTAGCGCTCCAGCGAGTCCGCGTAACGCAGCTCCAACTGCGTCATGCGCGCCACGGCCGCCGCTTCCTCTTCCGGGCGAGGACTCCACAGGCGTCCATCCAACGAATCCGCCCAGCGCCGCCAGTCCGGCTCCCGCTTCTCCTCGCACAACACGTCGAAGAGCGCGTCGCGCACCAACCAGGCCCGGTGCTGCTGGCGGAAGGTGTCGAAGCGCGAGGCCAGCGACTTGATGGCGGCGGAGGCGTCCGGCTCCGTGCGCTTCTGCCGAAAGGTCTGCCACGCTTCGTTCAGCAGCGTGGTCTGTTCGCGGAAGGCGTGACGGAAGCGCGCTCCGGGACTGAGCGACGCGGGCCGACTGGCGGCCAGTCCCGCCACGCGTCCCGGCGGCAACAGCGCGCCCCACGGCTCGGGGGACTCCAGCGCCGCGAGCGCCACGTTGAGGAGGTTGCGCGAGAAGAGCGTGCCGTCATACGGCGACGCGTTGTACTCGGTCACCTGCCCCTGCGGGCCGAGCTGGATGCCGTTGAAGCCCAGCGCTCGGGAGAACGCCAGGAAGTCGGCGGCGCCCTCCGAATATGGCGAGCCCCAGCCCGTGTCTTCTTCTGGAAGGCTGGGGAAACTCGGGTCGTGGATGCTGAGCACCAGGTTGCGGACGTCGAGCGCGCCCAGGGCTTCGGTGACGAGTCGATGATGATTTTCGGGCAGCAAGGCGCGGGACATGGCGGAAGGGGCTGACCCTATGGCCCCTGGCGCGATGCGCCAACCGTCCTGTCGTCCCGATTCAGCGACTTCGTTGTCGAGCCCTCACTCGTGGCGTGCCTGCGGCGCGGGCCGAGGCTCACCGCGCCCCCCGCCGTGCGAGCGCGACTCGGGCGGCTGCATGCGGAAGAGTTTGCGCAGCTTGCGGGTGGCCCACGTCCGGCCCTCCACCAGGATTTCGTACACCGTGGGAATCACCAGCAAGGTCAGCAGCGTGGACGTAATCGTGCCGCCAATCACCGCGCGGCCCAGCGGAGCCCGGAAGTCGCCGCCCTCGCCCGCGCCAATGGCCACCGGCACCATGCCCGCCACCAGCGCGAAGGTCGTCATCAGGATGGGACGCAGACGGATGCGGCCCGCTTCGATGAGCGCCTCGCGCAGCGGCATGCCCTTCTCGTGCGACCACTTGGCGAAGTCGATGAGCAGGATGGCGTTCTTCGCGACGATGCCCATCAGCAGCATGATGCCGATGAGGCTCATCAGGTTCAGCGTGTCGCCGGTGAGCAGCAGCGCCAGCACCACGCCGATGAGTGACAGCGGCAGCGAGATGAGGATGGCCAGCGGGTCCAGGAAGGAGCCGAACTGGAGGACCAGGATGAAGTACATCAGCATCAGCGCCATGCCGAGCGCGAGAAACACGCGCATGAAGACCTCGGCCTGGTCCGCGGACTCACCGCCCGTCGTCAGCGTGTAGCCCGGAGGCAGCTTCACGCCGTCCAGCCGCTTCTGGATGTCCGACCCCACCTCCGACAACGAGCGCCCCTGCACGTTCGCCTGCACGTTGATGACGCGCTGACGGTCCAGGTGCGTCACCTGCGCGGGCCCCAGCGTCCGGCGGATGTCCGCCACCTGGCCCAGGGGCACCAACCGGGGCTGGCCGTCCGGCGCCGCGCCCACGGAGATGGGGAGCTGCGCCAAGTCGTTGGGGTTGTCACGGGCGCTCGGCGCCAGCCGGACCATGACCTCGCGCGTCTCGCCAATGGGGTCCACCCAGTCACCGACGTCCAGGCCCGCGAAGGCCGGCCGCAACACCTGGGCCACCTGCCCCACCGTCACGCCGAGCTGCCCCGCGAGCCCGCGGTTCAACTCCACCTCCAGCTCCGGCTTCTGCCCGCGCGTGGACAGGCCCACGTCCACCGCGCCCGGCACCTGCGCCACTTCCTTCTGCACCTGCTCCGCCAACTGCGTGAGCACCCGCTGGTCCGGTCCGCGCAGCTCGTACTGGAGCTGTTTGAAGGCGCCGCCGAAGCCCGAGGTGAAGACGGAGACGGTGGCGCCGCCGATGCGCTTCATCTCCTCGCGGAACTGAACGCCCAGCGCGTCCTGACTCACGTCGCGGTCCGCCTTGGGCGTCAGCCGCACGTACACCAGCGCCTGGTCCACGCCGGGCGCGCTGAGCGCCAGGGGCACGCCGATGGTGGCGTACGTGTACTCCACCTCGGAGTGGGCGCTGAGGGTGCGCGTCACCTCGTCCACCTTGCGCCGCGTGTACTCCAGGCTGGAGCCCGGCGGCGTCTCCACCAGCAGCTCCACCTCCGCGCGGTCGCTCACCGGAACGAAGCCCGCGCCGCCCACGGTGGCCTGGAGCGCCAACGCTCCCACCAGCGAGCCCACCGCCACCAGCACCATGGCCAGCCGGTGGTCCAACGCCCAGGCGATGACGTGCTTGTAGCGATCCGCCTGCCGGTCGAACCACGCGTTGAAGCGGTTCAACACGCGTGTGATGATGTTCGGCCGCTCCTTCTTGGGCGGCTCCGGCCAGTACGCGCTCAGCATCGGGTCCAGTGAGAAGGACACGAACAGCGACACCAGCACCGCGCAGGCAATGGTGAGGGCGAAGGGTTTGAACCACTGGCCCGCCACGCCGTACATGAAGGCCACCGGCACGAAGACGGCGACGATGGAGAACGTGGTGGCCGACACCGCGAGGCCAATCTCCGACGTGCCCTCACGCGACGCCGTGTAGTGGTCCTTCCCCATCTCCACGTGGCGGACGATGTTCTCGCGCACGACGATGGCGTCGTCGATGAGGATGCCGATGGCCAGCGTCAGGCCCAGGAGCGACATGGTGTTGAGCGTGAAGCCGAAGGCCCACACGCTGATGAAGGACGCCAGCACACTCACCGGCAGCGCCAAGCCCGTGATGACGGTGGAGCGCCACGAGTTGAGGAAGACGAAAACGACCAGCACCGTGAGCAGCGCGCCTTCAATCAGCGCGGACTGCACGTTGTCCACGGCGCTCTCCACGCGGATACCAGCGTCGCGCACGATTTCGAGCTTCACGCCCGCGGGCAGTTGTTGCTGGAGCGCGTGCACCCGCTCGCGCACCGCGTCCGCCACTTCGGTGGTGCTGTAGCCGCGCGCCTTGAGCACTTCGATGCCCACGGCCTGCTTGCCGTTGAAGAGCGCCAGCGTGCGGGGCTCCTCGGAACCCACGAAGACGTCCGCCACCTGCCCCAGGCGGATGGCCTGCCCGTTGCGCGCCGCCACCACCATGTCGCGGAAGTCCTCCACCTTCTCCAACCGGCCCTTGAGGCGGATGGACTCCTCCGACAGCGGCGCGTTGATGCGGCCCACCGGCGCCGCCAGGTTCTGCGCCTGGAGCGCCGCCACCACCTCCGCCACGGACAGCCCGGCGGCCTGGAGCGCCTCCGGCTTGAGCTGCACCGTCATCTCGCGCGCCACGTCGCCCACGACGTCGGCCTGCGCCACGCCGGGCACCGAGCGCAGCTCACCCACCACCGTCGGGTCCGCGACCAGCGACAGCGCCGCCACATCCAGTCCCTCCGACGTGAGCGTCAGCGACAGGATGGGTTGGTCCGCCGGGTCGAAGCGCGTGAGGATGGGCTCCTCCATCTCCTGCGGCAGGTCCGCGCGCTTGCTGGAGATGGCGTCCCGGATGTCCTGTGACGCCTCCTGGATGTCCTTCTCGAAGTCGAAGAACACCGTGAAGGTCGCCAGGCCGTCGGTGGCGATGGACGTCGTCTCCTTCGGGTCCACCCCGCTGATGGCGAAGATGGCGTCCTCGATGGGCTCGACGATTTCCCGCTCCACCGTCTCGGGTGACGCGCCTGGGTAGACGATGGTGACGTTGACGACGGGAGGCTGGATGTCAGGAAACTCGTCCGTCTCCAGGAGCCCCAGGGACACCAGGCCGAAGACCACCAGCGCCAGCATCGCGGTGATGGTGACGATGGGACGCTTGATGGCGAAGTCGGAAATGAACACGGACGTGACTCCTGCTGGGAGCAGTGGTGGGACGGTGCGGCCTCACGGCGAGGGAGGCGCCGCCCCTTCTTCCGGTGGCTGCGTGGACGCGGGCTGCGGCGTGGGCTGCCGCTGTCCGGACGACGGCGGCGGTGGCTCGGAGCCCCCCACGCCCGGACCGGAGTCCTCCACCGGCTTCGCGTCCGGCCGTGGCGGCGTCACCTTCACGCGCGCGCCCTCCACGACCTGCTCTTTCGCCGCGCCGAGCACCACGACGTCACCGTCTTCCAATCCGGAGCGGACCTGCACCTGCCGCGACACCTCGTCGCGCATGCCCAAAGTGATGTTCACCCGCTGCACGCGGCCCTGCTGGATGCGCAGCACCGAGGGCTCCGTGCCGGTGTCATCGATGGCGTCGATGGGAATCGCGAGCGCCTGCTCCGCGCGCGAGGCCACGCGCCCCTCCGCGAAGAGGCCCGCCAGCAACTGCAGGTCCGTGTTGGGAATCGCCACGTAGATGCGCACCTGGCCGGTGGCGGGGTCCACCACCGGGTTGATGCGCTCCACCACCCCGCGGAACGAGCGGTCTCCGTAGCCCGTCACGTGGAACTCCACTGGCGTCTCCACCCGCACCTGCTCGAGCTGCGCGGCGGGCACGGAGGCCTCCAGCCGCAGCGTGCGGGGGTCCACCACCGTGAAGAGCGGCGCGCTGGGCTGGACGACGTCACCCGCGCTGGCCTGCCGCTCGCTCACCACGCCCGCGAAGGGCGCCACGACGCGCGCACGGGCAAGCTGCTCCTTCGCCAGGGCCTGCCGCGAGCGCGCCTCCGCGAGCTGCCCCTTGGCCTGCTCCAGCGTGAGCTGCGCCCGCTCGAAGTCGCGCTGGGTGACGACGCCCGCCTTCGACAGCTTGGCGCTGCGCTCCAGCTCGGCCTCCGACACCTGCAACGCGCTGCGGGCCGTGCGGACCGCCGCCGTCGCCGCGATGAGCTGGTCCTTCAACGTCGCATCCTCGATGCGCGCCAGCTCCTCGCCCTTCTTCACCACCTGGCCCTGCTGGGCGTTGATGTCGAGGATGGTGCCCCCGACTTCGGCGCGCACCGCGGCCGCCGTGCGCGCCTGCAGGTTGCCGGAGATGCCAGGACCCGAGCGCAAATCGCGCACCTCTGCGCGCGCCACGTTCTCCTGGCCGAGCGAGACCTCCAGCTCCTCCTGCGGAGGGGGCGCCTCTTTCGCGTCCTTGCTGCACCCCGTGAGGGCGCACAGCCCCAACGCCACCCCGCCAAACACTTGCCGTAGCCGAGCCCGTCTCACAGCGCATCTCCCCTCTCCGCCACCGCGGCGAGCCGGCTAACCATGGTGTCGGCCCCCTGCCCCCGGTAGCCGTTGACATCAGCGTCCACCGCCAGCAAGCAGGGCGAGCAGGCATGCCGACGGGCCCTTGGGGCCCGCCCGGCCTGAGGCGACTAGGGAGCGGGAGGGACCTCGCTCATGAGGAGCGTGCCCGTCTGGAAGTGGGCCGACTTGCCGCACGTGTCCGGCTGCGTCCGCCCGGGGCAGCTCACCGGCTGCGGGGCGCGCGTCGACTGCGTGAAGCAGCGCGCGCCGTCGACGTCCCACTCGGCCTCGTGCCGCCACGCCTCCGAATCCGTCTGCACGCCCACGCTGTCGTACAGGTTCACCCAGTTGCCGTCTTCCGTGTGCGAGGTGCCGTCGCCGCAGAAGTCCGCGCGCACCATGCGCGTGCAGGCCTGGTGGTGGTCCGCGAGGCTCTGTCCCTCCGCCGTCGAGGCCCACGGCCGGTAACCGAAGCGCACGCACTTGGCGATGGCCGCGCCCTCGCACGCGAAGGTGAAGCGCCCGGCGTCATCCACCTTGGCGCCGCCGCCCTCCACGCCCTGCCGGTGGTCCCAACGTCCCGCCACCGCGATGGCCCCCACCGCGGAGCCGTCCGCCGCCACGCACGTGGGCTTCCAGAGGCTCTCCGCCGCGTCGAAGAAGGAGACGCCGTACACCCAGACGTCCGCGTCCGCGCCCGTCCCAGGCTCGACGCTGTCGACGCGCAGCTCCACCGTGCCACCGTCACCGAGGTTGCCCGTGAAACGCGCGCCCAGGAAGGCATGGCCCGACACCGCGGTGCCCGCGGCGGCGCCGTGGAAGACGCTGCCCTCCAGCCGCACGCCGTTCAGGACGCTTTGCCCGAGACGGGCACCCGCGAAGTCCACGGACACGAGCGTCTGCCCGAGCTCCGTGGTGTTCAGGTTCCGGCCATTGAGGTTGCGGCCGTTCAGGTTCCGCCCGTTGGGCGCCACCAGCTCCGCCACCCCCGAGCCCAGCTCCGGCGCCGTCTCCGTCGTCACATCGCCCGCGCAACCCACCATGCCCATGGCCACGCTCAGCGCCGCCACCGTCTGCTTCCACACGCCCATCGCCCACCACCCTCCCGTCCCGACCACGGCACCAATGTCCGCAGTGACCGCTCGCTCAGCAACTCAAGCGAGGACCCGCAGGCACTTGCATCGTCGACTGCGCATCAACACCCCAAGACGCCAGGGCGGACACGGGGTTCCTCCGTCGGCTAACGGGCGGAGCGCATGTAGGGCAGCCAGGCAGGCATTCAGGGCACGGTGGGCGCCATGTCCGCGCACACCCGCATGCCCACCGTCACGTCCCGGAGCGACGGCTCTGGCAACTCCCGGTTCGAGGCTCGCGCGGAGGTGGCCGCGAACGCGAAGCTCCCGCCCCGCGCCACGGCCTTGCCCGGCTCCAGCCAGGAACGGGTCCATTCCCACACGTTGCCGGACATGTCGTCCACGCCGAACGGGCTGCGCGAGGCAGGGTGGCTCCCCACCTCGTCGGGACCGAAGCCTTCGGGCTGCTTGCCGTACGTCGTGTCGATGTTCGCGTCGTCGGGCGCCAACGTGTCGCCGTGCGGGTATTCGCGTCCGTCCGCGCCGCGCGCCGCGCGCTCCCACTCCAGTTCAGAGCAGAGCCTCGCGCCTGGGACACGGCCGCTCTCCGACAGCCACGCGGCATAGGCCTCCGCCTCCGCGAAGGTGATGCCACTCACGGGGAAGCGCAGCCAGTCCTGCTCCGCGCGCAGGCTCCGCTTGGCATAGCGCAGCGGCGCTCCGGCCCGCGCCACGTACGGCGCGTTGCCGGGTTGGAAGCGCAACCGCCAGGCGCCGTCTTCCTGGCTGAGCTGGAGCAGCCCCGCGTACCCGCCCGTGCCCACGCGAGGCAGACGCTGCGCGCGCTGCTCCGGAGGCAGGGCCTCCACGAAGGCCAGCCAGTCAGCGTACGTCACCTCGTGCCGGGCGATGAGGAAGCCGGGCACCTCCACCGGATGCATCGGCACCGCGTTGAAGAAGTCGCGCACGCTGGCCTCGGCCGCGCTGCCGAACCGCACCCCGCCTGGAGGAACGAAGACGAAGCCCTCCGGCACGCTCCCCACGCGCGGGAGCGGCACGGCGACCTGACGTTCCTCACCCCGCGCCAGCAGCACCCATTGAAGGACCGGCTCGTATCCCAGCGCGCGCACGGAGACTTGATACGTGCCCGGCGGCACGGGCACCGCCACCCATCGGCCCGGGGCCGTGCCCAGGGCCTCTCCCAGTTGGAGGTGGCCCTGCGCGTCGCGGCCCAGCGGGCGCAGCTCCACCTCGGCCCCCTGAACGGTCGTCTCCAGGGTGAGGCGCGCGGGCGCATTCCAACGCCGCCAGCGCCTCCCCTCCAAATCGTAGAGCCGCAGGCGCTGGAGCAGCGCGGGCAGCGCGGAGGCGTCCTCGTCCTGCTCCGCCCACAGGGCGCGCTCGTAGAGGAAGTCGGCCAGCGCCTCGCGGACGTCATGGCGGCCCGGAGCCAGGGCCAGGGCCCGCTCGAGCCGTCCCGCGACCTCGTCGAAGCGGCCCCGCAGCGCTCCCGCCCGCGACCCCACCCGGTGCCAGCGCCGTTCCGCGTCGGCTCGGCGGCCTCCGTCGTAGAGGCGGAAGGCCTCGGCGCGCTCGGCGCCCAAGGTGCCCCACTCCTGGCGCACGCCATCCATGGCCTGTGACGCCTGCCCGAGCTCGGCGCGCACCTGCTGGTCCAGCCCCCAGCGCTCGCGCAGCTTCAGCCCGCCGTAGACCAGGCCCAGGGACACGACGAAGCCCACCACCAGCGCCTGCCGGGTGCGGCGGCTGCGCACCATGGTGCGGCGCGAGGCCTTCAGGAAGTCTCGCTCGCGGCGGGTGAGCTCCCCCGCGTCGAGCACCTTCGTCTCCTCGAGCTGACGGGGTCCCCACAAGGACTCGCGGGGGAAGCCCAGCTTCTCCCAGTGCGCCGCGGCGGCCTCCAGCCGGGACTGGACTTCGCGGCGCTCGGAGGCCTCGGCCAGCCAGCGCGCCAACGTGCCCCAACCGGAGAGCAGCGCTTCGTGGGCCAGCTCGTACGACGTGCCCTCCTGCGCTTCTCGAGCCACCAGCAAGCGCGCGTGGACCAGGGCCTCCAGCGCGGCGCGGTAGCGCGGGTCGTCGCCCACCAGCTCACGGTCCGTCTTCCGGGCGCGGGTGCCATCCGCGGTGACGAGCCGCAGCAACACACCCCGGGCCGCGACACGCTGGTCCGGCAGCAGGCGCGCCACCGCGGCGTCCGCGTGCCTCGCCAGCGCCCCCGCCACACCGCCCAGTGAGTCCAGCACCGCCTGCGTCATGACGCCCGCCGCCGCGTCGCGGGCTTCCCACATCTCGGCGAGCGCGAACTGGAGCACGGGCAGGCCGCCCTCGGCGGCCGACAGCGTGGACGTGACGAGCGCATCCACCAGGGCGTCGGACTCGAAGCGCACACCCTTCACGCGCGCGGGGCCCGTCACCGCGTCGCGTGTCTCCTCGGGTGTCAGGGCGCGCAGCAGATACAGCGCGCGAGGGACCTCCGCGCCCAGGCCGGGCACGGCGGACAAGCGGGTGAGGAAGTCGCTGCGCCCGGTGGCCAGGAGCCGCACACCGCTGGCCCCTTCCGCGAGGGTGCCCAGGGCCTGCCCCGCGAGCTCCGCCTCCGCGGGCGTCGCCAGCGTCACGAGCTCCTCGAGTTGGTCCACGTAGATGAGGAGCCCGTCCCGCGTCCCCAGCTTCACGCGGAGCTGGCGCACCAGGGCGGTGGGCTCGGCGTGGAGGGCGGATGCCAGGGCCTCCTCGTCGGTCTCCAGGACGGGCGCGAGGGCCGCGGCCAGGGCGGACACGGGCTTGCGTCCAGGGACCAGCCGCACGGCGCGCCAGTGGCGGCCGTCCTCCAAGCCGCCTTCCGTGACAGCGGGGAGCAAGCCCGCGAGGCACAGCGACGACTTGCCCACGCCCGAGTCACCGGTGATGAGCAGGAAGGACTCGGCGCGCATCCGCTCCAGCACGGCGCGCTGCTCGCGGCGGCGGCCGAAGAAGACGGCGCGGTGCTCCGCCTCGAAGGCCTGGAGGCCCCGGTATGGATTTCCCTCGGGCACCGCCTGGGCCACGTCCTCGCGCGTGAGGGACTCCAGGGCATCGAGGAGCTGCGAGGCCGTGGCGTACCGCTCGGACGGCTCCCGGCGAAGGCACTTGTCGATGACCGCCGCCAGCGCCGCGTCCACGCCGGGCACGGCTTGGGCCAACGGGCCCGCGTCCCGGTTGCGCACCCGCTCCGGCAGCTCGCGCCAGGGCACGTCGCGGAACGGCCCCTTGCCCGCGCACAGCTCGTAGAGGACGACGCCCAGTGAGTACACGTCACTGCGCGCCGTCAGGGGCTCGCCGGCCCAGGCTTCTGGGGACATGTAATAGGGCGTCCCCACCAGAGAGCCCCGGGGGAGGGACGGCAGGAAGACGCCGTCCAGCGAACGCGCCCCCAGGTTGGGACTGGCTTCCGGGTCCAGCTCGGCGGGCAGCTCCGGCGGCGCGGAGGGCGTCGGCGCCTCGGTGTCCGTGGCGCCCGCGGCCCGGTCCAGCAGCTTCGCGAGGCCGAAGTCGAGCAGCTTCACCTCGCCACTCTCCGTGAGCACCGCGTTGCCGGGCTTGATGTCCCGGTGAAGCACCCCCCGCCGGTGCGCCGCGCTCAGCCCCCGCGCGAGGTCCCGCCCCATGGCCAGCACGCGCTCCCAGGGCTGCGGCTTGGGCAGGCGGTCCAGGCTCATCCCCCGAATGAACTCGGAGACGAGGTAGGGCTGATCCTCCAGTTGCCCCACCCGGTAGAGCGTCACGACGTTGGGGTGCTGGATACGGGCCGCCGCCCGGGCCTCCACGAGGAACCGCGCCAGGGCGTTGGGCCCCAGGGCGGGGATGAACTTCACGGCGACAGGGCGCTCGAGCAGCGTGTCATGGGCCAGGAACACCCGACCCGTGCGCCCACGCCCGATGGCCCGCACGAGGCGGTACTCGTCGAACTCCTGCGGAGGAGTCCACGTATCTGGAGGCTGAGCGGCGGCCGGAGAGCCCACGTACCGTGCCTATGCATCCGTCCGCCAGGGGTCAACTGCACGGGCCCCAGGGATGTGCACCCCAGGCTCCGAGGCCCCCGGAGTGTCCGTTGCCGAGCAGTGGAGATGTTCTCCTTCCTTCGTCCGCCCTAGCCGCCCCGAACCTTGCCTTTGCTGGGTTTGAGCATGTTGCGGATCTTGTTCTCCAGGTCCTGCGGCAGGCAGGGCTTGGCGACGAACTCATCCGCGCCGGCGTCCCGGGCGTGCTCGGCGTTGCCCGCGAGCACGTGGCCCGTGAGCGCCATGACCGGGATGTCCTTGGTGCGCAGGTCCTGCTTGATGCGCCGCGTCGCCTCCCAGCCGTCCATGACGGGGAGGGACAGGTCCATCAGGATGATGTCGGGTTCGCCCTCGCTGGCTTTCTCCACCGCCTCCATGCCGTTGCGGGCGGTGTCGACCTCGAAGCCGACGAACTCCAGGTACTCGGCGTACATCTCGCGAGCGTCATCGAAGTCGTCCACCACGAGGACACGCTTCTTGTTCCCGCCTGCTGCGGGCTCCGAGGAAGCCGACGTGTCCTCCGCCGGAATGGTCATCGCCGTGCTCTTCATGAAACCGACGCCTCTCGGGTTGGAACGGGCGTTGAGCAATCTATACACGCCCCTCCCGACGTGCCCACCCCACCCTGCTCTTCAACGAATACGCCTCGAAGTGCCGAGACATGTTCACTGTGAAACAAGCGGGAGCGGGCGGAGGCACGTCTGGGGGTGTTCAGTTGTTGGGGCGGTAGACGTTAAGGTGGCGCTGGTTGGGCGTCCCGTCGGACTCCTCAATGCGGACGAGCACCCATCGCTCGGTCCCCGTCATGAAGAACCGGGCCGTTCCCACGGGCTTCGTTCCAGGGCGAGGCAACACTGGCGCCCCCACGGTCACCCATGAAGTCTCGTCCCACCGGCGGACATAGTGGTTCACGGGTCCACCGGCGACTTCGGGTTCGGAGACCAACGACACCAGCATGCCGTCCGGGTCGAAGTCGAAGACTTCCACCCGAGCGTCCGTCTCGCCTGGGTACATGCCCTCGACGTTGGCGCTGAGAACCTCCACCCCACTCACACCGCCCAAACGGGTGATGTACGGCCGCCTTCCCGCTCCAGCCGATTGAGCAACACTCCCGACGACAAGACGATCTGCCGCGTCCAGAGTGGAAACAACTGGCACCGCCGCCGCGCCACCCCCAGCGGCGTAACGCGTTTCCCAATGTGCCCCAGACCATCTCCTGGCATGCGTGGTCGCCGCCCCCCACTCTTCAGTCTGCGAGGCCCAAACAAAAACCAGGCGCCCCATCGAATCGAGCACCCAATTGAATCCGGAGTAGATAGCGCCCGGATGCAGTAATTCCGACGCGCCGCTCAACGCCTCCCATCGGCCTTCGTTCCAACGAACAACATACAATGACGGCGACGCTCCAGGAGCACGCTCCAGAACAACCAGGAGCCGTTCCTGTCGAGGATTCACGGCGAAGCCAAACGAAACGATTTTCGCATCGGACTCGAGAGGCCGCACAGGCGCTCCCAAGGGCGACCACCGGCCTTCGTTCCAATGATGGACATGGATGCTGGGGTTCCCGTCGCCCATCTCGCTATTCCACGACACGAAAATCTCACCTGTCGGCGTGGTCCACAGAGAACAGGCCTTGATAACAAGCTCTTCCTCGCCTCCCCCAAGTACGTCGCCCAACCGTTCCCAGGTCGTCCCAGACCACCGCATGATATGAACACCGTAATTGGAGGGGGCCACACCGTCGACGAAAGCAACGATGGGCCGACCGTCCTCATCCAGCGCGGCCGAGAAAATCGAAACGTTTGGGCCCTCCGGACTTGAGGCAGAAAGGGGACCTCCGTACAGAAGATGCCTGGGAACCGTCCACTGCCAGGTGAACGCCACGACATCCAGTGGGTTACCCGCCATGTCCGCAACGGACGAGGAGAGACTCACGGAAACGTCCGCGTCGACGGGGAGCTGCTCCACCGGAGCGAGGGTCAGCAGGGTGCCATCAGCCGACAGGCGTAGCTCCGCGGCAACTTCTGCCTGATTGACCAAGAGCCTTACAGACTCGGCGGACAACGAAGTGGGGTCGAGGGCCTCAGAGAAAACCGCCTGAATGGGGGCATGCACTGAGACATCCTGCGCGCCTGTTCGAGGGAGCTGAGACACCACTCTTGGCATCGTCCTGTCGACCACCAGCGTGCGCAGCCCGCTCGTGTAAACGCGGTCCCCCAATGAAACTCTCGCGGAGAAGGCATGTGGGCCTTCGCTGAGGGACTGCGTGCTCCAGCGCAGCGAGTACTCGGGCGGAAGCAGCACGGCGACGGACACTCCGTCGACGAACAACTCGACCGACTCCGGCACCAACTCCGTGACCGAGACGCGCACATCGACATCGGCATGGGTCGCCGTTCGCGACAATGTCAGTGTCACGACAGGGCGAACATCCCCCGCATCTGGAGGATCGGGCACGACTGTGATTTCGGGCACGTTGATACAGGCCCACATCAAGGAACAGAGGGAGACTGCCAATACGCGAAGGGAGCTCATGTGTCCGACCTGCCCATGCAGCGGCCATTCCGGGCAGCCCATGCTGGCGCCTCTCAAAGAGCCTGAAAATCCAATGGCTTGGATGTTGGGATGGTCCTGGTTGTACCTGCGGCCGACCGCGTTCTGGACGCGGGATCCGGGCAGACAGACGCCATGAGGGCACCTTCCGTCCAGAGCCAAAAAAAGAGCCCTCCATGGATGTCCATGGAGGGCTCTGAACAACTCATCTGAATCTCAGGTGCGTCCGAACATCACGGGGGCGCAACCGGAGCGGGGTGCTGAGCCAGGCCACTCACAGACAGGTCCGTGGTGAGCGGCTGTCCCAGGTAGTTCTCGTAGGTGCCGTTGACGGAACGCGACGGCAGATCGGAGAACTTCACGACGATCTGAAGCCCACCAAAGCTCGTGCTCGGGATGGAGTTCGGCCCGTAGTACGTGAACGCCCAGCGCGTCGTGTAACCCGAGTTGTTGATCTGGAACGTCGGGAGCTCATTCGGGATGCGCGTCGGCACGGGCGCATTGGGCTCAACCGGCGACAGCGGGAACCCCAGCGCGTTGCCCACCTCACCCGGGTAGTCTCCAATCACACCAGGGGTCGCGCCGCCGATGTCCCAGTTCACGTGGGCATAGACAGGCCCGTTCACATTCGACGGGCGGGTGATGGGGTAGTTGAAGGACAGGAAGACGTCCTCGCCATTGTTCAACTGAGACGCCGCCGGGGCGCCCGCCGGTGACACCTCCTGGTAACGCGCCCCAGAAATCGACATCTGGCGCACGGCCGTCTGGTCACCCGTGAAGAAGAACCCCGTCCGCGAATACATGCTGCCGCCCTCGGCGGACACGGCGCGCACGTCAATGTTGTACTCACGGCCATCCGCGATGGAGTTGCCCAGGTTGATGCTGGCGCTGTAACCACCGCTGTTGACCGTGGCCGTCACCGGCAACGTTTCCGCCGCGTACTCGTCCGTCATGCGAACGAACAGCGACCCCGACTGGATCGGCTGGTTGAAGAACAGGTGGACGAGCTCGCCGGGGCGCACCAGGTTGCGCAGGGGGTGGAAGTCAGCGCCACCGCCCCGGAGGCTGGCCACGTTGCTGCTCTCGATGCTCAGCGGCACGTTCTGCGGCCGCGAGAAGGGCAGGCTGATCAGGCGCGTGGTGGCGTTGGCGACCACCTCGGCCGCCGTGTACGTGGCGACGTGGCCGCCCGTGTCGGGGAAGCCGTCATTGTTCAAATCAAGGGGGGAGATCCACAGCTTGAACTGCGGCGTCCCGCTGCGGCTCAGGCGCGCCAGCTCCGCCGCGCTCGGGATGCCCGTGAAGGACACCAGCCCCTGGTCGTTGGCGACCGCCTCCACCACCACCGAGCTCACCATCGACGTCGACGTGTCGCCGCTGCCGATGGAGCCCGCCGGCGTGGCCTCGATCGTGGCCCGCGCACCCGCCGCGGGACGGCCGTGCGGCGTCACCACGAGGAAGTTCAGCGTGCCATCCAGGCGCGACAGCGTGATGGGACCGAAGCTCGCGTTGCCGTTGTTGATGGGGACGTTGCCCGCCGTCGACGGCACCGTGGCCACCGCGCGCATCGTGGCATAGCCCGCCCGCGAGAACGTCAGCAGCACCTGCGCGCCGCCCGGCACGTTCGTGTACGTGAAGTTGCCCTTGTCATTCGTCGTGGCCTGCACGGCCTCCGCCGAACTGCCAATGGTCATCTCTACCGTGACACCGCCCATCGGACGCAGGTCCGTGCTCAGCACCTGGCCTGACACCGTGCCCTTGGGCGTGGACGGAGAAACCACCGTCACCGAGTCCGGCACGCGCACGCCATCCGCGATTCCGTCGCCGTCCGCGTCCACGAGGTCATCACCGCAACCCAGTGCCAAAAACGGAACCACGGCCATTACCAGATGCTTCTTCATCATCCCCACCTTGAAAGGAAAGTCCCCAAGTATCGCGGCCTCAACACTCCGAGGCGCCAGCCGGACACTCTCCGACACATGCCCGTGCCGTCAAGAAGGCCTCCCTTGATTCGCTGCGCGTTCTCACCCTCTGAGACTGCTTGGCGGGGCGTGTCATGGATCACTCGGACAACCCCGCATGCCCTCTCGGGCCTGGGTCCCCATCGACCCAACTCGGCGCGGCGCCCACGCAGCAGGTGGGCTGCTAGCGTGCGCCCATGCCGGATGTCTTGGATGTGAACGACCCATGTCTCGGCTGCGCCATCGTGCGCGGCTCGACGCGGCCCGTGGGGGGCGTCATCGCTCGCGCGCCAGGGCTGGTGCTGCATGGCGTGGCCGGACCCAGTCCCGTCCCGGGCTGGGTCGTCATCTCCAGCGAGCGGCATGTGCGCGGCTGGTACGACCTCGACCCGGACGCGGCGAGCGAGCTGGGCTGCTTCACCGCCCGGGTCATGCGTGCGCAACGCGAGGTCCTGGGCGCCGAGCATGCCTACGCGTTCGCCATCGGTGACGTGCTGCGGCACTTCCACCTGCACTTGGTGCCCCGCTACCCCCGGACGCCCCAACGTCTCTGGGGCCGTGCCGTCTTCGACGCCCCCGCCGACGATCACCTCCCAGCGGGGGATTTGGAGGCCGCCGCCCAGGCGCTCGCCGCCGCGCTGTCCGGCTGAAGCCCGGCGCCGGCCCAGCCTCGCGTGATAGAGACAACGGCCTTCCTCCCGTCGAGAGGTGCCGACTTGTCGTCCGAGCCCCGCAACCGCGTCCTGGAGAAGATGCTCGAGCGGCTCTACGCCGCGCTCGCCTCCGGCCCCAGCCTCAACAGCCGGCCGCACCACAGCCGTCAGCGGGTGGACCTCGCGACGCTGAGCCGCTTGGATGGGACGCCGCCTCACGCCGTGCTCGCCGCCCTGCTCGGCGAGAAGGCTCAGGCCCGGCTCGGCGTGAAGCCGCCCGCCCCCGCTCCCGTGGCCGCCCGCTCGCGAAAGGCGACGGCCCAGGCACGCATGAAGCGCGGCGAGGCCGAGCCCCAGCCGGATGGCGCGATGCCCACGGAGCATGGCGCATCACTCCGGATAGACGGAGCATCGCTTCAGACAGATGGCGCATCGCTGACGGAGGCCGGTGCATCGCTTCTGACGGATGGCGCATCGCAGCGGGAGGCCGGTGCATCGCTTCTGACGGATGGCACATTGCTGCGAGAGGCCGGTGCATCGATTCAGACGGATGGCGCATCGTCGACGGGGGACAGCTCATCACTCCCGGAGAACGGTGAATCACCTTCGCCGGACGACGCGGCACTGAGGGAGCACGGCGCATCGTTCGCCATGACCTCCACGGAGCCCGCGCTGTTCGAGGAACCGGGCACGCGGTCTCGCGAGGAAGAGGAGCAACAGGCCCTGCTGCGCAAGCTGGCCACCATCGTCGAGGACGCCCGCACCTTCGAGCAGGACACCGGCGCCCATGTGCTGCACGTGGGCTTCCCCCTGCTGCACCTGCCGCCGGGCGCCAAGGACAAGCGCGGCTTCGGCACGCGGCGCATCCTGGCCCCCATCGCCTTCGTCCCCGTGCGCCTCACGCTCAAGAAGGGCCGCGTGCCTTCCGTTGAACTCGAGGGCGCCGAAGCCGGCGTGGACCGCGTGACGCCCAACACGGCGCTGCTCGCCTGGTTGGAACAGCAGACGGGGCAACGCCTCGGCGACCTCTTCGCGGATGAAACAGGCGAGGACCCGTGGCGCGAACTGAACGAGCTGGTCGCCGCCGTGTGCAAGGCCCTGGAGCTGCCCGCTCCGGCCGCGTTCACCTCGGAGACGCTGCTGGCGCCCATTCCTCGCAACGATGACGCCCAGCCCCAGGCCGCCATCCTTCCCAGCGCGGTGCTTGGCCTGTACCCGCTGTCCAACCAGAGCCTCGTGGACGACATGCGCGCGCTGTTGGACGGCGAGCCGGTCTCCGGCCCCCTGGAGAGCTTCCTGCGCGTGGACGTGTCCCTGGGCGAAACCCCGGGCCACGGCGGCGGTGAGCCCAACCTGGAGGGCCACAAGCGCGCGGGCGAAGAGCGGCTCGTCACCCTCGCGGATCCGTGCCAGGCGCGCGCGGTGCGGCTCGCACGCAGCAGCCGAGGACTCGTCATTCACGGGCCTCCGGGCACCGGTAAATCGCAGACCATCGCCAACGCCATCGGTGATCATCTCGCTCGCGGTGAGCGCGTGCTGCTCGTCTGCGACAAGCGCACCGCGTT
This sequence comes from Myxococcus hansupus, assembly GCF_000280925.3. Lineage (NCBI taxonomy): Bacteria > Pseudomonadati > Myxococcota > Myxococcia > Myxococcales > Myxococcaceae > Pseudomyxococcus > Pseudomyxococcus hansupus. Next base: position 8,041,525 of record NZ_CP012109.1, read on the forward strand.
GGACGTTGTGAAGCACCGGCTGGACCACCTCGGACTGGGCCACTTGTGCGCCGTCGTCCACGATGCGCAGCGAGACCAGCGCGACCTCTACATGGGGATTCGCGAGCAGCTCGACACCCTTCCCGAGGCTCGGACCGACGCGGCCGTGGCCAGGGAGCTGGGCCGGGTCGACGCGGAGCTACAATCCCTTCATGACGAGCTGACCACCGCCGACCGCGCCCTCTCCGAGCGTCCCGCCGGAGGCACCGCGCCCTCCTTCCATGAGCTGGTGGGACAGTGGTTCTCGGTAGAGGCCCCCGCCGCCCTCACGCCCGCGGTGGCGAGCCTCACCGACGCGCGGCTGGGCGACGTGACACCTCGCGAGCGCGAAGTGCGCGAGGTCCTGGAGCGCGGCGGCAAGGAGGCCTACCCGGAGAACCCCTGGCGCGAGGCGCTGGGCACGGACCTCGCCACCTATCTCGCCACGCCCCTGGCCACCTACCGCGAGCGGATGACCGCCGCGGACAGCGCGGCCCGGGACGCCGATGCGCTCGCGTCTCCAGACGTGCCCGTGTTTGGCGCGGACCCTCGCGCGGAGGGCGCGGCACGGGCGGCGTTCGCGGAGAAGCTGGCGCCCCTCTTTGAGAGCGCCAGCCCGGAGTCCCTCGCGCGGTGGGGCTCGGCGGCACCCGACGCGGTCCGGGCGGCGAAGACGCAACTCGACGGCTTGGAAGCACAGCGGCAGGTGCTCGCGGAGGGCCCACTGGACGCGGAGCTGTCCCTGGTGCACCGCGAGCAACCCCAGGCCCTGGGCATGCTGTCCACCACCCTGGCGGCGCTGGGCTCGTACCTGGACATCGCTCGCAAGTGGTACGCGTTCTTCTATTTCGCGCGAAAGGCCGGAGCGCGCCGCGTGCTCCAACAGTTCGGCCTGACGCTGAGCGTCCTCGCCGCCGAGCGCGTCACCCGCTTCTTCACCGGCGCCAGGGCGCGCGCGCTGCTCAACGAATACCACCGCGCCACGCTGGCCCCCGGCGCGAGCGAAGCACTCCACGACGAGGCGCTGTCCCAGACGCTTCGCACCCATGCGGCCCTCTTCGAACTGCTGGGCGAGCTGGAGCGCACGCCGCTGCTCGCGTCGTGCCGGGAAGCGGTTCGCGGCGCGCTGAAGGCCGACGTGGGCGCACGCGCGGCGATGCTCGCCGGACTTCGCCAGTCCGCCGCCCGGGGCGACGCCATCGCGCGGCTGGAGGCTCGGCTCACCGAGGCGGGGCTGTTCTCTCCCACCTGGCTCGACTCGCACTCGCGCGGCCTTCGCGCGGGCGAACGGCTGTCCACCGCCACCTCGGCGATGCTGTCACGGCTGTCCACCGTGGAGGGCCTGCTGCGCATGCGCTCCGTGCTGGCGGGAATGCCTCCGGCGCTGGAGTCCGCCGTGGAGCGGCTGGCCCGAAACGGCGCGGAGGCCGATGCGGGCTGGCGCACGGTGTTGAAGGCCACGCTGGCGGCGGAGGCCTCCTCCCGACTGCGAGAGGACCCGGCGCTACAGCACATCGACGCGGAGCGAGTTCGCGCCGCGCATTCGCACTACCGCGTGTTGGAGCAGAAGAAGCGCGGGCTCGTGCGTGATGCCCTGGTCCACCGCTGGACCCACCGCCAGCGTGAACGGCTGCTCGCGGGCACGGGCGGCCGGCTCAACGGCCAGGGCGCGGAGCTGCGCCGGCGGCTGATGCTCCGGGGCGAGCGCGCCATGCGAGTGCGGCAGGTCATCGCCACCGGTCAGGGCATCGAGGGGGGCGACCCGCTCTTCGACGTCCGCCCCGTGTGGATGGCCAGCCCGCAAACGGTGGCGCAAATCTTCCCCCGCCGTCCCATCTTCGACGTCGTCATCTTCGATGAGTCCTCGCAGTGCCGGCTGGAAGAAGCGCTGCCCGTGCTCACCCGCGCCCACCGCGTCGTCATCGCCGGAGACCCGAAGCAGCTCCCCCCCACGCGATTCTTCGAGTCCGCCGTGGTGCAGAACGCGGAGCAGGAGGCGGAGACCGAGCAGGGCCTCTTCGAGGAGCAGCAGTCCGAGGTGGAGGACCTGCTGTCCGCCGCGCTCAACCTCGACATCGACCAGTGCTACCTCGACGTGCACTACCGCTCCCAGAACGCGGACCTCATCGCCTTCAGCAACGACCACTTCTACGACAAGCGGCTCCAGGCCATCCCCGCGCATCCGTCCCACCGCGCGCCCCACGCACCGCTGCGGCTGCTGCCCGTGGGGGGCATCTATGACAAGCGCGCGAACGTCATCGAGGCCCGGGCCGTGGGCACCCTGGTGAAGGAGCTGCTCGCTCGACCCGCGCCCCCGTCCATTGGCATCGCGTGCTTCAACCTCACCCAACGCGACGCCATCAACGACGTGCTCGACGCCATGGCCGCCAGTGACGCCGCCTTCGCGAGTCGCCTGGCCGAGGCACGCGTGCGCCGGGGCTCGGGCTCTTTCGAGGGGCTCTTCGTCAAGAACCTGGAGAACGTCCAGGGCGATGAGCGCGACCACCTCATCATCAGCACCACCTACGGTCCGGACCGGCAGGGCCGCTTCTACCGGCGCTTCGGTCCCCTGGGCAGCGCGGGTGGAGGCCGCCGACTCAACGTGCTGGTGACGCGCGCCCGCGAGCAGATTCACCTCGTCACCTCCATTCCCCGCGAGGCCTACCAGTCCGCGCCCCCCATGGAGGCGGGACGGCAGCCCAACGGCGGCTGGCTCCTGTTCGCCTACCTCCGCTTCGCCGAAGCCCTGGAAACGGCCTATGCCCAGGAGGCGCAGCGCGAGTCCGGCGACAGCGCGCTCCAGGTGAACGCCCAAGGGCAGCGGGCCGAGGTGTTCCCGCGGCCCACGGAGGCGGGCTCGGTGTTCGCCCAGGCCCTGGCCGGACATCTGGCCGAACAGCACCGCGTGTCCTCGGACATCCACTGGGGCAATGACGGCTTCTGCGTGGACATCGCGCTCCACCACCCCACCCGGCCGGGAGACGTCACCGTCGGCGTGCTGTGCGACGGCACGCGCTACCCCAAGGCCACGGACCGCGTGGAGTGGGACCTCTTCCGCACGGGCATGCTGGAAGGACAGGGCTGGCAGCTCGTGCGGCTGTGGACGCCGCACTTCTTCCGCGACCCCGAGGGCGCCACCACCCAGGTCCTTCAGGCCTCGGGCGACAAGCTGATGCGCGAGCCGTCCGCCGCGCCCCAGGAGGCCATTTCCTCCCGGAGCGGCGTGCACTGATGCAGGGGCGCCGCCGTCACGGCGCCTTCGCCTCCGCCAACCACAACACCCCCAGCTCCAACTCCAGCGCCTCGAAGGGCTCGGCGCGGACGCGCTCGTCCCCCGTCCAGGTGCCCTGTTCGACCCACTTTCCACCGCTCAGCCGGTACACCTCCAACGTCCGCGCCTGAGGGTCCACGAGCCAGACGTGCCCAATGCCTTCCCGGGCATAGATGCGCTTCTTGCGCGAGCGGTCCAACGAAGCCGTGGAAGGCGAGAGCACCTCGCAGACCCAGTCCGGCGGCAACGTGAAGAAGGACGTATCCGGGACTTCCGGCATGCGCTCGCGTCGCCAACCCGCCAGGTCCGGCACCAGGACGTCCTCACCGAGGTGCAGCTCAGGCTCATCCAGGAAAGACCAACCACCCGGCCCTCCTCGGCCTCTCTCGAAAGGGCTGTACAGCTCGCCCCCCAGCCTGGACGTGGCCCGCGCATGCCGGATGGCCGGACGGGGCTGCGCGATGAGCTCCCCGTCGATGATTTGCCCCACCCAGTGCTCGGGCAGCGCCACCAGGTCCTCGTAGGTCGCCGGACGCTTCGTCTCCTGCCCCATTCCCGTGTGCCGCTCCTCTCCCACTTCCAGCCCCTGCATCATTGCCCCCGCCTCCCCGGAGTGGAACCCCACCCCGTGCTGCCTGTCCAGGAATGACCTTACCTCCTGGGTCTGACAACCGGAATCCAACCCGAGAAGCACCCATGGACCTCTCTTCGGAGAGAAGGAAGAATGGTTGCTGTCCCATGCGTTCCTCCCGTTCTTTCGCGTTCGTCCTCTCGCTGTTCCTCCTGTCCGCGCCCGTGCTCGCGGACAACAACGCGGATGAAGCGGACATCGCGTTCGAGCTCGGCAACGATGCCTACTCCAAGGGCCAGTACGCCGAAGCGCTGCGCTCCTACTTCACCAGCTACCGCCTGGTGCCCAACCGCAACGTCCTCTTCAACATCGCCCGCTGCTTCGAGGCGCTGGGCAAGTTCAACGAGGCGTACCGCTACTACAACGACCTCCTCTCCGAGGACCTGCCCAAGGAGGACGCCGCGGAGGTGTCGCGCTCCGTGGACCGGCTCCGCCCCAAGGTCGCGCTGGTGCGCGTCACCACCAACCCCAAGGGCGCGGACGTCTACGTGGACCGCATGGACCTGGGCAGCCGGGGCCGCTCGCCGCAGACGCTCGCGCTGACACCCGGCCGTCACAAAATCATGGTGAAGAAGGACGGCTACCGTCCCGCGGAGGCCACCCTCTCCCTGGTGCGCGGCCGTGAAACGGACCAGACCTTCGACCTGGCCCTCATCACCGGCGGCGTGGAGGTGACAGGCACGCCCGAGGGCGCGGAGATTCGCGACGCCCCCAATGGCAACGTCCTGGCCCGGGTGCCCGGCCGCGTGCGGCTGCCCCCTGGCCAGCGCGTGCTGCACGTGCGCGCGCCGGGCTATGCCCCCAGCCAGTACGTGGTGGAGGTCCCCGCGGATGGCAACGTGCCCGTCAGCGTGGCCCTGCGCCCCCAGGACCGGCCCACGGGCCGGCTCGTGGTGACAGCCAACCGCGACGGCGCCACGGTGCGCGTGGATGGCAAGCCCGCGGGCTTCACGCCCACCGTCGTCACCCTGCCCGAAGGCGAGCACGTCTTGGAGGTGGAGAGCCGCGAGGTGCGCCCGCTCCGCCAGACGGTGAAGGTGGTCGCGGAGGAAGAAGTGAAGGTCCACGCCGAGCTGCGCTACGCGCCGCCCCCCGTGCGCGCCGCCTCCAAGAGCCTGGTCGCCGTCGACGAGGCGCCCGCCTCCACCACCGTCCTCACCCAGGAGGAGCTGCGCGCCTTCGGCTGGCGCACCGTCGCCGAGGCCGTGGCCGGCGTGCGCGGATTCTACCTCACCGATGACCGGACCTATACGTACATGGGCGTGCGTGGCTTCTCGCCGCCGGGCGACCTCAACACGCGCATCCTCATCCTCTGGGATGGCCACTCCATGAACGACGTCTGGGCCGGCCAGGGCTTCGCCGCCCATGACCTGAGCGTGGACATCCTGGAGGTGGAGCGCATCGAAGTCGTCCGCGGCCCGGGCAGCGCCCTCTACGGTACGGGCGCCTTCTTCGCCGTCATCAACGTGGTGCCTCGCGAGTCGCTGGGCTCCAACAAGAACTTCGAGGTGACGGGCGCCGTGGGCGCGCTGGGCGCCACCCGCGGCCACGCGACAGCGTCGTGGGAGGACGGAAACCGCTCGGTGCTGGTGAGCGCCTCCGCCATGGGCGCGTCGGGCGCGGACACCACCCGGCTGGGCCCCACGGGCCCCATCATCACCGGACTGGACGCCGAACGCGCCGCGGGTGGCTCGCTCCGCGCCCGCCTGGGCGACCTGTCCTTCCAGGCCCAGTTCAACGTGCGCACCAAGGAGCTGCCCACCGCGCCGTACGGCACCGTGCCCGGCACCGAGGGCAACATCGTGGAGGACCTGCGCGCCTTCGCCGAGGCCCGCTACGAGCGCCAGTTCACCGAGCGCTTCAGCCTGTCGGTGCGCGGTGCGTTCGACCTCAGCCGCTACGAGGGCACCTACGTGTACCCGGTGGAGGACGGCGGCTCCCGGACCGAGGGCGGCGCGGCGGACTGGATGACCGCGGAGGCCCGCGCGCGCATCGGCCTGTTCGAGGGCAACGTCTTCACGCTCGGCGTGGAAGGTCAGGCGCAGTTGCGCGTGCGGCAGGACGCCGGGGACCAGCCCCTGGAGACGCAGGCGCGCACGCTGCTGTCCGCGTACCTGCTCGACGAGTGGAAGCTCCACCCGCGGCTGAGCGTGTCCGCCGGCCTGCGCCTGGACAAGTACGTGGACCTGGACAGCACGCCCATCACCCCGCGTCTGGCCGTCATCGCGCGCCCCTATGAGCAGGGCCTCACCAAGCTGGTGGCCGGTAACGCCTTCCGCGCGCCCAACGTCTACGAGCTCTACTACGCGGACGGCATCTCCCAGGGCTCGGCGGTGAACCTGCGGCCGGAGACCATCACCACCTTCGAGCTGGAGCACTCGCACGACCTGACGGACGAGCTGCGCCTCACCGTGGCCGGTTACCACAACCGCATCGCCAGCCTGGTGCAGCTCAGCGCGGAGCCCACCCCTTCGGGCGACTGCGGCACCTCGGCGTGCTTGCGCTTCATGAACACCGACGGCACCACGCTGGCCTGGGGCGCCGAAGCCGGCGTGCACTGGCAGCCGGGGCGCTGGCTGATGGTGGACGTGAGCTACTCCTACGTGACGCTGCGCAATGCCTCGGAGGAGGTCGCCTCCGCGTCGCCCGCGCACCTCGTCGCGGGCCGGATGATGATGCCCATTGGCGCTGGCGACATGCGCGTGGCCACGCAGGCCATCTACCAGAGCGCCCGTCCCACCGGCCCCGGCGGGGCGGAGAGCGGCGAGGCCCTGCTCGTGGGCTTCGGCCTGTCGGGTGACTACGGCCCGCTGCGCTACTTCGCCGGCGTGCACAACCTGCTGGACACCCGCTACTCGCTGCCCGTGTCGGACGAGAACTCCATCGCCCCGGTGCCGCAGTACGGCCGAACCTTCACCCTGCAGCTCACGGGAACCTTCTGACATGGCGGCCCACGCCGACGTCGCCTTCGCCTTCATCTCGCCAGGGCACGCGCTCTACGAAGGCGAGCTGGAGCTGCGCTTCCGCGTGCTGCGCGAACCGTTGGGCTACAGCCCCTCCGACGTGGCCTTCCCGTTCGAAGCGGACAGCCTGCACCTGGTGGCGCATCAGGACGGCCGCGTGCTCGGGTGTGTGCTCTTCCACCCCGAGGACGCGCACGGCGGGCGGCTGTTCCAGATGGCCGTGGCGGCGCACCTCCAGGGACAGGGCCTGGGCGCCCGGCTGGTGCGTACGCTGGAGGCGGAACTGGTGCAGCGGGGCTTCAACCACGTCCACCTGCACGCGCGCGCGCCCGCCGTCCCCTTCTACGAGCGCCTGGGTTACGCCGTCCACGGCGAGCCCTACACCGAGGTGGGCATCCCTCACCGCAACATGCGCAAGACACTTGGCGCCTAGGGCCGGCACCCGCCTGTTACCCGGCAACCAACCTGAAAGGCCCTCTTCCGCTCCCCACCTCTGAGGAGCGAGGGTTGCTGGTAACCTTGGAGAAGCCCAAGAGCCCGCCAGCTTCAGGAGACCCGATGAACGGAGCGAATGACGGAGGTTCCCCGCCCTCTTCCCGTGATGTCGAGCCCGACGAGGAGCACGGTGATTCCGGCCCCGAGCAACCCCGGCGCCCGCCCATCTACGTTCTGGAAGGCAACACCCTGCACACGCGGCTGACGCGTGAGTTGGGCGTGAACTATCCGTTCGTCAGCGACGGCATGGCGTTCGTCTCGCTGCCGCCGCTGGTCCTCGCCGTCTCGGAGGCGGGAGGCGTGGGCATGCTCGGTGTCGTGCCGGAGCCGCCGGACGTCCTGGATGTCCGCATCCAGACCGTGCAGGCGGGCACACAGAAGCCCTTCGGGGCGAACCTCCTCATCGCGCCCGACGGTGGCCAGCACCGCGTCACCCGCGAACATGTCGAGGTCTGCATCGCCCGGCGCGTGCCCATCGTCTCGTTTCAAGGAGACCTCCCGCCCGCGGAGTGGGTGTCTTCGCTGAAGCGCGCGGGCATTCGCGTGTGGGTCCAGGCGCCCTCGGTCGAGATTGCACGGCAGGCCCTGGCCCTGGGCGCGGACGGGCTCATCGCGCAGGGACGGCAGGCCTCCGGCATCAACCACAGCGGCCTGCCCACGCTGGCCCTGGTGCGCGCGCTGCGCGCCATGACCGACACCGTGCCCGTGCTGGCCTCGGGCGGCATCGCCGACGGACTCAGCGCCGCGCGCGCCCTCTTCCACGGCGCGGACGGCGTCTGGGTGAGCACGCGCATGGTGGCGTCCGTGGAGGCGTACGCCCACCCGGGCTACAAGCAGCGCATCGTCGATGGCGACGCGGGCGACTCGGACTTCACCACCGTCTTCGGCGCCGACTGGCCCGGACAGCGCATGCGCGTGGTGCGCAACCGCGTGGTGCGAGAGTGGACGGGGCGCGAGGGGCGCGTTCCCATGCCCACCCCCGGCCCCACGCGCGTGGGCACCACCCGGCTGTTTCCGGGCACGCCGGGCGGCGCCTCCGTGGACATCCCCAGGTTCAGCGCCTTCATCCCCACGCCCGACACCGAGGGTGACTTGGATGAGATGGCCATGCCGGCCAGCGGCGCCAGCATGGCGCGCATCGAGAGCATCCAACCGGCCGGGCAAATCGTGGTGGAGCTGATGGAGCGAGCGCGCCGGGTGCTCGCCGATCCGCACGGCCTGGAAGCCGACACCGATGAGGACGACCGGGGCTGATTTGGAGTAGAGCGCCCTTCATGGGTGCAACGTGGCGCCGGGCGACACATCTGGGGTGGCTGGTCTTCGCACTGTGTGGCGCCACCGCGGTGGTGCGCGCCGCCACCGCCGAGCTGCCGCCGCCCCCGCAGCACCTGTCCCCCGCCACGCGTGAGCAGGTGGGCCAGGCCGCCGCCAACCAGGAGGCTGAGTGGCGGCGCAAGTCGCGCCAATCCTTCCCGGGAGACCACTGGTCCCAGGACGACGACTTCGGCGCGTCCGAGCGCAAGTGGGCCGTGGATGAAGCCCGCCGCCGACAGGTGCCCGTGACGGAGGTCCTGGAGGCCGTCGACGAGGAGCTGCACCACCGCCCCGTGCAGCCGCCGCGCAAGGCCACCGCCAGTCCCTGCAAGCCGCGCCCCTTCTACGACTGAGCCCGCGCCCCGCGTCCATGATGCCTCCCCCTCGCAGGCTGCTTCGCTTCGCCCACCGCGCCGCCACCCTCACCGGCCTGCGGCTGGCCCTCTTCGCCGCGCTGGCGCTGGCCGCGAGCTGGCGTCCGCTCCAGCAAGCCGGCGGGATGAACGACTTCCGCGACGCGCACCTGCTGCACTCGTACGAGGACGCGGGGACTCGCACGGTGACGCACTACGGCCAGCTCCCGCTGTGGAACCCCTGGGCCTGCGGCGGGCAGTACGCAATAGGCAGCCCGCAGACGCGGGTGGCTTCGCCCACGCTGCTGGTGTCCACGTTGATGGGAGCGCGGCCCGCGGAGCCGCTGCTGCTGTGGGCCTTCCTCGTGCTCGGCATGGAGGGCTTCTTCCACTACGCGCGGCGGCGCGTGGGCTCCGCGCTGGGCGCCTTGGCCGCGGCGCCGCTGTTCGGCCTGGCGGGCTTCACCGCGCTCTCGTGGTCCATTGGCTGGCTGAACTTCGCGGGCTTCCTGCTGCTGCCCTGGCTGCTGTGGGGCACGCGCCGCGCGGCGGAGGGCCACTTGCGTGGCGCAGCGGTGGTGGCGGGTGTCTTCGCGCTGCTGCTCGGCTTCGGCGGCACCTATCCGGTGCCCATGGGCGCGCTCTTCGTCGCGCTGGAGGCCGGCCGGACGCTGCATGGCCTGCGCGGGACGGCTCGTCGCAAGTCCGCGCTGTGGGGCCTGGGCGTCACGGCGCTGTTCACCCTGGGCGCCTGCGCGTTCCGGCTGTGGCCGCTGGTGGAGACCATGCGGTCGGCGCCGCGCATCATGGCGGGCACGCCGGGCAACTCCGCGGAGGAGCTGGCGCGCATGCTGCTCCAGCTCCCGGCGCGCTCCGGCCACAGCGACCCGGGCAACTTCTTCCTCGCGCCCGCGGTGCTCGCGCTGATTCCCCTGGCCGCGTGGGCGTGGCGCCGGGCTTTGTATCCGGCGGTGCTGGCGTCGCTGTGCGTGTGGATGGCGGCGGGTTACTCCGCGACACCGTCGCTGTTCGGCGCGCTGCGGCTGCTGCCCGTCTTCGGGACGCTGCGCTACCCCGAGCGCTTCCTGGTGCCCGCGGGCTTCTTCCTCGCCGAGCTGGTGGCGCTGGGCCTCGCCGTGCTGCTGGTGCGTGTGTGGCGTGTGCCCCCCGCGCGCACGGCCGCGTCGTGGTGGCCCACCGCGGCAGCGGTGGCGTGTGTCGTCATCGCCGTGGGCTGGGGCTTCCAGGTGCGCGCCTTCGACCGGCTCAGCCGCTGGTCGCAGATGGTGCCCTCGCCCGGCCCCATCCCCGAGGAGGCGGAGCGCCCCTTCGCGCAGGCCCGAGGAAACCGCTGGGCCCAGGGCTACTTCCTGGCGCTCAACCGGGGCTCCATCGCCTGCGGTGAAGCCTGGCCCGTGCCCATGTCGGAGCGCCTGCGCGGCGACCTGCCCCAGGAGGAGTACCTGGAGGACGTGTCCGCGGGCACCGCGCGCCGCGTGGAGTGGACGCCCAACCGCGTGACGGTGGACGTGACGGCGACGCGGCCCACGGTGCTGCTGGTGAACCAGAACTGGCATCCCGGGTGGAAGTCCTCGGAGGGCGAGGTCGTCTCCCACCAGGGGCTGCTGGGGGTGCGGGTGGCGGAAGGGACGCACCGCGTGGTGCTGCGCTTCCTGCCGCGCTCGGGCCTCGGCGGCGCGGGAGTCTCCGCGCTCGCGTGGCTGGGGATGGGGCTTGTCGCATGGCGGTTGCGTGGGCGGCTGGGGCTCGCGGCCATTGGGGTGGCCAGTGTGCCGCTGGCCGCGTGGGGCGTGTTGCTGGCGACGTCCACGGAGCCGGTGGCCCGCGCGGTGCCGCTGAATCCGGACGGCACGCCCATGTTCGTGACGGCGCCCCCCTCCGACGCCAAGCGCCTGGACGCGAAGTTCGACGTCCCGGTGGAGCTGGTCGCGGCGGAGGTGCCGTCAGCGCCGGACGCGGAGGGGCTCATCCACATGGTGCTCTACTGGCGCGTCACCGGGCCCGTGCACCGCTCCGTGGGCGTCTTCGTCCACCTGCCAGGCCCCCCGGGCAGCAAGCGGAAGAACGCGGACCATCCCGTGCTGGGCGGCACCTTCTTCCTCGCAGGGGCACCCAGGGACGTGCTGCTGCGCGACGCCTTCTCCGTGAACACGAAGGACTGGGACGGGGGCGAAAGGAAGGTCCTCGTGGGTCTGTGGCGGGCCGGGGGTGACGGCTCGCGCATCGGCGGACGGGGCGCGGATGGAAAGCCGCTGACGTCGTCACATGTCGAGGCGGGCACACTCACCGTGCCGCCCAAGCCACAGTCCGAGGAGAAGCCCTGAGCCCGGCGGGCCGGGACGCATGACGCGGCACGGTGATGGGGTTATGACGTGCGCATGCGAATCCTGCACACCATGCTCCGCGTCGGTGACCTCGAGCGCTCGCTCGACTTCTACACCCGGGTCATCGGCATGAAGTTGCTGCGCCGTCACGACTACCCGGACGGCAAGTTCACCCTGGCCTTCGTGGGCTTTGGCCCCGAGGACACCCACCCCGCCCTGGAGCTCACCCACAACTGGGGCGTCGAGAAGTACGAGCTGGGCACCGCGTACGGCCACGTGGCGCTGGGCGTCAGTGACATCCATGGCACGTGCGACGCCATCCGCAAGGCCGGCGGCAAGGTGGTCCGCGAGCCCGGCCCCATGAAGCACGGCACCACCGTCATCGCCTTCGTCGAGGACCCGGACGGCTACAAGGTGGAGCTCATCCAGAAGGACGCCTGAGCCGCACCCCGCCCTGCCTCCCCCACCCCACCCGTCCTGGCGCTCACGCAACGCCTGCACACCCGGCCTGGGCCCGTTAGTGTGGCCCCCGTGAGCTCCGCACCCCTCTTCGTCCCCAATCACGCCCCGCCGGACCGGCCGCGAGACACCGCGCTGCTCTTCCTCGCCCGCGGCATGGAGATGCTCGTCCAGGAGCACGCGGACGGCGTCTCCATTCCCACCGGCGCGGACTTCCCGGAGCTGGCAGCGGACGCGCACTACCTGGGCCAGTTGGACGGCGTGGACTGCTACGCGGCGGGGTTCACCCGGGAGTTCATCGCCCCCCAGGGCTACCAGGTGGTCACCGCTCGCACGCTCTACCGGCGCGTGGACGATGCCCGCTTCGCCGTGGCGGGACGCGCGCTCGCCATCGTGGAGTGGGACCTCACGCACCGCTTCTGCGGCCGCTGCGGCCAGCCCACGCAGCTCGTCGCCGGAGAGCGCGCCCGCCGCTGCCCGGTGGACAAGACGCCCTTCTACCCTCGCATCGCGCCCGCCATCATCGTCCTCATCACCCGCGGCGACACGATGCTGCTGGCGCGCAACGCCCAGTTCCCGGAGCCCATGTTCAGCACGCTCGCGGGCTTCGTCGAACCGGGCGAGTCGCTGGAGGAGTGCCTGGCGCGCGAGGTGAAAGAGGAGGTCGGCATCGACGTGAAGAACCTCCGCTACTTCGGCTCGCAGCCGTGGCCCTTCGGCCGCTCGCTCATGGTGGGCTTCACCGCCGAGTACGCGGGCGGCGACATCGTCGTGGACCCGAAGGAAATCTCCGAAGCCCACTGGTTCAGCCCGGACCAACTGCCGCGCATTCCTCCGCGGCTCAGCATCGCGCGGCAGCTCATCGACGCCTTCGTCGAGCGCGTGAAGGGCGCCGCCCCCTAGCCCCCCGGACGGGGCGCCGGCCCCCCGCTGGTTCCGCGCTTGACCTGGCGCGGCCGGTTGGGGTTGAAGCGCCCCTCCTCTCGACGAGCGAAGAAGCCATGCCCGCAGCGCGCCCGCACATCGAACCCCGACGCGTCCCCACCGCGGACTCCGTGGTGGTGAAGGAGATTTATCTCAGCGTCCAGGGGGAGTCCTCCCACGCGGGGCTGCTGTGCGCCTTCGTGCGCCTCACCGGCTGCCACCTGCGCTGCACCTACTGCGACAGCGAGTTCGCCTTCCACGGCGGCGCGCGCCGGAAGATTCCGGACATCGTCTCCGAGGTGCTGGGCATGCGCACGCCCATGGTGGAAGTCACGGGCGGCGAGCCCCTGCTCCAGCCCGGCGTCTATCCGCTGATGGAGGCGCTGCTCGACGCGGGGCTCAAGGTGCTGCTGGAGACCAGCGGCGCCATCGACGTGCGGCTCGTGCCCCCGGCGGTGCACAAAATCGTCGACATGAAGACGCCCTCCTCGGGCGAACACCTGCGCAACGACTACCGCAACTTCACGTCGATGAACGCCAACGACGAGCTGAAGTTCGTCATCGGCTCGCGCGAGGACTACGACTGGGCCAAGGCGCTCATCGCCGAGCACCAGCTCCTCCAGAAGCCCTACGGCACGCTGTTCTCCACCGTGTTCGACAAGCTCCACCCGCGACAGCTCGCCGAATGGGTCATCGAGGACAGGCTGGCCGTCCGCTTCCAGCTCCAGATGCACAAGTACATGTGGGACCCGAACGAGCGCGGCGTGTGAGCGCGGCGCCGGTGATTCACGTCTGGAAGTCTCCGAACAGCAACACGGTCATCCAGCACGCGGCCAGCCCCAGGTTCACCCACCCGAGCGCCGTGGTCACCCGGGCCTGATTCCGCCCGCGCTCGGCGCCTTCGCCCCGGGCGATGCGATGCAGCTCCCGGAGGCCCAGCACCACGCCCGCGAGCCCCGCCACCAGCGTGGGCAACGGCAACGTCAGCGAACAGGGCAGACACACCAGGCCCACCACGTTGAGCGCCAGCGCCACCTGGACGACGCGCGACGGCCGCGCCTCCTTCCGCATGATGGCCACGCAGGGCGCGCACGCGCAGTAAGGCGACTGGCCCACCAGCTCCGTGCAGTCGCCGCACAGGAAGGTGCCGCAGCGCATGCAGGTGGCCACCGCGGGGACGTCCGGGTGGTTGCCGCAGACCGCTCCGGTGGGCGTCATGACGCGGCCCTCCCCTTCGCGGTACCGCGGTCAGAAGCCCGAGGGCAGCGGAGGACGGGCGGTCAGCGCCGCGACGCCGTGCAACCCCAGGCCCAGGAACACGGCGGCCAGCACGGTGCAGGACATGAAGCCCGCGACGATGAGGCCCTTGCGCCGGTGCTCGAACTGGCTGAAAGCGTAGAAGGGCATGTAGCAAGGGATGAGCAGCACCATCATCCCCGTGCCCACGCTCCGCTGAAAGGCATGAACGAGCAGGGTGGCGGCGCATCCCAGCGCGATGACTGCGAACAGGATGGCGAGCGGAAGCAGCGGCACGCCCCCCACTTAGCACGTTCCACCCTTTGCGGCGCTGGCGTGCACATATTAAGCACGCCCCGACGTCAACCAGCCGAGGTACCAGCCGATGAACGCCGCCAAGACGCTGCTCAACTTCATCCTCGCGGGGGCCCTGCTGGGCGTCGTCGTCGCCTCGTGGCTCGGCCCCAACTACCTCGGCTGGTACAACGAGACGCCCTACGCCACCCAGACGATGTGCAACCTGCCCGAGGTCATCCGCAAGACGTCCGCGGACCTGATTTCGTACCAGGGCATTGGCGGGGCCGCGGGCGCGGCGGTCTTCCTCATCCTGGGAGTCCTCTTCGTGCGCTGGACGCACCGGCGCGCACGCCCCCTGGAGAAGCAGACGCCTCCCACCACCCCGCCCGCCGCGGCCTGACGCACAGCTCAGGGCGCCTGGGACACGGGGGGCGCCTGCACGATGACGCCGGGCCCCTGCGCGACGATGGCGCTGCCCTCGCTGTCCTCGACGATGACCAGGATGGCGAAGGTCGTCGTCTCCGCCACGTCCGGCGCCACCCACGTCGGGTTGCGCGCGGTCGGGTCACTGAAGCGGCCCGCGGGCTGCTCCGGGAGCTGCTTCCAACTGAAGGACATGGCGTCTCCGTCCGGCTCCTCCACCTCGAAGATGAAGGACACCACGTCCCCGCCCCGCACGATGGCGGGCGAAGGTCGCGGCCCCGTGTGGACCTGGGGAGGATGGTTGGCGCGACAGGCGACACACAGCCCCAACAGCGCCAACGCCCCGAAGACTTTCGAGTACGAGCGAGACATGCACCGGCCCCTTTGAATGGTGGAGCCAGGGTAACGCGTTGGAAGGGCGGCAGGTATTGCCCCAGCGGCGTGAAACATTTCGAACACCGGGGCACCGCGCTCAGGCACGCCGCTTCGAACCGCGCGACGCGGCCAGCATCCGCAGCTTGTCGGCGCGCGACAGGCGCTTGATGGCGGCCTCCCGCCGCAGGGCCGCGCCCCGGTCCTCCGCCGCCTCGCTCCACACCAGGGTGACGGGAAGTCGCGCCCGCGTATAGGCCGCCCCCCGGCCCCGGCCATGGGTGGCCAGCCGGCGCTCCAGGTTGTTGGTGGCGCCGGTGTAGAGGGTGCCGTCACAGCACCGCAGGATGTAGACAGTCCACGAGGGCGATTCGTCCGGCACGTCGCGCCGCACTGTACCGCCCTCGAGGACCGTCCGCCCTACTTCCGCCCGGAGGCGTCCCCTTCGAACGGACTCAACGCGCGCAGCCGCAGTCGCCGCGCGGGGTACCGCCGCGCCCCAGGTGCTCCCGCCGGGGCCATGACGCCCGCGACCGGGGCCAACGGGTCGCCCTTCCACGCCGCGAGGAGGTGCTCCTCGCTCACCAACCCCAACAACCCACCCCCATCCCCCACCACCCCCAGCAACCGCACCTGGTGCCGCTCCATCTTCCGAAGGGCCGCCAGAAGAGTATCCGTGGGAAAAACGGTGGCGATGAAGGAGGACCAACTTTCCATCCAAGCCTGTTTTCGCCGCATTGCCACGTCCTCCGTGTTGTCTCCTACATCTCCCTGCAACAGTCCTGCCGTACAAGGGAGCTGCTCACCAATGAACACCGCATCGCCCCGCGGTCCGGCTTAGAATGCGGCGGTGACTCGTCGACAGGTGGCACGGCTGGGACGGATGGCGGACCTCTTTTCGCGGACGATGACGCGCGGGAAGGAGGGCCTGCTGACGCTCAGCTTCCGGCCCGATGAGCTCTACCGGGTGCCCACGGACGACGGGGCCTCCATCGCCCTGGGGCGCTACCACGCCCGAGGCGAGAAGCGCTTCGCCGAGCCCGTCATCCTGTGTCACGGGCTGGGCGCGAACCGCTTCCACCTGGACTTCGACGAGCAGTACAGCATGGCCCGCTACCTGGCCCGCGCGGGCTTCGAGACGTGGGTGCTGGAGCTGCGCGGCCGAGGGCTGGCGGGCGACTGTCCGGACTTCAACTTCGACGACCAGGCCGAGCACGACGTGCGCACCGCGGTGCGAACCGTCTTGTCCACAGGTGCCAGGGAAGTGCTCTGGGTTGGGCATTCCAAGGGAGGGCTGATGCTCTACGCCCACCTGGCCAAGACGCCCCAGGCGCCGGTGCGGGCGGCCGTCGTGCTGGGCGCCCCCTTCACCTTCGCGGTGCAGCCGGGCCTGCGCACCTTCATCCAGAAGGTGGAGCCGGTGCTGAAGCTGCGGGTCATCCCCACCAGCCGCGTCACCAGCATCGCCCTGTTCGGCGCGCCCCCCGGCCCCATGAGCCGCTACATGATGTTGGCGGAGAACATGGAGACGGACGTGGTGCGGCGCGCGCTGGCCAACGTGCCGGCCGACATCGCCGGCGGCGTGGGCCGCCAGTTCGCCCGGTGGATCACCACCAACCGCTTCACGTCCTACAACGGCGAGTTCGACTACCGGGAGGCCCTCTCCCGGGTGAACATCCCCTTCCTGCTGATGGCGGGCAGCAAGGACCTGCTGGCCCCGCCCATGGCGGTGGCCCGCGCCAAGGAGCACCTGGGCGGCCCGGTGAAGGTCCTCGTGGCCGGCAAGGCCCATGGTTTCGGGGCGGACTATGGCCACGCGGACCTGGTGCTTGGCCGCCGGGCCCCGGACGAAATCTTCCCCCTGGTGGAGGCGTTTCTCTCCTCACACGCGACGCCGCCGCGGCCCGGGTGAGGTTGTCCGGCCCTGCCCGGCGTGCTAGCGGAACGGGCCTCGTGTCATGACTGACGGCTTGCCACCCTGGAGCCCACCTACCCACGAGGCCTCGCGCATGCGCCCTTCTCCCACCCGCGCCTCCCTGGTCCCACTCTCCATCGCGCTGGCCATGGGCGTGGGCGTGGCCGCCTGCACCAAGCCCGTGATGGAGACGCCGGAGTCGCTGGTGGTCGCCAGCGTCAACGGCGAGGTGCTCAGCCGGGCGGACTTCGAGCAGGAGCTGTGGCGGGAGATGGCCCTGTCGGACGTCACCCAGCGCACCGCGGAGGACGTGGAGCCCTTCAAGCGCGCGCTCCTCGAGACGTACATCCACCGGATGCTGCTGCTCCAGGAGGCGCGCAAGCACAACATCTCCGCGTCCCCGGAAGAGGTGGACCGGGGGGTGCTGCGGCTGTCGGGTGACTATCCGGCGGGCAACTTCAACGAGGTCCTGGCCCAGGGCCAGCTCTCCATGTCCGAGCTGCGCTCGCGCGAGGCGAGCAGGCTGACCATCGAGAAGCTGTTCGCCAGCCATGTCTATTCGCGGGTGGCGGTGACGGAGGAGGAGCTGCGCGCCTGGTACGCCGCCCACGACACGGACTTCCATGAGCCCGAGCGGGTGCACGCCGCGCAAATCGTGGTGAAGGGCCTGGACGAGGCACGGCGGCTGCAAGCCCAGCTCAAGTCGGGCAAGAAATTCGCGGACCTGGCGCGCAGGTACTCGCTCAGCGCGGACGCCAAGGTGGGAGGCGACCTGGGACTGTTCCCCCGAGGGCAGATGCCGCCAGCCTTCGACGAGGTGGTATTCAAGCTGGGGGTGGGGCAGGTTTCGGACGTGGTCTCCACCGAGTACGGCTTCCACCTGTTCCGCGTGCTGGAGCGCAAGCCGGCGCGCAAGCGGGAGTTCGCGGAGGTGCGGCAGTTGGTGGAGGGGAAGATGCTGGAGCAGAAGCGGGCGCAGGCGCAGGAGACGTTCGAGAAGGAGCTGCGGCAGAAGGCGCAGGTCCAGGTGAACGAGGCCACGTTGCAGGCCATCCGCGGGCGTCCGGTGCCTCAGCAGGCGGCGGCGGAGTGACGACGGAATCGAAGTCCGGGGCGTCGGTTGGACGCGCCCGGGGTGGTGCGGAAGGATGGCAGGAATGAAGAAGCTGGTGTCGGCAATCGCGTCGGTGGCGCTCCTGGGCAGCGGAACGGCGGCGCAAGCGGAGCTCGTGGACAAGGTCGTCGCGGTGGTGAACCGCGACATCATCGCGCTGTCGGAAGTGCAGCAGCGCGCGGCGCCGGAGATGTCGCAGGTCAATGACCCGGATCCGCGCAAGCGCGGTGAGATTCGGATGCAGTTGATGCGGACGGCCCTGGATACCCTCATCGGCGAGAAGCTGATGGAGGCCGAAATCGCGCAGCTCGGCATCAGTGCCAGCGAGGCCGAGGTCGACGAGCTGGTCGCGGACGTGCGCCAGCAGAACAACATCACCGACCCCGCGCAGTTCGAGCAGTTGCTGGTGAATGAAGGCCTCACCATGGCCACGTACCGGGACATGATGCGCAAGCGCATCACCCGCGACCGGCTCCTGCGCATGAAGGTGGGTCCCCAGGTGAAGCTCACCGAGGAGGATCTGAAGGCCGCCTATACCCAGTACACGCGCATGGAGAGCGGTGACTCGGAGGTCCACGCGCGCCACATCCTGGTGCAGGTGGACTCCAAGGCCACGCCGGAGCAGGTGGAGGCCGCGAAGAAGCGGGCAGAGGCCATCGCCACGGAGGCGCGGCGTCCGGGCATGGACTTCGCGTCGCTCGCCCGCGCCCGCAGCGAGGGCCCCAGCGCCGCCGACGGCGGTGACCTGGGCTGGTTCAAGCGCGGCGTCATGGTGCCGGCCTTCGAGCGGGCGGCGTTCACCCTCCCGGAGGGCGGCGTCAGCGAGCCGGTGCGCACCAACTTCGGCTGGCACGTGCTGAAGGTGGAGGAGCGCCGCGCGGTGGCCGCCGCCTCCTACGAGGAGATGCGCTCCAAGCTGGAGGGCAAGCTGCTCCAGGAGAAGACGGAGAAGTTCCTCGACCAGTACGTGCAGGAACTGCGGCAGAAGGCCAACGTCGACGTGAAGATGTAAGCCGCCGTGGGCCTTCCGCTCGTCGGAATCTCCCTGGGGGACGTGTCGGGCATCGGGCCGGAGGTGACGGCGGCGGCCCTGGCGAAGCCCTCGGTGCGCAAGGTGCTCGTCCCCGTCATCTTCGGGGACGGGCCCACGTTGGAGCGCTTCCCCGCCTTCCGCCGCTATGTGCGCGTGGCACCATCGGCCCTGGGCCGCGTGGACGCCCCCACGGTGGTGGAGGTGACGCGGCTGAAGGAGAAGGACCGCGCTCCTGGAAAGCCCTCTCGCGAGGGAGGCCGGGCGCAGTACGCGTTCGTGACGGCGGCCATCGACGCGATGCGGGCCGGGCACGTGGACGCGCTGTGCACGGCGCCCGTGTCGAAGGAGCAGATTTCCCGCGCGGGCATTCCCTTCATGGGCCACACCGAGGTGCTGGCGGAGGCCTTTGGCGTGGAGGTGATGATGTTGATGGATGGGCCCCGCGTGCGCGTGGGGCTCGCCACCAACCACGTGCCCCTGGCGGAGCTGCCGCGACTGCTGACGGTGGAGGGCCTGACGGCGCAGCTCAAGCTGATGTCGCGGAGCCTGGAGCCGGTGGTGGGCCGCAAGCCGCGCATCGCCGTCCTGGGGCTCAACCCGCACGCGGGTGAAGGTGGCTTGTTGGGGCGCGAGGAGGTCGAGGTGATTGGCCCCGCCATCCGCAAGGCCCGCGCGGCCCGGGTGGACGCGCACGGCCCCATTCCGGCGGATGGGCTCTTCGCGAAGCCGGACGAAGTGGGCGCGCGGTACGACGCGGTGCTGGCCATGTACCACGACCAGGGGCTCATCCCGGCCAAGGCGCTGGACTTCGAGCGCACGGTGAACGTGACGCTGGGCCTGCCCGTGCCGCGCACGTCGCCGGATCACGGCACGGCGTACGCCATCGCGGGCAAGGGCGAGGCGAGCTGTGTGCCCATGGTGGAAGCGCTGCTCAAGTCCGCACAGCTCGCCACGGCGCGTGAGCGTGGAAAGCGCGGCGTGGCGCGAAGCCGGTAGCCGTTGTCTCGGCGCTTCCTCCTGAAGACTTGAAGCACAGCGCGACGCGGCGGCCCGTGGCACGGCCTCCGGCGCTCATGGCCCCGGAAGAAGCCGGCCGACGTGCTCCGCCAGGTCCTCGCCGTCCTTCGCGGGGTCGATGATGTGGATGTGCGCGCCGGTGCCGCCGCCTGGAATCACCAGCACGCTCACGCGGCCCCTGGGACACTCGCCCAGGCATCCGGACGCAATCACCCGCGTCCGCTCCGTGAGCCCTCGTCCCGCCAGGGACTCACGCACGCGGCGCGGCAGGTCCACGCCGCCAGCGCTCGCGTCCAGGCGCACCAGACACCGGTGGCAGACGTGCAACTCCGTGGGCTCGGGCGGCTCGGTCGCGGACATTCCGGAGGAAGCATACGGGCCGCCAGAGCGGCCCGGGCCTCAGAAGACGAACGGGA
Source organism: Myxococcus hansupus (assembly GCF_000280925.3). NCBI lineage: Bacteria > Pseudomonadati > Myxococcota > Myxococcia > Myxococcales > Myxococcaceae > Pseudomyxococcus > Pseudomyxococcus hansupus. Next base: position 8,062,121 of record NZ_CP012109.1, read on the forward strand.
AGCGGATGGGCTCCTGCATGCGCACCTGGTGCACCGGGAACTTCCAGCGGCGGACCACGTCCTCGACGCAGCGAGCGAGCGGCGTGGCGCGCAGGGCGCTGGTGTCCATGCTCACGTTGAGCGTCTCACCGCTCGGCAGCACCGACCACTGCATCACGAAGCGGCCCCCGGCCTCCACCGGCGACCCCTGCGCATGCGACCGCAGGCACGCGGTGATGGCGGGCTGATTCGTCACCACCACCTGCTTCACGTCCTCCGGCGTGAGGTGCTCCTTCACATCCAGCGCGGGCGGGACATAAACCGTGCGCGAGGGCTCCTCCGCCTTCAGCGCCTCGGCCTCCGCCTCATCCGTGAAGCCCAGCTCACGCGCGAACTCCTCGTCGAGGTCCGAGTACGGCCCCTTCGGCGAGGCATCCGCCTCCACGGCGTCCGCGACCACCTCACCGGGAGACGACTGCACACCCTCCCGCGCCGTCGAGCCACCTGCCTCGTCGTCGCCGAAAGCGAACTCCACGGGCGCCGCCGGAGTGGTGGTGGGCACGGCAGCGGCGGCAGCCGCATTCGCCCGCACCTTGCGCGCGATGGGCGCCGTCTGCGCCACGGCGAGCGTCTCCGCGTGAGGAACGGGCGCGCGGACCTGCGCCTGGGGCGAGCTCGCGGCTGGACGCAATCCCTCCACGACGGACTGCAGATTTCCCCCCGCCGGTAGTGGCACGGCGCCCACCTGCGAAGACGAAACAGCGCCCGTCACAGGAGGTTGCGACACCGCGCCTCCCACGGAGGCCAGGGGTGCGACCGCGCTCGCCTCCGCGAGATGGCCCGGCAGCGCCGCGGCCTTCGACGAATCCACATCGGACACACGCGCCGCCTCGACGGAACGCGCCTGCGTCGTCCCCGCCGAGCCCTCGCGAACCGACAAGACCGCGACCAGGAGCAGCCCCGCCGCCAGCGCGCCCACCGCTGCAGCGCCCATCAGCGCGGCGGGACGCAGCTCCGTGCCATGCGTCTGCGCTCCAGCGGCCGTGACGGGCTTGCCCCATCCCGTGGGCGGCGACACACCATCCCACTGCGAGGCCTCCGCGTGCAGGTCCTGCGACATCTCGGATGTTTCATGGGCGGCACGCGACCACGCGTCCTCGCCCAGCGGCAACAACAGCGAGCCCAGCGGCGTGATGTGCTTCGCCCCAGGTGAAGTGCGCATCCACTCGGGAATCTCCACCGCGGGTTCGGGCGGAGACTCCACGACATGCGCGGTGGAGGGAGGGTGGTGTGTCATCCACGCCGTCTCTTCCTCCGCCAGGGTAAGCAGCACGCGCAATCCGCCCGAGACCTCCGCCACGGACGAGGTGTCACACGCGACGTCCTCGGACGACTCGGACTCGAAGAGTTCGCGGTCGAGATACGCGTCGAGGTCTCCCGCGAGCACCTCGTTCACATTCACGTTCCGCCGAGGCTCCAGCGCACCTGGAGTGCCCCGACCCTGCGTACGAAACTGGTTTTCAGCTCCGGTAAGAAGCTCGTCCACACGCCCTCCCTCGCCCGCGCTGCACCCACCGGCCCTGACTTCGACAGAGCGTGCAACGTAGGACCCAGTCCTGGTCGCGCCACCCCCAGTGTTGTTCCTCGAACGCTGTGTCCCGTGTGGGCACCGCGCCTGTCCACTGGTTCACCCGGTCCACTCACGGAGGATGGCGCGCGGCCCCGCAACTTCGCGTCCCCGCACTTCATTCCATGCGCATGCGCACGCACCACGCGGCGGCGCGCAGGTCGCAGTCACATGCACGTTGGCCGCATCTTCACGATGTGCTCAAAACACACGGTGACTCGAATCCTGCTCGCATCCATCGTGTTGGCCGTCACTGCGTGCGGCCATGCCCCCACCCGGAGTCAGACCGGCATGACGACCTCCTCCGCCGATGACGTGAACACCCTGACGAAGCTCGAAGGCGACGTCATGCGCGCCATCCAGACGAAGGACCTGGCCACCCTCAAGGCGCTCACATCCGAGGACTTCATCTACCGCGGCGCGGACGGCGCGGAGATGAACCGCGAGACGTTCGTCACCGGCGTCAACGAAATCCCGGGCCACATCACGTCCATCGAGGCCGACGGCATGAAGACCCACGTCTTTGGTGACACGGGCATCATGGCGGGCATCCAGCGCTCGCGGTTGCGCATGACGGACGGCAGCGAGGCCTCCGACGCGGTGTACTTCACCGACGTGTGGCAGCGCCGCGACGGAAAGTGGTTGATGGTGTTCGCGCACAGCAGCCCGGTGCCGCCCACCGACGCCGTGCCGCAGCCCCAGTAGCCTGCCCCACCGTCCCACGCCGGCGTTTCACAACCCACACCCCTCGGCGCGCCATGGGACGTGGCGCGCCACACCTTGCCTCCCCGCGCCGCGACAGGGCTATCCTGGCACTCCCAGAAACGGAGGATGCCAAGATGACCCTCTTGCACGGTGAGCGCCGCTGGAGACTGCCCGCCCAGGGTGAAGACTGGCTCGTCATCCCTTCCGTCGACCTGGAGCGCCTGAAGCTCCAGCGGGAACCGGTGCCGGATGTGTTCGTCACCACCGCGCTGACCCGCTGGCTGGCCTCACCCGCGGCGCACACGCTGTACGCGATGTACGAAGCGCTGGGCGGCAGTCGCCCGCTGGGATTGTCGGGCCTGGAACGCCGCCGGTACGAGCAGCGCCTCCAACAGCGGCTCGCCGACGCCTTCACGCATGGCGAGCTGGTGGCCCTGCCCGAGGCGCGCCCCGTGCTCCTGCCCGCCCCCTGGTCCGAGCCTCCGCCGAACAAAGAGGAGGAAGCCCAGGTCGAGGAGCAGACGTGGCTGGCCATCGAGCTCAAGGACGAGGAAGGCACCCCCGTCCCGAATGCGCACTACCGGGTGACGCTCCCGGACGGCAGCACGCGCGAGGGTACGCTCAACAAGAACGGCTACGCGCGCGTGGAGGGCGTGAACCCTGGCCAGTGCCAGGTCACCTTCCCGGAGCTGGACGGTCTGAGCTGGTCATGACGGCCTCGATGTCCGCGGCCTCCTTCGGGATGGCCGCGGTGAGGACCTCGTGGCCCTCCGGCGTGACGAGCACGTCGTCCTCGATGCGGATGCCGCGAACGTCCGCGTAGCGCGCCAGCACGTCACGCTGGAGCCGGTCCTTCGCGCGCGCCGTGAGCCGCGCGTCCGACAGGATGGCGGGCACCTGGTACATGCCCGGCTCAATCGTCAGCGCCATGCCGGGCTCCAAGTCCCGGTCCAAGCGCAGCGAACGGTGACCGAAGTCCGGCGAGCGCGTGCGCCCCGGCGCATAGCCCGCGCGGTCGCCGAGGTCCTCCATGTCATGCACGTCCAGGCCCAGCAGATGGCCCACGCCGTGCGGGAAGAAGAGCGCGGTGACGCCGTCCACCACCAGCTCCTCCGGGTCGCCACGGAGGATGCCCAATGCCACCAGGCCCCGCGCCATCTCCTGGTGCGCGGCGAGGTGCACGTCGCGGTAGCGCACGCCCGGGCGCACCGCGGCGATGCTGGCCTTCTCCATGCGCAGCACCAGCTCGTACAGCTCCCGCTGCGTGCTGCTGAAGCGGCCCGTCACCGGCCACGTGCGCGTCACGTCGCACGCGAAGCCCCCCGGGCTCTCTCCGCCCACGTCCGCCAGCAGCAGCTCGCCCGCCTGCAGCGTGTGGTCGTAGCGCAGGTTGTGCAGCACCTCGCCGTGCACGGTGACGATGGGCTGGTACGCGGGCCGCACGTCGCGCGAGACGAACTCGAACTCCATCGCCGCGCGCACCGTGGCCTCGAGGATGCCCGGCCGCGTCGCGCGCATGCCCGCCAGATGCGCCGGCACGGTGACGGCCGCGGCCTGCCGCAACTGGGCCACCGCCGCGTCGTCGTGGCGCAGCCGCAGGGAAATCATCGCGTCCGCCAGCGGCACGTCCACCGGCGCCAGGTGCCCCGGACGCACCTCGCGGCCGAGCAGCGCCGCCACGTCCAGGCACGTCTCCATATCCGGCGTGGGCAGCGTGGCCACCTCGCGGCCCTTCAGCGCCGCGGGCAGCTCGGCGCGCGAGCGCACGGTGCAGCCCGTCCGCTCCGCGATGTCAGCGAAGCCGGGCACCACGCCGTCCCACAGCGCGTCGTCGGGGCCGGGCTCGGGCAGGTACAGCGTCCAGCCCTGGCCGTCGTACAGGCCCATGCCATCCGGCGCCGCGAGCCCGAAGAGGTAGAGGAAGTGACTGGAGGCGCGGAAGGGGAACTGGTCCGCGGCGTAGTTGCGCGGACGGGGGCGGCTCGACGCGAGCATCGCGGGCACGGCCCCCAGAATCCGGGAGAGCTGCTCCCGCCGTCGGGTGAGAGCGGAGCGCTCGGAAACGGAGGGGAGCAACATTCTGGAACCTCGGGTTCAGGCGCCCAGCGGGCGCTGCGGCAACAACTTGAAGAGGAAGGCCAACAGGTCGTCGAAGTGGCCGCCCTTGCGGAAGACGGCGTCCACCGGCATGTCGATCTTCCCGTCATGGCCGGTGACGAAGACGACCTTGGTTTTCGGCATGTGGTGACGCACCAGCGGAATCAGCCCGGTGCCAAAGCCGTCCCCCAGACTCTGGTCCAACAACACGGCGTCATACGCGCGAGGCCGGTTCAATAATCCCGCCGCCTCCGAATAGGAGCCCGCCGTGACGACGGCGAACCCCGCGTCCTCGAGCAGCGCGGACAACGTCAACCGATTGGAAGGGTCGTCTTCCACGAGCAGCAGGCAACGCCCGAAGGTCCAGTTCGTCTCCATCACTTGCTCCCCCGAGTCACGTCATTCCGGTCCTGGGCCCCTGCCTCCGGGCCCGTGAAGACGAGTTCCACGTACGTGCCACCCGAGGGGCCCGCGCCGAGGTCCAACTGCCAGCCGTGCCGCACGGCCGTCCGGTGGACGATGCTCAGGCCCAGGCCCGCGTGGTGGGAGCGCGTGGTGAAGAAGGGCTCCAGGGCCCGCGAGTACGCCTCCGGCGCCAGTCCCTCTCCGGTGTCCTCCACGCGCAGGCTCACGCCCGTCTCCACGTCCCGCGTTCGCACCGTCAACGTGCCGCCCTGGGGCATGGCCTCCAGCGCGTTGTCCACGAGGCAGCGCACCAGCAGCGCCAGGTCCTCGGACTCCAGGGGCACGGCGCCCTGCTCCGTCAAGTCGCGCACCACCGTCACGGACGCGGGCACCTGGGCCTCGGCGAGCGCGTGCTCCACGCCTTCACGGGCGCGAGAGCGGGGACGCGGGCCCCCCACGGGCGGCGGCGCGCGCTTGGAGAGCACGTCCTCCGCGGACGTCAGCTCCTTTTCGATGAGCTGGAAGAACGTCTCCACGCGCGGGTCGGCGCTCCAGAGGTCCGTCTTCTTCACCTGCCGCATCAAGTAGAACGACGCGTTGCGGATGCTGGCCAGCTTGTTGCGCAGGTCATGCCGCAGGGTGGAGGCCACCACGTCCGCCACCGCCGCGCGATCACGCGCCTGGAGGTCTCTGCCTGCCATGGGTCAAATCCTCGCGCCTTGCGGCCCTTGTTGAGGCCGGCCTCGCACCCGTGCAATCGCCTGTACCAGCTCGCGCAGCGGTACCGGCTTGGTCATGCACACCACGGCGCCCTGCGCCGCCACCCGCCTCAGCATCTCCGGCACCACGTGGCCGGACACGGCGATGATGGCCACGGAGAGATTCGCCGCGCGCACCTTGGACACCAGCTCCGGACCGCTCATCTCCGGCATCACCAGGTCCAGCACGCAGACGTCGTACTCCCCCGAGCGCAGCGACGACAGCGCCTCCTCGCCGCTGTAGACGGCGCGCGCGCGCAGCCCCACCGTGCTCAGCGCCCGCACCATGCCGCGCGCCACCTGCTCGGTGTCGTCCACCACCAGCACCTGGGGCGCCGCCGCCGCGCGCAGCACCGTGTCCAGGGCGTGATTCACATCGAAGGGCTTGGGGAGCACGGTGAAGGCGCCCTCGGCGAGCGCGTCATCCACCAGCTCCTCCGCCGTGAAGGCCGTCATGAGCACCACCGGCATGTCGGGGCGCTCCTGCTTGATGCGGCGCAGGAGCTCCACGCCATGCAGGCCGGGCATGCGGATGTCCGTGAGCACCACATCCACCGGCTGCTGCTCGAGCAGGCGCAAGGCCTCCTCGCCATTGGCAGCTTCGAGGACCGTGTGGCCCTCCAGCTCCAGGTTCGCGGCCAAGGTGATGCGGAGCGACTCCTCGTCGTCGACCAGCAGGATGCGCGCGGGGGCCACTGCGACGTCCTCCATCATGCGGCCTGGGCCGCCGCTGCCGCGGGGAGCTCGATGAGAAACTCGCTGCCCCGCTCCGCTTCGCTGCGCACAGAGATTGTGCCGCCGTGACGTTGCACCATGTTGGCGACAATGGCCAGTCCCAAGCCAGTGCCCCGCGTCTTCGTGGTGAAGAGCGGCTCGAAGATCTTCGGCAACACGTCCGGGGGAATCCCCGCCCCGTCATCCACGACCCGGATGCACCAGGGTTTGGACTCACCACCTTCCGCCATCACTGAAACCTCCCCATTGCGCCCCACGGGCATCGCCTCCACCGCGTTTTGCACCAGGTTCACCAGCACCTGACGGAACTGTTCCTTGTCCAGGTTCGGCACCGGCAATGACTCAGGTACGCCATTGAGGATGCGGACGCCCTCGCGCTGCGGGACGACACCAATGGCCTCGTCCACCAGCGGACGCAGCGGACACGGCTGGAGCGCCGGTGGCCGCTCGCGCGCGAAGTCGAGCAGGTCGGAGATGATTTTCGCACAGGCATTCAGCTCGCGCTCCATCAGTCCGAGGAATTGAGGAACCCGTGGGTCATCCGCGGCCCCCGCTGGGTCCTTCGTGAGCTTGCGGGAAAGGTAGGCGTGGGAGTTGCGCACGGCGGCCAGCGGGTTGCGCAGCTCGTGTCCCACGCTGGCGGCGAGCTGCCCCACCGCGGCCAGCTTCTCCACGCGGATGAGGTGCTCCTGGAAGCCGCTGAGCTCGCGCAGCGCGCGGTCCAGCTCCCGCGCCTTGGCCTGCTCGCGCTCGCGCGCCAGCTCCAGCTCCGCCCGGCGCACCGCCACCTCGCGCAGCTCGCGCAACATGCCGCGGCACGAATACACGAGCACCACGTCGATGAAGCCCACCCAGAAGGCGTGCTCGACGAAGCGCCACAGCTCCGGCTGCAGCCCGCCGTAGAGCGACGGCGTCCCCAGCGTGCCGCGCAGCACCTGGTCCACGACGGTGGTGACGCTCGCGGAGAGCAGTACCCACGGGTCGCGGTACAGCGCCAGGAAGGCCAGCGAGCCGAAGATGTGGAAGTGCGTCTCCACCCGGCCGTCCGTCAGGAAGATGAGCAGCGAGGACCAGAGCGCCTGGCACACGGCCACCACGTGACGGGTGAGCGTGGAGCCCGGCCGCAACCGGGCCATCACCACCGGACACGCGCTGAGCAGCGTGCCCACCAGCAAGGCCGCCTGCAGGTGCGCGCCGCGCGACGGGCCCACCAGGGAGATGGCGAGACCCACCGCCCACTGCCCCAGCATCAATCCCGCGAAGAGCCGGTCGGTCCGGCTGCGCACCGAGAACAGGTGCTCCTGAAAGAGCCTGGCGGCGCGCTCCTTGAGCGCCAGCGGCGGCCCCAAGGCGCTGTCCTGCTCCAGGCTCATGGCGCGCTCCCGCGAGGGCTCGTGAGCTCGCAGCCATAGACGGCGTGCGCGGTCCGCTCCGCCCCCGCGTCCTCCGCGGCCAACAGGGCCTCCACCGCCGCGCGGCCCACGTTGTCCCCCGCGTGGCCTCGCGCCGAGGTGATGCCGCCCTGGAAGCGCAGCGTCCCCCCCGCGTCATAGAAGAGCACGTGGCCGGAGGTGACGGCGCCAAAGCGCTCCGACTGGGCACCGCCCGCGTCACGCAGCACGGTGACGCCGGGAATCGCGCCAGCCGCGCGCCACAGCTCGCCCTCCTCCCACGCCTGGCCCGTGCCCTCGGGCTTGAGGAAGAGCACGAAGGCGTCCAGCCGTCCCTTCGCCTTCGCCATCACCAGCGACAGCTCGCCGATGCTGGCGCGGGTGCAGGGGCACATCGGGTGCGCCAGCATCACCAGCGTGGGGCGGCCCTCTACACGCGGCACCTCGATGCCGGTGGGCCAACGGGAGGGGGGCTCCAATGACTCGCCCGGCGTGAGGGCGTAGCGGGCCATGGCCAACGAGCCCACCGTGACACCGCCCAGCCAGAGCACGCCCGTCAACACCAGCCACCCACGCTTGCGCACCGGCGGCTTCATCGCTCCGCCCCCGGAGGCGCCCAGGCCTCGCGGCCATCCCCCTCACGCGGAGTCGAGACGGGCAGGAAGAGTGAGGCTGTCGAGTGGACGGTTGCGGTGACGAGGTGGGGCGCCTCGGCGTCGACCCGCAGCACCTGGAGGCGCTGGGCTTTCATGGCGTGACAAGCCACACGATAGCGCCCAGCGCCCCAGGTCTGTCATGGGTTTGGATGACAAATGTTCGGAAGATGGGTCGCGCGACCGCCCGGCTGAATGTCTGTGATGGGAATGAAGCGGTGCGCGCGGGACACCGTCACCGGTGGTGCGAGTGGAGCGCGTCCGCGTAGTGCTGGAGCTGCCGTCTCGCGGCGTCGAACGCGTCCGTCACCGCATGGTAGGCGTCCTCGTGGGCCGTGCGCGCCTCCGGGTCCCGGGCGGCGACGATGTTCCGCCCCGGCACACTCACATCCACCCGCACATGGAAATGCCTGCCGCGCTGCTTGTGCCGGTGCGGCTCCTCCACCACCACATGGCACCCCACGATGCCGTCGTAGAACTGCTCCAGCTTGTCGGCGTGGTCGCGGATGTACTCGCTCAGGGCCTCGCTCGTTTCCATGCCCCGATAGGTGATTTGCAGCGCTCGGTTCATCGTCAGCCTCGCGTGGTGGTGCCCCCGGCAGGGAGGCATCGGGTTGCGGAGGACGTCCGTTGCATTTGCGCGGCCAGCGCCAGGTCCGCGAAATTCCTTCACCCGCCCGTCGACTTCACGCGCGGTTTGCGGCGATTTGGGACACCGCCGCAGTCCCTGCGTGGCGTTTTGCCCCGTCGAGGCGGTGGAGGGGACCAGGGCTTGCTCCGCCCCTTGCTCAGGTGGGCGCGGACACCTCGAGCACCGCCGCGCCGTGCACCTTTCCGTGCCGGAGCGCGCCGAGCGCTTCGTTGGCGGCGGACAGCGGGAAGACCTGCACCTGCGTGCGCACGGGCACGCGCGGCGCGAGCGCGAGGAAGTCCAACGCATCCGCCCGGGTGAGGTTCGCCACCGAGCGCACCACCCGCTCCTCCCACAGCAGCGCGTAGGGGAACGTGGGGATGTCGCTCATGTGGATGCCGCCGCACACCACCACGCCCGCCTTGTCCACCGCGCGCAACGCGGCGGGGACCAGCGCGCCCACGGGCGCGAAGAGGAGGGCCGCGTCCAAAGGCTCGGGAGGCACTTCATCCGAGCCACCCGCCCACTCCGCGCCCAGCTCCCGGGCGAAGCGCTGGCCCTCCGCGTCCCCGGGCCGCGTGAAGGCGAAGACGCGCCGCCCCTGGTGACGGGCCACCTGGAGGATGAGATGCGCCGCCGCGCCGAAGCCATAGAGGCCCAACCGGTGCCGCGCATCCCCCGCCATGCGGAGGCTGCGAAAACCGATGAGGCCCGCGCACATCAGCGGCGCGGCGTGGACGTCCGAGTACTCGGGTGGAAGCGGAAAGCAGAAGCGGTGATGCGCCGTCGTGAACTCCGCGAAGCCGCCGTCCACCTGGTAGCCGGTGAAGCGCGCCCGCTCACAGAGATTCTCGCGGCCGGACTGACAGAAGCGGCAATGGCCGCAGCTCCAGCCGAGCCAGGGGACGCCCACCCGGGTGCCCACCGGGATGGCCGTCGCGCGCTCGCCCGCCGCCTCCACCGTCGCCACGATTTCATGCCCAAGCACCAGCGGCAGCTTGGGGTGGGGCAGCTCGCCATCCACGATGTGCAGGTCCGTGCGGCACACCGCGCAAGCGTGCACGCGGAGCAGCAGCTCCTCCGGGCCGGGACGGGGGATGGGCCACCGCGACTCGACCAGGGGCTGGCCCGCGGCCCGAAGCACCATCGCGCGCATGCTCCCGTCCATTCCGCACCCCCAGGCGCCGTGGCCCCTGGAGGGAACATGGGATGCGTCCTCAAATCTGCACACCCGCGAGCAAGCCCGGCCAGGTGCGCACGACGGTGCGGCCCCCATCCGAGACCTGCCTCCATTCGGGGCCGAAGCCCAGCTCCCGCCACTCGTCCCGGCCGTCCCAGGAGACGAGCGTGTTGGCGCTGACGCCGCCGAACACCGCGAAGTTCCGCGCCACCTGCCAGCCCGCCATCAGCCGGACCTGCCCCAGGACATGGTGCGTGTCCTCGAACAGGTTCTTCGTGTGGAGCGTGCTGCCCACCAGGTCGATGTCGACGAAGAACCGGCCCGCGGGGATGTGGCCCCCCAAGCCCGCGCCCATGACGTAGCGGCGGCGGTCATCGTCGATGGCGGGGCTGTAGCCCACCGTGAACAGCGAGTAGATGTGACGGCCGCCCAGCTTCACGCCCACGTTGGCGAGCGCCACGTCACTGCCCCACACCGCCACGTTCGCCTGGCCGCCACCCACGAAGCTCAGGAGGCCCACCGCCTCGCCGTCCGAATGCCGGGCCACGTTGAGGATGCCCACCTGCGCGCCGGACACCTTGTTGGCGATGTTGACGATGCCCACCTGCGCGCCGTCCACCTCGCCCCCCAGGTTGATGATGGAGAGCTGTCCGCCGGAGAGCTGACGCGCATAGCTGACGCCCGAGGACATCTGGAGGCCGGACAGTTCTCCCGCCACATTGACGCCCGCCGACGCCTGCAGCCCCGACATGGGCCCGCCCGCGACATTGACGCCCACCGCCATCTGCAGCCCCCGCACGAAGCCACCCGATACATTGGCGCCCACACCCAACTGCGCGCCCATCAGGCCCTGCCCCGCGACGTTGACGCCCACGCCCATCTGCGTGCCGTTCACCGCGCCCGAGGCGATGTTTCCACCCACCGCGAGCTGCGCGCCCTCCGCGTTGCCTCGCACCACGTTGACGCCCACTGTGGACTGGAGGCCCAGCAGGTCCGCGTTGGAGACGTTGGCCCCCACGGAGAGCTGCGCGCCGCGCATCCCGCCCGCTCCCACCCAGTTGCCGGCGATCGCCATCGCGACGCCGTCCACCCGCCTCGCGTGCGTCGACACCAGGCCAATGGACACGTTGTTGACCACGTTGCCGGTGTGGAAACCCGACGTGCTCAGGCCCGGCACCAGCGTGAGGCTGAACGGGATGTGCACCTCGTCCACTTCGGACTTCGTTTCGGTGGGTGCGGTGGGTGCGTCGGCATCCTGGGCGGCGCGCACCTCTCCGCGGGCCACCGAGACCACCACCGGCTTCGCCTCAGACGCGGCATCGGCATCTTTCGGCCGCGCCGCCTCGGCCGCGGTCTCGCGCCCGGTCCTCCGCGCGTCCGCGGCGCCAGGGACTGTCGGAGTCTCGGCCACGGGCACGAGCGGCGGCGCGGCCAGCACGCGTGAGGCGTCCGGCCCATCGATGGCCGCGGCGGCAGGCTCGGCGGGCCCAGACGCCGTCGTCGCCACGAGCGGCGGCGCGGCCAGCACGCGTGAGGCGTCCGGCCCATCGATGGCCGTCGGAGCAGACTTGGTCGGCGCGGACGTCGCCGTCGCCACGAGCGGAGGCGTGCCCGGCACGCGTGAGGCGTCCGGCCCCTCGACGGAGACCGCGGCGCGCTCGGGGGACACGGCCCCTTGCTCCTCGGCCGAGGCCGAGAACGCCACTGCTGCCGCCATCATCCCCGCGCACACCGAGACCTTGCGATTCATCGCCTGGACCTTCCTGGACTGGATTGAGAACGGCCCGGCCCACGCCGCGCGGGCACCGAAGCCGAAGGAGTCGCCGGGTGCGTCACCGCCCCGCTCGTGACAAGGGAACACCGGCCCCGCCAGGAACTGTCACCTGTCCACTGCCGCGCATCCGCAGCCCGAGAGCGGCAACCTGCGGGCCGTTAACATGCCGGCCCATGTCATCCCGAGCTCCGAACGCCCCGTCCCGCCGCGACGTGCTCACCGCGACCCTGGGGGGACTGCTGCTGCCCAGCCTCGCCGCCGCGCAGTCCACCGCGAAGCCCTCACCGAAGGCCCCTGCCCCCTCCCGAGGAGAGTCGATGCTCACACGCCCCATCCCCCGCACGGGCGAGGCCCTGCCCGTCATCGGGCTCGGCACCTGGCAGACCTTCGACGCCGCGCCGGCCGAGCAGGCGCCGCTGGCCGAGGTGCTCCGCACCTTCCTCGACGCGGGCGCGCGCCTCATCGACTCCTCGCCCATGTACGGCCGCTCGGAGCAAGTCACCGGTGCGCTGCTGGAGAAGCTGGGCGAGACGAAGAAGCCCTTCCTGGCCACCAAGGTGTGGACCACGGGCAAGGACGCGGGCCTCGCGCAGATGCGCAAGTCGCTGCGCCTCATGGGCCACGGCCGCATGGACCTGATGCAGATTCACAACCTGGTGGACTGGCGCGCGCACCTGCCCGTGCTGCGCGAATGGAAGGCCGCGGGCACCATCCGCTACCTCGGCGTCACGCATTACGCGCACAGCGCCTTCGACGAGTTGGAGCGCTTCATCCGCGAGGAGAAGGTGGACTTCGTGCAGCTCCCCTACTCCGTGCTGGAGCGCGACGCGGAGAAGCGCCTCTTGCCCGCCGCGGCCGAGCACGGCGTCGCGGTGCTCGTCATGCAGCCCTTCGCCAGCGGCACCCTCTTCGACCGCGTGCGCGGCCGCCCGCTGCCGGACTGGGCCGCGGACATCGACTGCACGAGCTGGGCGCAGGTGTTCCTCAAGTTCATCCTGGGCCACCCCGCGGTGCACTGCCCGCTGCCCGCCACCCGCAAGCCCTCGCACGCCGCGGACAACGTGCGCGCGGGCTTCGGCCGGTTGCCCGACGAGAAGCTCCGCGCCCGCATCGCGAAGGAGCTGGAGCGCTGAAGCGCGTTACAGCTCGGGGTCCGGCGTGTACTGGAGCTCGCCCGTGGGCTCCAGCACCAGGCCCGTGCCCGGCTCGTCCGCATCGTCGTCACGGCCCACCTCCAGCACGGACTCCTTCGCGTCCCACTGGCCCAGGTAGTACTCGCCGCCCGCGGCCATGCAGGCGCGGCCTTCCGACACCAGCGTCTCCACCACCTCCTGGTGGTCGCTGGTGGCGCGCAGCAGCGTCCACGCCTTGCCGTCCTCCTTGAAGCCCTCCACCAGGTCCTTCAGCTCGGCGTCGCGGGGCATGCCCTCCGGCAGCGTCTGGCGCTCCCACGTGCGCGGCTCGCGCGCCGGCTGACGGGCCTTCCACGCGCGCGCCAGGGCCAGCAGCTTCTCCTCGGCCGCCTCCTGCAGGGCGTGCATCTCCTCGGGCAGGTCAATCTCCTCCAGCGCCAGCACCGCCGTCTCCAACTGCAGCGCCTTGAGGCTCCACTCGTTCCACGCCGTCTTCAGCATCCGAACCCTCGCTTTCCTGCCCGGCCACCTACCACACGCCCGGCTGCCCTGGCGGCGGCCGGGCCACCGCCATGTGCCCGGCGGCCTCCGCGCTGCCTACCTTGTGCTCCCAAGGGAGGCAGCCATGGCCAGGAAGCCAAAGGACACGCAAGACGTTACCGGGCATCTCACCGACCTCATCAAGGGCATCAAGGTGGCGATGATGACCACCGTGGAGGCGGACGGCAGCCTGCGCAGCCGCCCCATGTGGACCCATGAGCGCGACTTCGACGGAGAGCTCTGGTTCTTCACGCGCGAGCACTCGCCCAAGGTCGACGACGTGGCGCACGACCACCACGTCAGCCTCGCGTACTCGGACCCGAGCCGGGACCGCTACGTCTCCATCAGCGGCCGGTGCCGGCTGGTGCTGGACAAGGAAAAGGCCCGCGAGCTGTGGAACCCCACCCTCAAGGCCTGGTTCCCCGAAGGCCTGGACGACCCCGAGCTCGCGCTCCTCTGCGTCCGCGTGGAGAAGGCCGAGTACTGGGACACGCCCAATGGCCGCATGGTGCAGCTCGCCGGCATGGTGAAGGCCGCCCTCACGGGCAAGCCCTACGCGCCCGGCGACAACCAGAAGCTGGACCTGGATGACAGCGCCTCGCTGCCCCATTGAGCGAGACCCGCGCCGCCCTCCGGCGGCGCCCCGACATCCCCATCCCTGGAGCGGTGGAGCGGGGCCTCCGCGGAGGCCCGTCTCCGCCCTCCCACTCCCACCTTCTTCGGCGCCCATGTGGGGTGGGGAGGGTCTGCATGAACCCATGCTGACACTGTCCTGGGAGTGTGACGTGGATGTCGCCCTTCTGACGACCTGGTGTTTCTCTGACAGCGTCGATCTGCTCGCCTTGTACCTCGGGCTGGCCTGATCCATGAGTGCGGCGCTTACGGGTGGTAAGAGCCGCCACGCTCATCACGTTGAAGTGACGAACGCTTTAGAGTATCAACCATCCGCTTTCGAGATTTTCCACCTGCACGACCGGTATCGTACCGACCCGCGGTGGCCGACTCGAATACGTCTAACGAAGGAACATCACGATGGAAAACAAGAGGTCGGTGTCGAAGCCTGACGGCAAGCTCGCGGTGCTGATTCCGGGCTTGGGCGCTGTGTCCACCACGCTGATGGCGGGCGTCGAGCTCGCGCGGCAGGGCAAGGGGCACCCCATTGGCTCGCTCACGCAGATGGGCACCGCGCGCCTCGGCAAGCGCACCGACGGCCGCACCGTGAAGCTCAACGAGCTGGTTCCTCTCGCGGAGCTCCAGGACATTGCCTTCGGCGCGTGGGACATCATCCGCGAGGACGCGTACGAAGTGGCGGTGCGCTCGGGCGTGCTGAGCGACAAGCACCTGGAGGAGGTGAAGCCGTTCCTCCAGGGCATCAAGCCGAAGCAGGGCGTGCACGACCCGGAGTTCGTCCGCCGCATCGAGGCGAACCACATCAAGTCCACCAAGACGCACCGCGAGAGCATCGAGGCGCTGCGCCAGGACATCCGTGACTTCAAGAAGGAGCTCAACGCGACGCGCGCCGTGATGGTGGTGTGCAGCAGCGTGGAGACCTTCCGTCCGCTGCCCGAGTCCTTCAAGACGCTGGCCGCCTTCGAGAAGGCGCTGGACGAGAACAGCCCCGACATCAACCCCACCGCGCTCTACACCTACGCGGCCATCAAGGAGGGCGTGCCCTTCGCGAACGCCACGCCCAACGCCAGCGTGGACACGCCGGCGCTCCAGGAGCTGGCCAAGAAGGAGGCGGTGGCCGTCGCCGGCCGTGACCTCAAGAGCGGTCAGACGATGATGAAGACGGTCATCGCGCCCGCGCTGAAGGCGCGCATGCTGGGCCTGGACGGTTGGTTCTCCACCAACATCCTGGGCAACCGCGACGGCGAGGTGCTGGACGACCCCGCGGCCTTCAAGGCCAAGGAAGTCACCAAGTCGAGCGTGCTGGACACCATCCTGCAGCCCGAGCTGTACCCGGAGCTGTACAAGAAGTACGCGCACAAGGTGTCCATCCACTACTACCCGCCCCGCGGCGACGCGAAGGAGGGTTGGGACAACATCGACATCACCGGATGGCTCGGCTATCCGATGCAGATCAAGGTCAACTTCCTCTGCCGCGACTCCATCCTGGCGGCCCCGCTGGTGCTGGACATCGCGCTGTTCCTGGACCTGGCCAAGCGGCTGGAGTGGCGCGGCATCCAGGAGTGGATGTCCTTCTACTTCAAGAGCCCCATGGCGCAGCCGGGCCTGCCGGTGGAGCACGACCTCTTCATCCAGCTCACCAAGCTGAAGAACACGCTGCGCGTCGTCGCCGGCGAGGACCCCATCACCCACCTCGGGCTCGACTACTACGGAGATGACCTCCCGCTCTCCAAATAAGGTCACCGCGCTCACGTGGCTCTCCACCTTCCTGGGGTTGAGCCACTTGACGCTGGTGTACGCCACCGGCCGGCTGCGGTGGGACCACGTCGCGGCGGACGCGCTGATTCTGGGGGTGGCCTGGGCGGGCCCCCGGTTGCAGCGCTTCCTCCGCGGTGGGCTCGCTTTGTGGCTGACCGGAATGCTGCTGGACAGCCAGGGACTCTGGCTGTTCCTGCGGGGCCCCATCCACACGGGCGACCTGTGGGAGCTGGAGCGCCAGTGGTTCCCGGCGCCCGGCGGCACCCACTGGCCCGACTGGTGGGCCACGCGCTTCACGCCCGCCCTGGACCTGCTGTGCGGCTTCGCCTACGCGGCCTATCTGTACGAGGTCTTCGTGCTGGCCCTCTTCTTCTTCGTGAAGAAGGACTCGCTCTTCGAACGGGTGTGCTGGGGCTTCCTGGCGGTGAATGCCCTGGGCATCGTCATCTACGTCGTCTACCCGGCCGCGCCCCCCTGGTACGTGCTCCAGTATGGCCCCGGTCCCGCCGACCTGGCGGCGCCGCCCAACCCCGCTGGCACCGCCCGTTTCGACGCGATGTTGGGGATCAGCTACTTTGCGGGCTTCTACTCGCGAAGCACCAACGTGTTCGGGGCCATGCCCTCTCTCCATGCGGCGTATCCCTTCCTGATGACGATGTTCGTTTGGTCGCGTGGATGGGCATGGCGCATCGTCAGCGGGCTCTTCGCGCTGCTGGTGGCGTTCTCCGCCGTCTACCTGACTCACCACTACGTCCTGGACGTGCTCGCGGGCCTGGGCGTGGCGGCGGTTGCATATCTGGCGGTCGAAAGCGTCTACGCCCGCATGACGGCCTCCACTCCGTGGAGCGTGCCGTTGACTACAAGAGGAGACACCCGTGCTTGAGAACCTGATGGCGTGGTTGACCGGAAACCTGTCTCCGTCCGCCCGCATCTGGACGGCGCTGGCGCCGGCCATCATCGCCTGTGCCTACTTCATTGGCGGGCTGCTCCTCTTCTGCATCCGCTGCGCCTTCAAGGGCATTCCCCGCGACGAGGAGACGCTCAAGCGCGGCAGCACGGTGCTGGTGGGCTTCTTCCTCCGGCACTACTTCTTCTGGGTCATCCAGCCCTTGTGGGCGGTGATTCTGCGCTCGGGCCTGCCGGCCAACGCGCTGTCCATGCTGTCGGGCCTGCTGGGCATCTCGTCCGGCGTGGCGGTGGCCGCGGGCCGCTTCGCGCTGGGCGGCTGGCTCTTCCTCTTCGCCGGCATCCTGGACGTGATGGACGGGCGCATCGCCCGCGAGCGCAAGGAGGCCAACCCCGCGGGCGCGGCGCTGGACTCGGTGCTGGACCGCTACGTCGACTCCGCCATGCTGATGGGCCTGGCCTGGTACTACCGGGGCACGTGGGTGCTGCTGCCCGCGCTGCTGGCGCTGCTCGGCTCGTCGCTGGTGCCCTACGTGCGCGCCAAGGGAGAGGGCCTGGGCGTCAACGTGCGCGACGGCGCCATGCAGCGGCTGGAGCGGGTGCTCTTCATGGGCGCCGGCACGGCGCTGTCCCCCATCCTGGAGGCCGTCTTCTGGCCCGAGGAGAAGCACCCCATGCACTGGCTGGCGGTGGTGGGGCTCGTCTTCGTGGCCGTCATGAGCAACGTCACGGCGCTCTCGCGCTTCCGCAACCTGGTGAAGGCGCTGGCGCCCAAGCGTCAGGAGGCGCGCTCCGGCAAGGCCATCCTCGGGCTCAACGCCCTGGCGGGCGCGCTGGCCACCGCGGTGGACTTCGCGCTGGTGCTGGCCCTGGTGGAGTGGGTGGGCATGATGCCCGCCTGGGCCACGGTGCTGGGCTGCGGCCTGGGCGCGGTCGTCAACTACTCCATCAACCGGGTGCTCACCTTCAAGAGCAACGGCGCGGTGGCGCGGCAGCTCGCGCGCTACTCGGTGGTGAGCGGCACCAGCGCGCTGCTCAACGCGGGCGGCGTGGCGCTGCTGACGTTGCACCCGCAGCTCGCCTATGCCCTGGGATGGTGGCTGGTGCGCGGCGTGGTGTACTTCGCGTGGAACCTGCCGCTGCAGCGCGACTACGTCTTCAACAACGAGGCGCCCGCCGACGACGACCTCCTGGAGCAGCGGCCCCATGCGGCGTGAACGCCGCTTCCAGGGGATGAAGGGCCTGGCCCTGGCCGCCGCGCTCGTGCTGCCCTCCGCGGCGGTAGCGGCGGCGACGGGCGCGGTGCTGGAGCCGAAGTTCTCCTCGAGCGACAACTACGGGGAGAACTTCTCCTTCATCGGAGACCTGGACGACGGCACCTTCATCTTCGCCCAGTTGACGGTGACGAACATCGGCCCGGGCTCGCGCACCGGCATCTGCCGGACCACGGTGCTCACGCCCGGCCAGAAGGCCTGGGCCGCGCAGACCAAGGTCAAGGCAAAGGACTGGGGCTACGACGCGGACACCGGGACGCTGAAGATGGGCCCGTGCTCGGCGCGCTCCTCGGCCGAGGGCACGCGGGTGGAAATCCCGCTGGATGGCGGGCGGGTGCTCCTGGAGTACGCCGCGCCCATGACGCGCCAGACGGTGGACGGCTCCCTGGTGGAGGTGGGCAAGGACCGCTACCACCACGAGCTGACACTGCCCTTCAGCGCGTTGAAGGCGACGGTGAAGCGCCCCAAGGGCACGGACGTCACCGGCGCGGGCGGCGGGTACGCGGACCACACCCGCTCCACCATCGCGCCGGCGAAGCTGGCGAAGCGCTGGGTGCGTTTCCGGGCGCTGCGCGGCGGCGAGAAGCTGTTGCTGCTGGCGCGCGAGGGACACGAAGGGGACTACGGCCCCGTCTATGCGATGGCGGAAGGCGCCGAGGCTCGCACGCTGGAGCACTTCACCCTCGCGCGGGACGGCGTGAAGGAGCGGAGCTCCTGGAAGGTGGAGCTCTTCGCCAACGGCTCCCCTGCCATGGTGCTGCGCTCCACCTCCCTGCTGCAGCGCAGCGCGCCCGTGGAGGACCTGGGCAGCGTGCTGGGCGGCATCGTGCGGACGGTGGTGGGCTCGCCCGTGACGTACCTGCACCGCGGCGTGCTGGAGCGCGAGGGACAGCCACCGGTGACGGGGCTGATGGAAGTCACGCTCGAGGGCGACTTGTGAGCTTCACGCTGTTGCGAGAGGTGCACCACGTGCCGGGCGTGCGCGGCTGGGTGCGCAAGCAGGTGCTGCGCTCGGTGGCGCGCTGCGTGGAGTGGACCACGAAGCTGCCGGGGCGCGGGTTGAACGTGTCGCGGGTGAATGACTGGCTCCACGTCGGCGGCGCGGTGCCTCGCTCCCGGTACGCGGAGCTGAAGGCGCGCGGCATCACCGCGGTGATTGACGTGCGAGGCGAGCGCTGTGACGACGCGGCGGCGCTGGCGGCGCTGGGCATCGAGCTGCTGAACCTGCCGGTGACGGACCGCTACCCCCCCTCGGTGGAGCAGTTGATGCGCGGCGTGGCGTGGGCGCTGCCCCGGCTGGCGCAGGGCGGGCAGTTGTTCACGCATTGCGAGCACGGCGTGGGCCGAGGCCCGCTGGTGGGGCTGGCGGTGATGGTGGCCCGCGGCTTCGAGGCGCCCGCCGCCTACCGCGAGCTGCGGCAGGCGCGCTGGCAGTCCACGCTGAACGACCGGCAGCTCAACGGGCTCGCGGACTTCGTCGCCGCGTGGCAGGCCCGGTCGGCGGAACGCGCGGCCTAGGGCGTCCCGCCGCCTTCCTCCGCGGCTACGGCGCCTTCACCAGCGTGGTGCCCTGGGACAGCCACGCCCGCGAGCTGCCTTCCACGGCGTAGGTGAAGTCGTCTCGCGAGCCACGGGCGTACACCTCCGAGACGAGCCCCGTGTCATCCGGCACCGCGCTCCCCAGCCGCAGCGCCTGCGTGGGAAGCCCCTCCCCGCTCACCTCCACGAGGATGCCGGGCCGTTCCAGGCCCGCCTGCGCTTCAGGCACCTGCGCGTCGACCCATCGCGTGGCCTCCAACCGCTGAAGCCAGACGAGCAGGCTCTCCACCTGCGTGCCGTCGAGCGTGAAGTTCGCGGGCGCCGGCTTCGGCTCGAGGAGCGCCCACGCCGAGCCCTCCTTCGCCACGACCAGCCGCGTGTCCCCCTCCTGGAGCAGCAACCGGTTCACCTTCGCCGTGTCGAAATCCAGCAGGCGCAGGTCGCGCAGGTCCGTCAGACGCTTGCGCAGCCGGACGGCTTCCGTCGCGTTGACGGTGAACAGCCGCGCATCTCCCTCCAACTGGACGGGGATGGGGTCCAGCGAGGCCGGCGCGGACGGACGGCCCAGGTGCAGCGCCACCGCCTTGCCATTCTTGAGCCGTGCCTCCACGGTGTCGCGCGCGCTGCCCAGGGCCTGCGCGGCCTGCGTGGCGCGCTCGCCCACGAGCTGGTCCTCCACCTCGGCCGCCGCCAGGTCCTGGGCGAGCCGTTCCACCACGGCGGGGTTGAAGCGGAAGCCCTCGGGAACCTGCGTCCCTTCCGCGAGCCGCCACCCGCCGGGCGTGCCGTCCGAGGTCACCGTCACGGGCGACTCATCCCCGACGCGCAGCACCATCTGCGAGATGTCCGAGACCTCCAGGCGCATCAGCCGGGCATCGCGCCAGTCCATGGGGCGCCTGCGCCACAGCCAGCCGAGCAGGACCGGGTGCTCGAAGACATCCGGGGCCGCCCCGGTGCGCACGTACGTTCCGCCGGTCGACGCGCCATCCTTGCCGAGCACCCACTCCATGGGGGGCGCACCCTCCAGGAGGATGCGGACCTTCTGGGCCCTCGCGCTGTCCATCCAGAAGTCGGCGTACCGGTCCGTCTCCACCGTGACGAACTTCGCGCCCGACACGCGGGACAGGGACTCCAACGCGTTCTTCACCGACGCCGCGTCCGCCGGGAACCGCGCCTCCGGCTGGCCAGGGTCCCACACCGTCCAGCCCGCGCCGTCCCGCTGCAACGTCGCCTTGCGGACCCCACTCAGCTCCAGGCCCGTGACGCGAGCAGGGTCGAAGCTCGGCAGGCGCCGCGAGCTCGCGCCCTCGGTGCCGGGCGGCGTCTCCGTCGACGCATCCTTCTGCGCGAACACGAGAATCAGCGCGAGCAGCACGACGGCCGCGCCAACGGCGATGAGCATCCCCTTCTTCATGGCTCTCCTTCTGCTCCGGACAGGCAGCGGTCCGCTGCCCGTGACCTCGGGAGAACCCTTACTTCACCCCCCCACGTCTCGGCATCCCCCTCCGTGCCGCGAAGGCGCCTTGCCTACCCTCCCGGGGCGGTTCAGGCTCCACCCACCGTGCCCTTGCGCCGCCACGCGGCCGGCGTCACCCCGTGGACGCGGCGGAACTGCCGGATGAAGTGCGTGACGTCCGCGTAGCCCACGCGCTCGGCGATGATGTCCACGCGCTCGTCGGTGCCCCGGAGCCGACGGCGGGCCTCCGCCATGCGGCACTCCAGAATCCACTCGCCCACCGTGCGGCCCGTCTCCTGCCGCACCACGCCCGCGACGTACGCCGAGGAGCGCCCCAGCGCCTTCGCCACCTGCGCCAGCGACAGCGGCTCCAGGCAGTGCGTCTCGATGTACGTCAGGGCCTTGCGGCTCAGGCTCAACGAGGGCGGCTCGCTGACCGCGGGCTGGGCGGTGATTCGCTCCAGCTCGATGAGCACCAGCCGCAGCAGCGCGAGCGCCGCCTCGTCGCGGCCGGGCTCGCTCCCTGACACCTCGTCCGCCAACAACCGCATCCACCGCACGAGCCGCCGGCGCTGCGCCACGGAAGGCCGCAGCACGGGGTGACAGCCGCCGCGCACGCGCAGCAGGGGCCCCAGGCGGGAGACGCCGTCCTCTCCGCCCAGCACCTCGGGGGAGAACCCAACGCCCCACCCCTCCGCGTTCGAGATGCCGCCCCGGTGCGCATCCCCCGGAGGAATCAGGTGGATGTCGCCCGCTCGCAGCACCAGCTCCCCCGCGTGGCGGATGCGGGACTCGCCGCGCGTCACCAGCGCCACCACGGCGTAGGTGTGCACGGCGGTCGTCCCTGTCGCCCCCAGCTCGCGGGCATGCAGGCGGCCCGCCCAGATGGGCAGCCGCCCCTGCTCGAAGTGGTGGAACGACGGCTCCGGGTGCGCCGGGCCGTCCGGGCAGGACTTGTTCGGCATCACCCCGTCGTAGCGAGCGGGCCTCCGGAGCGCAATGACACTCATCCCTCGCTCACGGGGCCGGCCAGTTCCAGACTCAGGCTGTGGTTGAGCATGCTCGCCGCGATGGCCGCCGCGGACGCCGCCGCGATGGCCGCCTGCATCCGCTGGGACATGTCGCCCACCGCGAAGATGCCCGGCACGGACGTCTCGCCCGTGGGCAGGGCCTTCACGAAGCCCTCCTCGGTCAGCTCCAGCCCCAGCTTCTGCACGAGCGGCACCTGCCGCTGCGGCGGATGGTCGAAGAGCACCTCGCGGGGAACCCGGGTTCCGTCTTCCAGCTCCACCGCCGCGAGCGCGGCGCCGTGCGCGCCCTCGCCCGTGACGAGCCCGCGGATGCGCCGCTCCTCGATGCGCACGCCCACCCGCGCCAACTGGGCTCGCCGTGCCTCGGGGACCGGGAAGGCGCCCTGGGTGAAGACCACCAGGTCCTCGGTCCAGCTTCGCAGCACCAGCGCGAAGTCGAGGTACATCTCGCTCGTCGCGAGCACACCCCAGGGACGCGCCTGCACCTCCCAGCCGTGGCAGTAGGGGCACTGGAAGATGGAGGTGCCCCACAGCTCGCGGTAGCCGGGCAAGTCCCGGGGCACGTCCACCATGCCCGTGGAGAGCAACACCCGGCGCGCTTCCACCACGCCGCCGTCCTCCAGCTCCACCCGGAACGCCGCGCCCACGCGCTCGATGTTCCGCACGCGCACGTCGCGCACCTCGACGTCGTAGGGCTTCAACTGCTCCCGCGCGATGTCGCGGAACTCCTGGGGCGGGATGCCGTCGCGGGTGAGGAAGTAGTGCACCTCCGTGGCCGCCGCGTTCCGGCGCGGCCCCGCGTCGCACAGCAGCACCTTCCGGCGCGCGCGCCCCAGCATCAACGCGGCGCTCAACCCGCCGGGGCCACCACCCACCACCACCACATCCTTCACGTCCTTGCGTTCCATGTCGTGCGTCCTCATCGCATCCGCCGGGTGCCTGCAGGCCAGGGGCAGCGCCACGCCCCCAGGTGCCTCGTGCGGCGCGAAGTCCTGGGGGCCTGCGTCCTGCGTCCTCTGGCGCGTCATGGAGGAAGAGCTAACGGGTGGCGTTCAGCACCGGGAGGGCGCGGCTTCGCACCGAATCGGCGGATCCTCGCGTGCCTTCCCACGCCCGCCCCCTGGGAGGGCCTGCGTCCCGGCGACCGCGGCTGCTCGGCCGCACTCCGGGTGCTGAATGGCTGGTACGCGAGTTGCTCTCCCACCCCCCCATGGAGAACGTCATGCGCTACGCCGTGGTGATGGGAGTCACGCTGGCCTCGTGGGGCGCCGCCGCCGAGGAGCGGTGGACCGCGCCGTACCAGGTGGAGGACGCCTCGGGCCGCACGGTCCGCGTCATCCTGGGAGAGGCGGCTCCGGACGACGTGGCCTCACGGCTCCGGGTGATGACGCTCGTGGGCAAGCAGGGCCTGGCGGAGGCCCGTTTCCAGCGCACGGAGCCGGTGTGCGTGGGCGGCGAGGACGACTCGGACCTGCCGCCCGTTTGCCACACCGTGGGCGTGTACACACAGCTCCCGGGCACACCGGACATCGGCGAGCCGCTCGTGGCCCTGGCTGGCGCCGTGAATGGCACGGTCGGCGCCCCCGACGCCACGACACCCCGGAAGCGTCCCGTGCCGGGGCATTGGACGTCGACCCCGTTCGAGCGCGCCGTGGACGAAGGCGCGGACCCCTACATGCCCGCGGACGCACCCGCCCCGCGCTACCGGTGGCACCCCGGCGCCGATGGACGCGTGGCGCTGGAGCTCCAGCACTACGAAAGGACGTCGTCGCAGGTCACCCTCGAAAGCTGCACCGAGGAGCGGCAGGGGCCCTTCACCCGGCTGGAGTGCGTTCCAACCCCGCCCTTCGTCACCCCGGACATCCCGCAGCCGCTCTCGATGCTCTACGCCGGGCGCACGCTCCTGGTCGCCAGCTTCGAGGACTACGGCGAACCGGAGACGACCCTGGTCGCCTCGCTCCACGTCGCCGGGGACACGCAGTACCTGGTCCGCGTGGGCCTCAAGGGGCAGGCCGTCACGGGACTCCTCTTCCGCGAGGGGAACACGTGGCGCCTCCTGCTGCGCCCGGCCGACTACCCCGTCCTCGGGTGCTGAGCCGCCCGCGAACCTACCAGCGTCGCTCCGGCTCCATCGCCGCGGGCCGCCGGTTGTCCGTGGGCTCCAGGCCGCTCGCGGTGGAGCAGCGGCACACCTCGCAGCCGCGGTCGTGGTCCATGGTGCAGTTCACGCCAGTGACACACGACAGGTTGCGAGACTCCACGCAGCGCGTCTCGCCCTTCTTCTCGTCACGCTCGGCGCCGTGACGGCAGCCGGCCGAAAAAGCCGCCGCTCCCACGAGGGCCAGCATCCACCACCGCCGTCCACTGCTTCGCATCTGGCCCACTGGCATCGCGCACCTCGGTGTGAGTTCCCGAAGGGACACCGTCTCACGGACACGGTGTCCCCTGGCGCTGGTCATATCGAGCGACGGATGCGCCGGCCAGCGGGGACGCTACGCCTCGGGTGCGGGCTGCTCGGACTGCTCTTCCGACGCGGCGCCGTGCTTGCGCCGCCAGCGCTCCACCATCAGCAGCAATGACGGGAAGCCCAGCAGCACGATGACCAGGTTGATGCCGAAGCCCAGGTTCGCCAGGTCGCCAATGGAGTTGAGGCCCGGGTGCTTCGCCAGGATGAGCGCGACGAAGCCGATGGCACTCGTCAGCAGACCGCCCGTGATGGCCCGGCCCGTCTCCGCGTACACGGAGACGAAGTCCGCGCCGCGCTCGCCCAGCCGCTGCACCAGGTGCACCCCCGCGTCCACGGTGGTGCCCACGAGCACCGGCAACACCATGATGTTGAGGTAGTTGAACTGGAGCCCCAGGAGCGACATCAGGCCCACCAGGCCCACGACGGACAGCAGCGTGGGCAACATGCAGATGAGCGCGGTGCGCAGCTTGCCCAGCGTAATCCACATGGCCACCAGCACGCTCAGCACCGCCGCCGCGAGGATGCGCGGGCCCTCGCGCGACACCATGTCCAGGATGTCCGCCAGGATGAGCGCCTCGCCCGCCGCGGACACCTGACTGCCGTCCGGCATCTGCAAGCCGCGCACTTCCTTGGCGAACTTCCGCGTGCCTTCGCCGTCCGACAGGCTGACGCCACCGGCGTACACCAGCACCACGCCGCCGGTGCTGCCATCCAGGCTCTCGAACTGATGCCGCACGCTGGTGGGCAGGGCCTCCTGCGTGAAGGGCTTCGCCTTCGCCATGTTCAGCGCGCGCACCAGCGTGTTGCGCGTGGCCTCGGGCAGCCGCTCCGGATCCAACTTCTCCAGCTTCGCGGAGATGGCCTGGAGGATGGCCTGCTTCTCGTCCTGACGCTTGGGCACCAGGTCCGCCAGCGCGCCCACGAAGTCGATGGTGGACTCCTTGCCCCGCGCCACCTTGCGCGCCTCGAGCTGGCGCACCACCTCGCGCTCCATCTCCGAGGAGTCGGTGAGCACCACCACCGGCGTCTGCGAGTAGCCCAGGATGTCATTCACCTTCTGGTCCAGCACCGCCGACGCCTGCTTGTAGTCCTCCAGCGTGCGCGAGTCGTAGTTGAACGAAATCCGGTACGCCTGCGACACCAGCGCCAGCACGCCCACGCCCACCACGATGCCCACGCCCCGGTACGAACGGGGCAGCCACCGCGCCAGCAGGCTCAACGGTCCAGCCGCGTTCTCCTGCTGCACCCGCGGAGACCAGCCGAAGCGCGTGGCCAGCCCCAGCAGCGCGGGCAGCAGCAGCACGTAGGAGAAGATGCTCACCAGCATGCCCACCGCGGCGATGATGCCGAACTCGCGGAACGCCCTGAACTCCGACATGGCCAGGCTGAGGAAGGTGAGCGCCGCCACCAGCGCCGCGATGAGCGCGGAGAAGCCGGTGTGCCGGAAGGACTCATCCACCGCTTCCTCGGAGGTCATCCCCTCCGAGCGCAACGTCGTGTAGCGCCCCAGCAGGTGGATGCCGTGCTCCACGCCCAGGCCGCCCAGCACCGCCGCCAGGAAGCCCGTCAGCAGATTCACCTGCCCGTAGGCCAGCCCCACGAAGCCGTACGTCCAGCCCAGGCCCGCCATCACCGGCGCCATGGTGAGGCCCACCGACAGCGCGCTGCGGAAGTGGAAGGCCAGGTACGCCAGGAGCAGCACCATGGCCAACGAGGACGCTCGCGCCAGGTCCTCCACGATGACGCGCTGCTGGTCGATCTTCTTCTTGAAGGTGCCGGTGACGGCCGTCTTGAAGCCGGGCCCGTACTTCGACAGGTCCTGCGTCGCCAGGAAGTCCTCCACCTGGCTCACGACCTTCTTCGAATAGTTCAGGTCCGCGGCGCTGCCCCGCGGCTTGGCCATCAGCACCACCATGCGCTCGGCGGGGTTGATGTAATAGAGGTCGCCCTGACCGGAGAGGCGCTGGTTCGCGCGGCCGGTGTACTTCTGCTCGATGTCGGAGAAGTCCACCGACGGAGGATCCTCCTCCACCAGTGACACGAAGAGCGGATTGGCCTGCTGCTTCTCCCAGAGGATGCGCGCGTCGATGCGGTCCTGGATGGTCACCAGGTCCTCGACGTCCACGTAATAGAGCGAGTGCTCGTCGAAGAAGGCCCGCGGCCGCTGGTGGGAGACGTAGCGGATCTCCGACAGCGCGCCGAGCTTGGGCGCCATGTCGTCCGCGAAGCGCTTGAGCACCTCCGGATCCGCTCCCATGCCCACCACCACCACGTTGCCCTGGCCACCGAAGCGCTTGCGCAGCTTCTCGATGTCCTGGACGCTGGGGAAGCCCTTCGGCAGCAGCCCCACGAAGTCCGCGTTGAGGGTCAGCGTCCGGGCGAAGAAGGCCCCCAGCACGGTGAGCACCAAGGCCAGGAGCAGCGCCTGATAGGGCCTCCGGTGGTTCCGCACGGCCAGGCGGCCCATCGCGCCTTCGAACCGCTCCGACCAACGCTTCTCACTCATGTTGCGACACCTGCATGTGTTGATTGGCCGAATCGCCGGACACCTTGGGCACGCGCTAACGGGAGAGTCAACGCGTTTATGCCGTGAGGCGGAAAGTAAGGTTGCGAATCACCTGCCCTTTCTAACCCTCTCCCCGAGCGAATGCTCGTCCGCTCACCGTAGCTGACGCGTGTCTGCCTTAGAGGACGTGGTGGGTTGAACGCGGCGCGGGAGCGCTGTCAGGTATCCCTACCTGGTGGGCAGACAGGCAGACGTGGACGCCTGCATCGTACCCACGTCATGGGCACGTTCCTCCGCATCACGTGCTCGCGCGTGCGGGCACACGAGGGAGGGGAAGCCGCTCCGCCCTCCGCGCGACCGGGGGGGCCGGGACGCGGTGGGCGGCGTCAGGCCCATGATGGAACCACATCTCAACGACACCTCACCCTCGGGCGAGCCGAGGTGGATGGGGCGTGTGGAGCGCATGCTCGGCGCGTTGGCCGCGCACAACCACCAGCGGCCGGTGGTGGCGCTGCTGCTGGCCCTGCTGCTGGCCGTGGGCGGCGGGCTGCTCGCGCGAGGGCTGCACCTCAACGCCAACCTGGTGGACCTGCTGCCGTCCTCGTTCGAGAGCGTGCAGGACCTGCGCGAGCTGGAGCAGCGCTTCGGCGCGCTTGGCTGGGTGGCGGTGATGGGTGAAGGCGGAGACGCCGAATCGTTGAAGCGCTTCGCGGACGACCTGGCCCCGAAGCTGGAAGCGCTGCCGGGCATCCGCTTCGTCGAGGTGCAGCGCCCCGGCGCCTTCTTCCGCGACCGCGCGTTGTACTTCCTGTCGGAGGCGGACCTCCGGGAGGTGCACCGCCGGCTGGAGGCGCGGCTCAAGTGGGAGCAAGCGCGGGCCAACCCGCTCTACGTGCCGCTGGTGGACGAAACGCCGCCGTCGCTGGACTTCTCCGACCTGGAGGCGAAGTACGCGGGTGGCGCCGGGCTGCGGATGTCATCGAGCCAGGGCGACTACTACCTGGATGCGGACCAGCGCCGCGTGGTGCTGCTGGCGAAGCCGGACACCACGTCCGCGGACCTGGGCTTCTCACGCAAGGTCACGGATGAGGTGCGGGGGCTG
Source organism: Myxococcus hansupus (assembly GCF_000280925.3). NCBI lineage: Bacteria > Pseudomonadati > Myxococcota > Myxococcia > Myxococcales > Myxococcaceae > Pseudomyxococcus > Pseudomyxococcus hansupus. Next base: position 8,090,398 of record NZ_CP012109.1, read on the forward strand.
CTCGCCTCGGAGGACCTGTCGAAGTACGGGCCCGGCTTCAAGGCGGCCATCACCGGCACCTTCCAGAAGAAGCTCGACCAGCAGAAGCAGATTGCGCGCGACATCGGCGTGGCCTCCGCCTTGGCCACCGCGCTGATGCTCCTCTACCTCCTGTTCCATTTCCGCAGCGCGCTGGCCGTGGGCATGGTGCTGACGCCCGTGGGCGCGGGCCTGGCGTGGACCTACGGCCTGGTGGCGCTCGCCTTCGGTGAGGTCAACCTGCTGACGGGCTTCCTCGGCGCGATTCTGGGCGGCCTGGGCGTGGAGCACGGCATCCACCTGCTGGGGCGCTACCTGCACCTGCGCGGCGAGGGCCGCACCTCCGTCGACGCGACGCGCGAGTCCTTCACGCACACCGGCGGCGCGGCGCTCGTGTCCGCGCTGGTGGCGGCGCTCACCTTCTTCGTGCTGGGCACCTCGCGCTTCCGCGCGTTCCACGAGTTCGGAATCATCGCGGGCGTGGGCATGGTGGTGCTCATCGCCGCCTACGTGCTGGTGCTGCCCGCGATGTTGGGATTGGCCTCGCGCCTGGGATGGAAGCCGCGGCGCGCGTCGGTCACCACCTCGCGCTCGCCCATGGGGAACATGCTGCTGCGCCGCCGCAACCTCGTCGCCGGGGTGTCCGCGGTGATGCTGCTGGGGTTGCTGAGCCAGACGGGGCGCGTGCGCTTCGATTTCGATTTCGGTTCGCTCGAGGACCAGGACCTGCCGTCCTTCGTGCTGGACCGCGAGGTCAACCGGCTCATCGGCTACTCCCAGTCGCCCGTGGTGGTCCTCACCCGCACGCCCGAGGAAGAGCAGGCGATGGTGGAGCGGCTGCACGCGCGGCAGCGGGAGCGCGGCGCGGACTCCACCATCGACTTCGTGGCGTCGCTGTCCTCGCTCGTGCCGGCGGACCAGCCCCAGAAGCAGCGCGTCCTCCAGGACATCGGCACGCTGCTGGAGCGCGTTCCCATGGACCGGCTGGACGCGCGACAACGCGAACAGGTGGCGGCGCTGCGCGAGCAGGCCGCCTCACCGCCCTTCACCCGCGCCGACCTGCCGCCGAGCGTGCGGCAACAGTTCGTGGGCCGCGAGGGCAAGCCGGGTGGCTTCGTCATGGTGTACCCGTCGGTGGACCAGTCGGACGGGAAGGCGGTCCGCGCGCTGGCGCGGGAGATACGCGGCGTGGGGACCCCGGACGGCACGCGCGTCTCCGCTGCGGGCGAGTCCATGGTGATGGCGGACATCCTCGACATGGTGACGCACGAGGCACCGCTCATCCTGGGCGGCACCACGCTGGCGGTCCTGCTGGCCATGTGGCTGACGCTGGGCGGGCTGCGCATCGCCCTGCTGTGCATGGCGCCCACCGTGGTGTCCCTGGTGGCGCTGTTGGGGCTGATGCCGCTGCTGGGACTGGAGTTCAACTACCTCAACATCCTGGTCATCCCGATTCTCATCGGAACGACGGTGGACGCCGGCGTGCATCTGCTGACGCGGCTGTCGTCGCCAGGGAATGACTTCGTGTCGGTGTATTCGGAGACGGGGAAGGCCATCTGCGGCGGTCTGCTGACGAGCGCGATGGGCTTCGGTGCCCTCTTCCTCGCCGACCACCCGGGCCTCAACTCCATTGGCGCACTTGCGAATCTGGGCTTCGCCACCAACCTCCTCGTCATGCTGGTGGCCTTCCCGGCCCTGCTGCTGATGCTGTCCCAGCGCAGGCTGCGACGCCATCCGGTCCGCAAGGACACACAGGAATCAAAGCCGCCGCGCCGCACCGAGCGCGGTGAGCCCACGCACGCGAATTGACACACACACCCACGACGGAGGGAGCGACATGGCGAAGCAGATGACGCGGGGTTGGCTGTGGGCAGGTGCGCTGGCGGGCACCTTGGCGCTGGGAACCGCTTGCAGCGCGACGGAAGGGCCCGTGCAGGTGGCGCAGGTGGACCCGAACAGCGGACAGATGGTGACGCCGGGCACCGCGCCCGGGAACACCTCTCCGACGCCCACCACGCCCACGACGCCGGGCACGACGCCGCCGGGCGCGACGACGACCACGCCCGGCACGACACCGCCGGGCACGACGACCACGCCGGGCACGACCACGCCGGGCACGGGCGGCTCGGGTGTCCCGAACACCACGCCCTACAGCACGGGCGCGGAGGGCACGACCTCTGGCATTCCGGGGACCACGCCCTACGGCGCGGACGCGGGCACCGGTGGCTTCGGACTCGGCACGACGCCCGGTGTTGGCACCACGCCGGGTGTTGGAACCACGCCGGAAGTGGGCACGACGCCGGGCGTCGGCACCACGCCTGGAGTCGGAATCACGCCGGGCGTGGGCACCGGCGCCGGGACGTCCAACACCGTTCCAGCACCCTCGGGCGTCCTGAACGACGCGGGCACGGGCTACTAGCCCTCGGCCGTTCGCGAAACATCAGCGTCAGGGCGCCGCGCGAAGCGTGCTCCCTGGCGCTACGGGGCTACGCAGCGATTACGGGATGCTAGCCCTCGGCCATCTGCGAAACGTCAGCGTCAGGACGCCGCGCGAAGCGTGCCCCCTGGCGCTGCGAGGCTACGCCGCGATTACGGGCGACCAGCCCTTCTCCGCCTGCGAAACATCAGCGCCAGGGCGCCGCGCGAAGCGTGCCCCCTGGCGCTGACAGTTCCACATCGCGATTGAGGGAGCCTGCCCAGGTGCGTGGTCCCTGGACAGCGACCCGCGCGCCTGCTTTGTCCCGGCGCGATGGACACCTCCGTCACGCGCATCCTGTCGCTGCGAGTGGGCATGCCCCGGGAGCTGGGCGTCCCCGGCGCCAGCGCGCCGATGGAGCGCCCCTGGACCAGCGCCATCTTCAAGGACCCGGTGACAGGCCCCGTGTGGCTCTCGGCCACGGGCCTCGCCGGTGACGGACAGGCGGACCGCAAGGTCCACGGCGGCCCGGAAAAGGCCGTCCTCGCCTATCCCCTCTCCCACTACGACTTCTGGCGCGAACACCTCGCACGAGACGACATCGGCCCGGGCGCGTTCGGCGAGAACTGGGTCTTCTCCCACGGCACCGAAGCGGACATCTGCATCGGCGACGTGCTGCGCGTGGGCCAGGCGCGCGTCCAGGTCTCCCAACCCCGTCAGCCGTGCTGGAAGCCCGCGCGCCGCTGGGAACGAAGAGACCTCGCGCTGCTGCTCCAGCAGACCGGCCGCACCGGCTGGTACTACCGCGTGCTCGAAGAGGGCCTCGTCCAGGCCGGCGACACCCTGGCGCTGCTGGAGCGCCCCTTCCCTGCCTTCACCGTCGCGTTCGCCAACCACGCGATGCACGCCCAGGCCCCCGAGGCCGCCGCCGCGCTCGCGAACTGTCCGCTGCTGACCACAAACTGGCGCGACTCACTCCGGCGGCGCTCGCAGGGCAACCGGGGCAACGACCGCCCGCGTCTTTTGGGCCCCAACGAAGACGCCTGAAAAACACCTCCGTCGCGGCAAGCCGTCTTCGCATTTCATTCCCAGCGCCGCTTGGAGAGCAAGCAGCCATAGGAGGGGCCTCTGCAGTCCGCACATCGGCTGCTCACGTTCCCGGCCAGCAGCAGGCAGACACAAACCTACCGGAGAACGAACCATGACCAAGTTCCTCAAGACCAAGGCCGTCCTCGCCTCTCTCGCCGCCGGTGCCCTCGTGTTCGGCACCGCCTGTAAGTCGGACTCGAGCGCGACCCGTGACACGTCCACCACGGGCAGTGACATGGGCACGATTGACAACCCGAACTCCGGGACGAGCACCGACACGAACACGACGACGCCCCCCGGAACGGGCGGTACGGGCATGGATGACCCGACCATGACACCCATGCCGGATGACACCGTGGACCCGAACAACGTCGACCCCAACATGGACCCGACGCTGAACCCGGGCACGGGTGGCACCGGCACGGAGGTGGACCCGAACCTCGACCCGAACATGGGCGCCGAGCCGGGCACCGGTGGCGCGGGTGACGTGGAGCCGCGCAACGAGGACCTGGATGTGGAGGACGACACCACGCTGGAGCCCGGCACGGGTGGCAGCGGCATGACGGATCCGGACACCCGGATGACGCCGCCCACGCCGCTGCCGGAGTCCGGCACCCAGCGCTAAACAAGCGCCTGACCCCAGGAACAACGATGCCCGCGTCGAACAGACGCGGGCATCACCTTTTTCAGCGCGGAAGAATCTCAGCTCACACTGAAGCCGGGATACGGCTTCGGCGACTTCACCGGCTCGATGATGCGCTGGCTTCCGCCAGTGCCCGGCGTCCCCGCGGGGCCGCCATCCGGTTGCACCACGGGAGGACTGCTGCGCGGCGCACGCGTGTCGTCTTCAGTGTCCGCGTTCCGGTCGGGTGCATCGGGAACGGCCTCGGGTGGAATGTGCAACACGTCCTTCTTGCTCATGGCAGCCTCCTTTTTCCCCAACCTGGGTCCCCCAGAGGAAATGGGCACCTGGCGCCTGTCTGCTTGTCTGGCCGAATGCCATTGAACCGACGCTTGCCGCGTGAACGCACCCACGCCTGCCGTGCGTGACCACATTGAGGACGAGCGGGCAGCCACTGCCCGTCGGTGGCACCTTCCAGGAGAGCCACGCTGAAATTAGTCAACAGAACCTGAATCGAGGTTCACAACCTGGGCGGGATGCGATGAGCGTGAAGTTGTCACTGGCCGGCAGGCGGCGGGGAACCGAACACCTCTTCTCCCCACCCGAGGGCCCGCTCCCCTGGCTGCGCCGCATCTCCGAATGGTTCGAAACCCAGCACGGTGAGCTCATCGAAAGCACCCACCTGGGCACGGGGCCGCTGGGCGCGCCGATGCTCCGGTTGCGCCTCCACCCCGCCGCGGGAGAGGTCGCGTTCCTGGCCACCTCCGGCGCGCAAGTGTCCGTCTCCGCGGAGACCTCCGCCGTGGGGCCCGGCTACCACCTCTTCCTCTGCGACACACTCAAGGACCTGGGCGAGGCGCTCGACCTCGTCTGGGCAGGGGGCCGCTCCACCGCGAAGCCAGGAGACCCCACCGGCTATTTCCACACGGGCGACGCGGGCCCGGTGGACGTACACATGCTGGCGTCGCTCCAGGAAGCCGTCGGCCAGGTGCTGCGCATGCGCCGCCTGGGCGAGTCTGGCTTCGCGCTGTCCATGCGCTTTGGCCACACCTTCGAGTATCCCGGCGCGCTGCTGACACCGCTGGGGCCTCGCGATGCGCGCTGGCTGATGGACGTGTACGCGGACCCTCGCCGGGGCATCGACGTGTTTCCCTGGTGGACGCCGGGCATTCACGCGAGCACGCGGCTCAACCGCGCGCGGTGCCGCCTGTGGACGGACGTCGTCTGGCGCACGCCGCTGCTGGAGGACGAGCGCCGCCTGCTGCGCGACGTGGCGCGACTGCTGGAGCAGGCCTGGCGCGAGGACCCGACCCTCCCCTACCCGTGGCGGGAGTGGCAGGAAGTGCTCGGGTTCCTGGGCGTGGGTGGCACGCTGGCCGAGGAAGTCCACCGGCGTGCCTCCGCCGCCGCGGGAGGCCCCCCTGTCGGCTACCGGCGCGGCGAGGTGCAGGTGGCGCTGCCCGAGGGCTGGGAGATTCGCATCCCGGGCTCGCTCGCGGAGGCGCACCTCCAGGATGGAACGTGGGTGGCCCGCGACCACCGGCGCAGCGTCCGCTTCGTCCCGCTGGGGGACGGCGGCGCGGACAGCCTCACCCCGACCTTCGTGGAGCGCCGCGCGATGGATTTGGAGCACCACGGGGAGCGGGTCAGCGGACGCGCCTCGCTCCGCGTGGGCCCGGGCGAGTGCCGGCTGACGGCGCTGTGTACGTCGGGCAGGCGGCGGGCCTTGTGTGTGGTGAGCTTCGACGACCCGGACGAGCAGGACTGGGCGCTGGGGACCTGGCGCTCACTGGACCACGCTGCCGCCGCGTGACGCTTGCCAGCCCGCTGGGGCCATCCCACATTGGGCGGGCTTTTCCTCCAGAATCGAGAGCCTGCAATGAGTAGGGAAGTCTGGCCGGGCAAGCCCTGGCCTCGTGGCGCCACCTTCGATGGTTCAGGGGTCAACTTCGCCGTCTACTCCCAGGTCGCGACCCGCGTGGAGGTCTGCCTCTTCGACCCAGCGGACCCGACGAAGGAAATCGGCCGGTTCGACCTGCCGGAGTCCGCGGACTTCGTCCACCACGGGTACGTCCCGGGCATGGAGCCGGGCACGCTGTACGGCCTGCGCGTCCACGGCCCCTACGAGCCCGCCAAGGGCCACCGGTGCAACCCGCACAAGCTGTTGGTGGACCCCTACGCCAAGGCGCTCTACGGCGATGTGGACTGGCGGCAGCCGGTGTTCGGCTATCCCCTGGACCACGCACAGCAGGACCTGGTGCGCGACGAGCGTGACAGCGCGGCGGGCGTCCCCAAGGCCGTGGTGGTGAGCGACTTCTTCGACTGGGGCAATGACCGCCGCCCGGACATCACCTGGCGCAAGACCGTGCTGTACGAGGCCCACGTGCGCGGCCTCACCATGCGCCACCCCGGCGTGCCCGAGCACCTGCGCGGCACCTACGCGGGCCTCGCGTGCCCCGCCGTCATCGAGCACCTGCAGAAGCTGGGCGTGACGTCGGTGGAGCTGCTGCCGGTGCACGCGTTCGCGGACGACTCGTTCCTCGACGACAAGAAGCTGTCCAACTTCTGGGGCTACAACACCCTGGGCTACTTCGCGCCGGAGCAGTACTACGCCAGCCGCAAGACGCCCGGCGCCGCCGTCGCCGAGTTCAAGGCGATGGTGAGGGACCTGCACGCCGCGGGCATCGAGGTCATCCTCGACGTCGTCTACAACCACACCTGCGAGGGCAACCACCTGGGGCCCACGCTGTCGCTCAAGGGCATCGACAACGCGAGCTACTACTGGCTGATGCCGGACGGGCGGCACTACCTGGACTTCACCGGGTGCGGCAACAGCGTCAACGCTTCCAACCCACAGGCGGCGCGGCTCATCATCGACAGCCTCCGCTACTGGGTGACGGAGATGCACGTGGACGGGTTCCGCTTCGACCTCGCCACGGTGCTGGGCCGCACGGGTGAAGGGGCCTTCGACCGGAACGCGGCGCTGTTCCAGATTCTCCACCAGGACCCGGTGCTTGGCCGCGTGAAGCTCATCGCGGAGCCCTGGGACGTGGGGCTCGGCGGCTACCAGGTGGGCGGCTTCCCCCCGCCCTGGCGCGAGTGGAACGGCAAGTACCGGGACGCGCTCCGCCGCTTCTGGAAGGGCGACGAGAACCTCGCCAGCGAGATGGGCTACCGCATCACTGGCAACGCGGACCTCTACGCGGAGGCGCGCCGGCGGCCCCAGGCGAGCATCAACTTCGTCACCGCGCATGACGGCTTCACGCTGCACGACCTGGTGACGTACAGCCACAAGCACAACGAGGCCAACGGCGAGCACAACCGGGACGGCGCGGACGACAACCAGTCGTGGAACTGCGGCGTGGAGGGCGAGACGGACGACGCGGACGTCATCGCACTGCGCGAGCGGCAGAAGCGCAACCTGCTGGCCTCGCTCTTCCTCTCCACCGGCATCCCGATGATTGTCGCCGGCGACGAGATGGGCCGCACGCAGGGCGGCAACAACAACGCCTACTGCCAGGACAACGAGCTGTCCTGGGTGGACTGGAGCCTGGATGAGCGCCGGCAGAAGCTGCTCGCGTTCACCCAGAAGCTCATCCAGTTCCGCCACCGACAGCCGGTGCTCCAGCGCCGCCGCTTCTTCAAGGGCCAGCACCTGTGGGACTCCGAGCACAAGGACCTGACGTGGTTCCGTCCGGACGGCTCGGAGATGAAGGCGGAGGACTGGGAGAAGCCCTTCGTCCGCTCCCTGGCGTTCCTGCTGGGCGGTGACGCCATCCCCACGCCGGACGAGCGTGGGCAGCGCATCTTTGGTGATGCATTGCTCGTCCTGCTCAACGCGCACCATGAATCGGTGACGTACAAGGTGCCGCCCGCGGCGCAGGGCCAGCGGTGGGAGTTGGAGCTCTGCACCTCCGACGACAGCAAGGGCCCGGAGCAGGCCATCGGGGAGACCTTCGAGCTCATCGGCCGCTCGCTCGCGGTGTTCCGGCAGGTCGAGGGCTGAGCCGAAAACCCGCGTGTTAGGGTGCCCGCCGAGTTCGTCTCCGGCGGGCACCGCCACCGCGCGCGGAGTATACGGAGGAGCCGTGTCCCGGGATGCGCAGGAAGAGGGTGTGGAGCAGGTGTACGGCGAGATTGCCTCGGCCTACGAGGTGCTCTTCCCCGCCCTGCACCGCTACGAGGAACGGGTGGAGCGGTTCCTCTCCGCGGTGGTGACCCCCGGCGCTCGCGTGCTCGACGTGGGGTGCGGCCCGGGACTTCACACGCGCGGACTGGACGCCTCCATCGACGTGGTGGGCACCGACCTCTCGGAGGAGATGCTCGCGCTGGCCCGCGCGGCCCGGCCCGGTGGCACGTGGTACCGCCACAGCTATCACCAACCCTTTCCTTCCGAGTGGGGCCGCTTCCATGTCGCCCTCGCCATCGGCTGCCTGGACTTCTGCGATGACCTGCCGCGCGTGCTGAAGCACCTCGCGGACGCGTTGGAGCCGGGCGGCACGCTGCTCTTCACGGTGTTGGAGCGACGCCCCGGATTGGACGGGCACGAAGTCCCGACGCAGCGGATTCAAACAGCGGGGCCCGAGGTGACGCTGCACCTGTACTCCTTCGAGGAGACCGCCCGCGCCGTCACGGAGGCAGGGCTGCTCCCGCGCACGTACACGCATGCGCCAGGCTGGGTTCAGCTCACGGAGCAACGGACCTTGTGGTTCGGCTGGTGGGAAGTGGAACGGCGTTGAACCCGCGTGTGCCTTCGGTTGGAGTGAGCCTCCGTTCCGGAGGCACCGACACGTGAATCCGTTTCGAAGGAAACCGCTGGCACGCGAGCTCCGAGCCCGACGAAGCGAACTGATTTCATGCCACGGAGACACACCGCGCCTGGGCACAGGCGCACCGCAATGCCATACCGGCGCCCTCCTCTCGACGCGGCGCCGCTCGCCGCCAAGGTCCCCTTCGATGTCGCGACGCCTTCCCCGCTGGCTTTGTGCCTGTGCGCTGTTCACCTGGAGCACCGCGTGCGTTCGCTCGCCGCCCCCGGCGGAACAAGCGGTCCCTGAGGAGGCGCGGACGCTGGCCTCGGATGAATATGTGCTGGCGGAGGACGTGAGCGTGCGGAAGCTCGCGCCCGGCGTGTGGCTGCACGTCACGGTGGTGACGACGGAGCGGTTCGGCCGCGTCTCCACCAACGGGCTCATCATCGAGGACGGAGAGACCTCCTTGCTGGTCGACACGGGGTGGGATGCACGACAGGGCGCGATGCTGTTCGACTGGGCCCGCGACACACTCCGGCGCCCGGTGCGCGCGGCGGTGGTGACGCACTTCCACGACGACCGCCTCGGGGGTGTTCCGGCGCTCGTCCCGCACGGCATCCCGGTCCATGGCCTGGAGGCAACGGCGCGCATCGCCACGGAGTTGGGACTGCCGGGCCCGACGGAGACCTTCACCGAGACGCAGTCGGTGGGGTCGCTCGAGGTGTTCTTCCCCGGCGCGGGCCATGCGAAGGACAACGTGGTCGTGTGGCACCGGGACAGCGGCGTGCTGTTCGGCGGATGCTTCGTGAAGGACGGCGCATCGAAGAACCTGGGCAATGTGGCGGACGCGGACGTCGCGGCCTGGCCCGCGAGTCTGGCGCGCGCACGGCAGCGCTTCCCCGAGGCGAAGGTGGTGGTCCCTGGCCATGGAGAGGTCGGAGGGCCCGAGCTGCTGAGCCACACGGAGGCCTTGCTGCGCTGACCGTTCGCGTCTGAAAGCAACCGGGCAGGCGTGAACGATGCGACGGCGCTTCGCCCGCGAGGACGGGAGCGTTGGCCAGCGCACCGAGGTGGGTCGTTTCGCGCTCGCTCGCCTGCCGGTGAGGGTCCGTCCCAGGACATTCCCACACGGCTCCAGGGTTCGCGGACATGGGCGGGGGTCCTTGCCGTCCATACCGTCCCGCGGAGAAGCACGGGCCATTGGGTGTTGGGGACGGAGGGAGACATGAGGCTTGTGGCTGCGGTGTCGCTCGCGATGGTGGCGAGCGCGTGTACCTCGGTGCGGATGGAGCAGCGGGAGGGTTGCTGGGTGAAGCAGACCCGGGCCTTTCCCTCCACACTCAAGGAGGAAGTGGGGCCCTGCGCACGGCCCCAGCCGGTGTGGTCCGAGGACCGGCTCACGCGGTTGGTGCAGGAGTGCGTGATGCACACGGACTATCGCTGGCAGAGCAGCGCGCTGATTGCATGGAACCGGAGCGAGCCGCTCCCGGAGCGTGAGTCCGAGGAGAAGGTGCTCACCGCCTGCATGGCCCGGGCGGAGACCATCCTGGGGACGGAGAAAGGCGCGCTGGAGCAGCGGTTGAGCGAGGTGTCGCAGGAGCGGGACACGCTCAAGGCCAGCATCGAGAAGGAACGAGGCCAGCACCAGGCGGCCTTCACGGAGCAACTCACCCGTCACGACGCCAACATGGAGCGGGCGCGCGACCAGATGCACCAGAGCAACAACCTGCTCGCGGAGGCACTGGGGGAAGCGGCGAAGAAGCCCGCGCCCTCGGCGGTGGCGACGGCGACCTCGACGTCCAGCAGCGAGGGGATGGCGAACACGCAGACTGACTCCACGCAGCGAAGCGACGCGACGCTCCGGGGGGACGTGTCATCGACGCGGAGACGCTCGTCCTCGAAGGAGTCGCGTTCGTCGTCCGGTCCCCCGGTCGCCAAGCCCATCATGGACACGGCGCCCATGTGCGAGCTGTCCTCGGCCACGCTGGCGAAGGCCAGTCCGCAGGGTGCGGCTACGAAGAAGGCACGGGCGTCAGGGAAGAACGCGGCCGCGTGCAAGCCGATGCAGCCGCTGGACACGCCCCTGCCGGACGCCGAACCAGAGGAGACCATCCTGGCGACACCCGCACCGCAGACGGCGAAAGCACCCAGCCCGTTCATGCCCAAGGACCCGGACGCGGTGGAGTAACGCCCGGGACACACCGGCCGCCCCTTCTTCAAACGAAGTGGGCGGCCTCCAGCGAACGCGCCCTGGCATCCATCGCCGGGCGCATTCGCGTGTCAGGACCACCACTCCCCCCCGTCCCATTGCCCCGGCGGAATCCAGAGGTGTCACGGGGCTGTCCCCGGGCTCCCGGCTCCGGGCATGGGTGCGATGTACCCGGGCGCCGGCGTGGGTGTTCCCGGGTCCATCGCTCGCGGTGATTTCCTCGTATCGGACCGCCCGGCGGACCCCGTTGGATCCAAATGGAAGCAGGGGCCAAGCGCGCCTGCTTTGAGCTAGCTCACTGGTAGAGCACAGGTCTGATAATCCTGAGGAGAAGGTTCGATTCCTTCGTTCATCCCAGAGGGCTTCGCCGCGAGCTGACGTGAGCGCGGGTCCACTGCTTCCCACTCCTCCCACCGCGATGCCCGGCCTTCCGCCAGGGCGACAGGGCCCCTCCCGAGCCGTCATCGGAAGTCCCCGCCGCCGTCCGCGAAGGTGCCCGGCACGCAGGCGCGAGCAGCCAGGAAGCGGCCAGGACATGCCGTCCGCGCTCATCCGTCCGTGAACGGTGGGGCCCTCACTTTTCAGCAGTGCCCGGGACACGCGCGACACCGCGCACCGAACCGTCCCGGTTCTTCAAGCTCCCCGAAGGGGGAAAGGAGGTGCGCGATGAGCATCCTGCGTGTGGATATCGGCAAGAATGAACGGGCCTTCGTCCTGGTGGACGAGAAGCCGGAGCGCTACCTCGTCCCCGGCCGACACTGGCTCGTCCAGCCCTTCAAGAAGGTGCGCGTCGAACGCGTGAGCACCGAGCAGCCGCTGGCCCAGCTCGACCCCGCGTACCTCGCGCTCGTCCCCGCCGCGGACCTCCAGGTCGTGGAGCTCGGCGCCGATGAGCGCGCCATCCTCTTCCACAAGGGCCGGCCGGTGCGCTGGCTCACTCGCGGTCTGCACCAGGTGTGGACCGTGGAGCGCCTCCCCTCCCGTGACCTGACGCCCGCCGCGCCCACCGTGCGCGTGGAACGCGTGGACGTCTCCGGTGTCGCCACCGAGCCCCTGCGCGATGAAGTGCGCGCCCTCGTCCCCGCAAGTGACTACGTGGAGACCACCGCCGCCGAAGGCAGCGTCGCGCTGCGCTACGTCGACGGCGTCCTCGACACCGTGCTGCCCCCGGGCCGCCACGCCGCGTGGACCGTCGCCCGCAAGGTGCAGCTCGCCATCATCGACCTGCGCGAGCGCCTGCTCCACGTCACCGGCCAGGAGGTGATGACCCGCGACCGCGTCACCCTGCGCCTCAACCTGTCAGCGGCCTTCAGCGTCGCGGACGCGCGCCGGCTCGCCGTCGTGTCCCGTGCACCGGATGACGTCCTCTACCTCGCCATGCAGCTCGCGGCGCGAGAGGCCGTGTCGGAGCGCACCCTGGACGAGCTGCTCGCCTCGCGCGAGGCCGTGGCCGAAAGCCTCTTCACCCAGGTGAAGGACCGCGCCAGCACCGTGGGCCTGGAGCTGCTGCGCTTCGGCATCAAGGACGTGGTGCTCCCCGGCGAGATGAAGGAGCTGCTGAACCGCGTCATCCAGGCGCAGAAGGAGGCGGAGGCCAACGTCATCCTGCGGCGCGAGGAGACGGCGGCCACGCGCTCCATGGCGCAGACGGCCAAGGTGCTGGCGGAGAACCCGCTGCTGGTGCGTCTCAAGGAGCTGGAGGCCTACAAGGACCTCGCGTCCAAGGTGGGCCAGGTGCACCTCGTCCTCGGTGAGGGCGCGGTGCCCACCCTGCAGCTCAAGAGTCACTGACTCGCGAATCAATCTCGGGTTAGCCTCGCGGCCCCACACCCGCGAGGAGCCCGAGATGTCGTCGTCGAACCACTACGTCCCCAACCTGCGCGATATCGAGTTCAACCTCTTCGAGTTCCTCGACATCGGCAGCGCCTCGCTGGGCCACGCGCCCTTCGGCGACCTGGATGAGACGTCCGCGCGCCAGATGCTCCAGATGTTCGCGCAGCTCAGCACCAACGAGCTGGCGCTCAGCTTCGAGGAGCCGGAGCACAACCCGCCGAAGCTGGAGAACGGCGCGGTGACGCTGCCGCCGGGCATGAAGAAGGCGATGAACGCCTTCTTCGACGCGGGCATGCACCTGCTGGAGCAGCCGCCGCACCTGGGCGGCCTGGGCGCGCCGCCGTCCCTGGGCTGGGCCGCGTTCGAGCTGCTCGTGGGCGCCAACGCCTCGCTGGCGTTCTACACGCTGGGCAACCTGCTGGCGCGCATCATCGACCGGCTGGGCACGGACGCGCAGAAGCAGCGCTTCCTGCCGCACATGCTGGACCGCCGCTGGGGCGGCTCCATGGTGCTCACCGAGCCCGACGCCGGCAGCGACGTGGGCGCCGCCCGCACCAAGGCCCGCCGCGTCTCCGACGAGCTTTGGGAAATCGAAGGGGTGAAGCGCTTCATCACCAACGGTGACTCGGACATGTCCGAGAACATCATCCACATGGTGCTGGCCCGTCCGGAGGGCGCGGCGCCGGGCACCAAGGGCCTGTCGCTGTTCGTCGTCCCCAAGTACTGGGTGAACGAGGACGGCAGCCTCGGTGAAGACAACGGCGTGGTCTGCACCAAGCTGGAGAAGAAGATGGGGCTGAAGGGCTCCGTCACCTGTGAGATGACCTTCGGCGACGGCAAGCCGTGTCGCGGCCTGCTGCTCGGCGAGGTGCACGACGGCATCCGCCAGATGTTCTACATCATCGAGCAGGCCCGCATGGCGGTGGGCGTGAAGTCCATGGCCACGCTGTCCGCGGGCTACGGCCGCGCGCTGGCCTTCTCCAAGGACCGGCTCCAGGGCGCGGACCTGATGCAGGCCCGCGACAAGACGGCGCCGCGCGTGCCCATCTTCCGCCACCCCGACGTGCGCCGCATGCTGATGGCGCAGAAGGCCCACGCGGAAGGCATGCGCGCGCTGTGCCTCTACACGGCCTTCATCCAGGACGGCGTGGAGCGCAAGGGCGGCCACCGCGCCATCGAGGCGGGCGAGCTGGATACGCTCAACGACATGCTGCTGCCGCTGGTGAAGGGCTACTGCTCGGAGAAGGCGTACGAGATGCTGTCGCTGTCGCTGCAGGTGCACGGCGGCTCCGGCTACCTGCAGGACTACCCGGTGGAGCAGTACATCCGGGACCAGAAAATCGACACGCTCTACGAGGGCACCACGCACATCCAGGCGCTCGACCTGCTCATGCGCAAGGTGGCGCGCGATGGCGGCGCGACGCTCCAGGGCCTGCTGTCGCAGATTCGCGAGACAGCCGAGCGCTCCGGCGAGGACAAGGAGCTGGAGGCCGAGCGCGCCGCGCTGGGCAAGGCGCTGGGTGATTTGGAGACGATGCTCGGCACGCTGATGGGCAAGCTGGGTGAGTCCGTCTACCACGTGGGACTGCAAGGCAACCGCGTGCTGGCCGCCGTCGCCGAGGTCGTCATCGGCTGGCTGCTGGTGCGCCACGCGGAGGTCGCGCTGGACCGGATGAAGAGCAACCCCGGCGACCGCGCCTTCTACGTGGGCAAGCTCGCCAGCGCCCGCTGGTTCTGCCACGAGGTGCTGCCCGGCGTCGCCCACGCCGCCCGCATGGTGGAGCACGGCAACCTGGACCTGATGGAAGTGCCGGAAGAGTCCTTCTGACCCCAGCCCTGGAGTGAGAGACGTGCGCGGGCGTGTCCCCGCCGCCCGCGCGCCTCACTCGGAACATCCCCGCGGGCGCGCTCCACCGCCCGTCCTTTCCCTTCCGCCCATGACTCGGCGCAGAATTCGCGCCCGCCAGCGCCAGGATGGAGCCGAGGCTCCGTAATGCTTGGACAGGGGGAACGAACCCGATGCGGCGAATGATGTGGGCAATGGCACTGGTGCTGGGCCTCGCGGCGTGCGGCGGTGACGTCGCGAAGGAAGCCTTGGGCACGGAGGTGGTGAAGGCGCTCTGTGCCCGCGCCGAGCGCTGCGGGCAGTACGCCCAGGCGGAGGCCTGCGAGCAGGATTTCCGTCAGCGAGGCTGGGAGGAACGCCTGGGCCTGGGCGGGCGCCACGACGACGCGCTGCAAGCGGGCCGGCTCCGCTATGACGAGGAAGCGGCGAACCGCTGTGTGGAGGCCCTGCGCGAAACGAGCTGCGCGCGCATCCTGCCAACCGCCATCGCCTTCGAGTGGGGCATCGAGAACACGCCCGAGTGCCGGGTCCTGATTCCGCAGGACACCGGCGGCACCTGCCTGTCGCAGGTGGAGTGCGGAGCCGACAGGTACTGCAACTACGACGCGCGTCAGAACACCGCGAGCTGCGAAGGGACCTGTTTCCCCCGGGGCGGCACCGGCGACATCATGCCGCATCCGGCCTTCTGCGAATCCGGACTCGTCCCGTCACTGGATACGAGCCAGTGCATGCGGCCCATCGAGAAGGACGGACTCTGCACCCGGACGCTCGACGGAAGCCCCTACTTCATGCCGTGCGCCGAGGGCTTGTGGTGCGACGCGAAGGGCTCTCGCCGATGCCAACCGCTGGGGGAGGAGGGCCAGGCCTGCGCCGGCCTGGAGGAAGCCCCTTGCAGGCCCTTCCTCACCTGCAAGGACGGGACGTGCCGCTCCCTGGCGAAGCAAGGCGCGTCGTGCTGGGCGCCGGACCACACCAGCGCGCTCCCCTCGCGGGAGTGCCAGCATGAGCTGTTCTGCGATGCGGCGTCCCTCACGTTGGGGACGTGCAAACCCCGGCGCTCGGAGCGGGGACTCTGCCGGGACAGCCTCGACTGCGCCGGAGGGCTGTACTGCGCCGACGCCCGGCCGGAAGCCGGGGTGTCGGGCATCTGCATGACGCTCGCGGGGGTGGGCGACGCATGTGGCCCCTCGCTGCCACGGACCTGCGCGCACGGGCTCGCGTGCTCCCGCGACTACGGAACCGGGACCTGCCAACGCGTCGTCCGGGAGGGCGACCGCTGCCAGCTCATCATGCGGGACGCGACGTGCGAGGCGGGGACGTCGTGCCAATCAGGCCGTTGCACCCGCCACGCCCCGGACTTCTGCCGGTAGCCCACGGCCGCCGACGCTAGGCGGTGCCTCGCGCCGCCAGCTCCCGCTCCACGTACAAGCGCAGGATGTGCATGAAGTCCTGCGCGTTGGTCACCACGCCGAAGGCCTGGTGCGTGCCCCGGTCCTTCAGCTTGCTGACCACGAACTCGGACGAGTCCACGCAGATGGTGGGCAGCTCCCGCAGCGAGCCGTCCTTCTCCGTGACGAACGCCGGCAGCATGTTGCCGGTGGCGATGGCGTGCAGCGCCGTGGCGATCATCACGGCGCAGGTCGCCTTCACCGCGTGCTCGCGCATGGCCACCTGCGCCTCCAGGTTGTCCGTCACCACGTCCGGCAGCGGCCCGTCGTCGCGGATGGAGCCCGTCAGCACGAAGGGCACGCGGTGCAGCACGCACGCGTGCATGATGCCGTTGGTAATCACGCCCGCCTCCACCGCCTTCGCGATGGAGCCCGCCGCGCGCACCTTGTTGATGGCGCGCATGTGCAGGCCGTGGCCTCCCGAGGTGGCCTCCCCCGTCCCGCTCATGCCCAGCGTGGTGCCGAAGATGGAGGCCTCGATGTCGTGCACCGCCACCGCGTTGCCCGCGAGCAGCGCGCCCACGAAGCCGTTGGCGACGAACCACGTCATGTCCGCGCGCGCGCGGGAATGCACCAGCGCCGGCCCCGTCACCCAGATGGGGTAGCCGCCGCGCTCGCGGTCGTCCACCAGCACCCGCGCCATCTGCGCGTAGTCGATGGGCTTCTCGCGCGACACCGCGCTCGTCATGAACTTGAACTCGCCCTCGCCATCTCCCGCGAGGTACGCCGAGTTCACGTACACCCCTTCGCTGCCGTCCTCGGCGAGGCCCACGACGACACGCTCACCCGCGCGCACGCGCCGGCCCTCGCGAATCCACAGCTCGCCCTTCGCGTCCAGCACCAGCGCGCCGTCCATGCGAGGCTCGCGCGGCATGCGCCACGCGCCGCCCACGCGCACGTAGGTGGGCAGGTTGGTGGTGGTGAAGAAACCCTCCGGCAGCACACCGTCCGCGGGCGCCGGCTGGAAGCGCGCGTCTGGACTCTGGGAGAAGCGCGCGGCCGTGAAGTCGGGATGAGGAATGGAGCTCACCCCGGCACCATGCGCGGCCCCCTGCCCCACTTCAAGTCCCTCCGTACCGCGGGCCCCTCGGATGTCGAGGGCCAACGGCCACGTCCCTACGAGGCGTCAGCCCAGGTGCGCGCTCATCGAACCGCCGGTGAAGGTACGGGCGGCCGGCGCCAGCTCACGGCGCAGCAACTCCGCGTAGCGGGCCGCCGCGTGCCGCAGCCGGGCCGCCTCGGCCGGCGCCTCCGCGTCATGGGACTCCGCGGCCAACACGTGGTCTCCCAATTGAAAGGCCAGGTAGGCCTGCCGGTGGAAGCGGAGCAACTCCAAGGGTGGGAGCCGGCCCTTGTGGCGCTCCACCACCGCGCACAGCGCGGCCAGCTCCTCCGAGTCCAGCGACAGCTCCACCGCCGCGCCCGCCAAATCCCATGACAGGTCCTGACAGCCCACCAGGTCCTGCGCGAGATGGTGGTCCACCGCATCCGCCTTGAGAAGGCGGCCACCGGGCAGCACCAGCCACTCCCACGCGTGCATCCGGTTGTCCGTCACCGTCCGGCGCACCATGCCCTCCAGCGCGTTCAATCTCGGCATCCACACATGGAGCGCCTGCGCCACCTGCCGCCCCAGCACCACCTCCGTGTTGTAGCGGGCCATCTCCCACAGCTCGCGCGTGGAGGCGCCAGCCCCATCCTCGACCCGCCCGAAGTGACGCGAGCGAAAGCCCAGGTAGGCCCCCACCCGCGCCACCAGCTCCCACCGGTCCACCGAGGACCCCGCCACGCTCAAGGGCCGCGCCTCCTCCAGCCACGGCTGCACCATGAAGCCGTGCTTCAAGCCGGCGACGGGGACACCGAAGCCCGCGTCCGCCAGCACGCGCGTCTGGAGATAGGTCCGCGCGCCATAGGCCCCCAGCCCCGCGGACTTCAGCAGCCACGGGCGCCCTCCCGCGCGCAGCAGGTACTTCCGGCGCTCGCGCCACGTGTGGACCGGAGGCCAGGCCGCCTCCAACGTGCCCTCCAGCAGGTGCTGACGCCAGGCCCCCGCCCCCACGTCCTCGAGCGGCGCGGTCGCCTTGCCCGTGATGTCCTCCACCCAGCCCGCCAACGCGTGGGAAGGCTCGGTGGGCGTCACCATCAACGACTCGAAGTCCACCCCGCGCCGCCGGGCACAACGCCAGCGCTCGCGCTCGCGTGGCTGGGCCCGTGGCCCCAGCGCCCCCGAGTGCCCCGACAGGAAGTACGTGGACGACGGCGCCACGCCCTGCGCCTCCAGGAAGTCCGCCACCGCGCCAAACGACGAACCGGAGCGCCCCGGCCCTTCATCCACCACCACGAAGCGGTAGCCCGCGCGGGCCTCTTCCACCAAGCGAGCGGTCCGCTCGGGCGACAGCGAAAGCGTGCGCCGGTAGGGATGGCCCCGGGGACGCACGAAGCACAACGCCTGGGTGCCCAGCGTCGCGGCCACCACGCCCGCCAGGCCCGTGCCGATGCCGCGGATGCCCAGGACACGCCACGGCCCCCCCTCGGTGGGCAGCGCGCGCGCCGACTCCACATAGCCCTCGGGGTACAGTCCCAGGAAGGCATGCCCCCGAGGCACCTTGCACCGCACCCGCTGCGGCAACGCCAGTCCACTCAGGGACTCCAGCGCGCTGCCCACCCGCGACAGGTCGGCCTGGAAGCCGTCCGTCCAGGACGCCACCACCGCGTGCCCCAGGAGCAGCAGCGTCGACTCGCAGGCGCGCGCCAGCTCCGTGTCTCCGTCCTCGCCGCCCTGGACGACCTGCTCCGCGTCGAGGACGCCCTGCGCCCATTCGCTCGCACGGATGAGCAGCGACACCAGCGCCGCGTGGCGCGTCAGGCCCGCGGGCAGCACCGCCACTTCCCAGCAGGCGCTCGCCAACGCCCGAGCCTCGGCCGTGGGGTCCATGTCTCGCGGATGTTCTCCGGACACCAACATCAGGCTTCCCCTCCCTCGCTCCCGCCCTGCGCTTCCAGTGGCGGCTGGCGCAGGTGGCTGTGCGCGATCGCGGCCAACGCCTCGACCGTGGGCACCTGCCACGCCACCGCATGCCGCTGGCGCCACGTCTCCGCCCACGCCATGAAGGCCTGGAGTTGCTCCGTGCTGGGGGAGACCTGCCAGCGCCGCGCCTTCATCAACGCCAGCGCCTCCAACGGCGCCTGCCCCAGGGCCACGAGCACACACAGCGCCAGCAACGCGCTGCGCCCCACGCCATGCTCACAGTGAATGTAGACCTTGTGCCCCCGGGACAGATGCCCCGTCACCCAGGCGACGCCCTCGTCCAACCGGTCGACGTACAGGGCGCGCAGGTCCTCGGTGGGCAGGTGCAGCAGGGTGATGCCGTGCTCGCCCAGGACTCGCGCGTCGTCATGCGCCTCCACCCGCACGTCCACCACGTGGCGGATGCCGAGCTTCCCCGCCAGGTGCTCCGCCGTGTCGATGGGGAAACGGCCCCCCACCGCCAGCGAGGGCAGCACCCAGTCCAGGTTCAACCTCCGGGACGGCTCGCTCATGCGCCCAAGGTAGGGACGGCACCTGACACCGTCACCACCGGGCGACACAGCGCCTCGCTCGAAGTGTCCTGGGACCCACGTCGGATCATCCTTTTCCCAGGGGGCCGGATGGAACTCACTGGAATCAGAGGACTTTTCCCGTCGCCAGCCTCGAAAACCAAGAGGCACGCAACTCCGGGTCTCAAGCTTCGAGAATAGGTTCAAGACGCACATGCGGCGCCCCCCCGCGCCTCTCCACACCCCATTGGAGCCCCCACATGAGCACCAGCTACCGCATCAAGTCGGGCGATACCCTTTCTCACCTGGCGCAGCGCTACAACACCAGCGTCAGCGCGCTGATGAAGGCGAACCCGCAGATCAAGAACGCGGACCTCATCTACGCCGGCAAGTCGCTGAACATCCCGGGCGCCAAGGACTCCTTCGAGGGCGGGACGGGTGGCACGGGCGGTGCGCGCCGCGCGGGTGGTGCCTCCTCCGGTGGCCAGAGCGAACAGGACGTGCAGGGCCCCAACAGCTCCGGCCCCGGCACCCGTGGCCCCAACGGCAGCCCCTTTGAAATCGCGTCGCAGCACCTGGGCAAGAACGCGGGCTCGCTGAAGCTGGAGAAGAACGGCGTGGGCCTGGCGATGGAGGACTGGGTCCCCAACAACGTCAACTGCGCCAACTTCGTCTCGGGCGTCCTGCGCCAGGCCGGCCAGATTTCCGCCGGGCAGCACGACAACAGCGTGATGGGCCTGCAGCGCAAGCTCGACAACGACCCCAACTTCAAGCGCATCTCCCTGAAGGACGCGAAGCCGGGCGACGTCGTCTCCATGAAGACCAACGGCGGTCAGCACGTGGTGATGTTCGCCGGCTGGAAGGACGGCAAGGCGACCTTCATCGGCTCGAACAACGTCAACTCCGACGGTTCGCAGCGCATCACCATCTCCGGCTTCAACTACCCCATCATGTCCGTGCACCAGTACCAGGGCTGAGCCCTCGCGCAGACTTGAGTGAGCACCCACGGGGCTCCGCGTCCGTCCTTCCAGACGGGCACGGGGCCCCGCTGACGTTCAGCCCCGCGCAGTGACGGCTCAAGGCTTGGGCGCGAGCGCCAACGCCGCCTGGATGATGGGGCTGCGCGCGGCCGTCTTCCGCCACGCGGCGTGGACGATGCCCGTGCCCGCACCCGGAATCAGCCGGGACACCACACCCGCCTCGCGCGGACCGCCCGGAAGCAGCGACGCCAGCAGCGAATAGCCCAGCCCCGCCGCCACGAAGCCCAGGATGGTCTCCGACGAATCCGCCGCGTGCAGGCGCTTGGGCGTCACACCCGCCCGCGCCAGCGCCGCCAACTGCAAGTCGCGCAGGTGCCGGTCGGTGCTGTACGCGATGAAGGCATCATCACGGAGCTGGGCCAGCCGGACCTGGGGCCGCTTCGCCTGCGGGTGGTGCGCGGGCAGGACGAGGAAGGGCTGCGTGCGCCCCACCTCGCGCACGTCCACGTCCTCCGGAATCTCCGGCAGGTGGTCCACCACCAGGTCCGTGTCGCCCGCGCTCAGGATGTCCAACGCGGGCGTCTTCGATTCGAAGAGGGCCACCTCGATGTCTGGCCGCTTCGCCTGGAGCCGCCGCAGCCACGCGGGCAGCAGGTAGCGCAGCACGTGGCCGGACGCGTGGATGCGCAAGGTGCCGCCCACCTCGCCCTTGCGCAGCGACTGCACCACCGCGTCCAGGCCTTCGAGGAACGGCGCCACGTGCGCGTAGAGCGCGCGGCCCTCGGGCGTGAGCACCACGCGGTCCTTTCCCACGCGCTCGAAGAGGGGAACGCCCACCTCCGCTTCCAGCCGCTTCACCTGCTGGTGGATGCCCGGCTGGGTGATGGGATACGGGAATGTGGGGACCGCCCGTGCGTACCCTTCCGCGCGCGCCACCCGGTAGAAGCCCTCGAGCCGCTGGAGCTGAATCATTCACCCCAGGTTATCAATGGCGGATGAACTAGTTCCATGCGCTTTACGAAGGGACGGTGCATTGTTTCTCCCGTCAGCGAGCACGGCTCGCCCACCGAGGAGGAAGTTCGCATGTCCCGTTCCACGCCGAAGGTCGTCGTCGCGCACAGCCCCGCTTGGGTCGCCCAGACGTGGCTCTCGTTTGTCCTCTCCGTCGGAGTGACGGCGGTGGGGGTCTGGAACCTGCCCGTGGACATCTGGGTGAAGTCCTTCCTGGGCATGGGCCTGCTCTTCACCGTGGGCTCGACGTTCAGCCTGTCGAAGACGGTGCGCGACCAGCACGAGATGGAGCAGCTCGGCACGCGCATCGACGAGGCCCGCGTGTCGCGGCTGCTCTCCGAGCACGACCCGCTGGCCCCGCCGAAGATGTAGCGCGCGTCAGGGCGCGCCGCGGCCCGCGCGCAGGCTGTCCACGGCCTCGTCCAACAAGGCCAGCGCCGCGTCCGTCCAACCTCGCAGCTTCATGCGCGCGGACACGTGCTGGGTGAACGGGATGAGGCCCGCGACGGCGGCGTCCTCGATGAGCTGGGCCTGCTGCTCGGGGTTGAGCTGGGCCCAGCGCTTCTCGCGGCTCACGCCCTTGCGCCAGTCGTAGCCATCACCGGACCACTGCGCGGCCAGCGCCGCGCTCAGGTACGCGGTGCCCCCGTGCTGGTGTTGCCAGACGTGTGTCAGCTCATGCACGAGCAGGCCGAAGTCCACGGCCCCGCCGCGAGGCGGGACGAAGACGGTGTTGCCATGCGCGAAGGCCCGGCCCGGGAGGCCCAACAGGCCCAGCCGGCCCACCTTCACGCGCACCGCCGCGTAGTTCAGGCTGTCCCCGAAGACGGGGCGCACGCTGGCGATTTCATCCTCGGTGAGGCGGCGGCCCGGGGGCTCCAGTCCCGCGAGCACCTGCACCGAGCTGAGCACGCGCCCGCCCACCATCAGCACCGCATCCGCGGGGAGCTGGGCGACGCGCGTCAGGCCCTGCCCCACACGGGGGAGTCCCTCGCGCGGACGGCCCCGCGCGCACTGCGCCACGCCGCCGCCCACGGACTTCAACACCACCCCCACGCTGCGAGCCACCCCCACCGACGCGCTCGTGACCCCCGTGAGCAGACCTCGGCCCGCATCCACCAGCCGCTCCGAGAACGTGGCCCCGCGGCTCATGCCATGCTCCTCAGCGCCCCGCCGTCATGGCGCGCAGTCCCGACAAGCCCATCACCGACTCCACCAACGTGCGCAGCGAGCCCGGACGCCACGGCCGGGACAGCGCGAAGTGCGTCAGGCTGGAGGCGCTGTAGGCCGCCGCCACCTCGGGACGAAAGTGCGACGACACCAGGATGCGCGGGCCTGAAAGCTCCCGCTCCACCAGCCGCGCCAGGAAGGTGGGCACGGCGGCGCGCTGCACGGAGTCCAGATCCACGATGACCGCCTCGGGCACCACGCCCAGGTCCATCCGGCGATCCGCCGACGCGATTCCCAGCGTGGGAACCAGCTCGAAGTCGGACGCCAGCTCGCGGCCCATGGCCAGCCGGAACAACGGCTCCTCGGAGACGAGCATCACCCGAGGCCCCTTCGGAGCGCTCCGTCGGCTCCGCGCGGGCGCGGGCTCGAAGGGAAGACGCAGTGCGCCAGCCTCGACCAGGTGGCGGGCGTCGAGGAGGGACTGCGCACGACGGATGAGGGGGGCAGGGGCGCTGGACACGAATGTGACAATAAACCAGCAATAGCGGAAATATCAATCTTTACTTCAATTCTGGCGAACAAATCCTGAATTGCTGGACCTCGTCTGCCGTCGCCAAGCGTACGATGATACATTCGTCCAGTGGGTCGAAAGTAACACCTATTCAGGTGTTACTGAGTCTTAATCGACCCACTTCGCCTTCGCCGGGTTTTGCGGACTTGGGCGACGGAATCCGCGCCTACATCATCAGCCGCTGATCGAGCGTGGCCAGGGGCTCCAGGTGGGTGGAACCGCCACTGTCGAGCACCCGTGTGAGCAGCTCCAGGAACGACGTCCCCACCACGGGGATTTCAGCGGGCGTCTGCGCGGAGGTCAGCACGGGCACCCGCAACCTGGCGCCCTGCATGAAGCTCCAGCCCTGGATTTCGTCCTCGCCCACGGGGGGCCGGGGCTCGAGCTGGCTCGCATTCAACCGGACCACGCACGCGTTCGACTTCCTGTAGGCATCTCGCCACGCCAGCACGGTTCCATCCGGCAGGTCCATGAGCGCCACGACGGTGATTCGCTCCGAGCCTTCCGCGTCCACGGCGATGCGAATCTCCGCATGGTCCGTGCACGGCCGGATGCGCCAGGCGTTCTCACCGGAGAACAGCGTGGCCTCTTCAATGTGGGCGAAGAGGGCATTGAGCTCCGCGGTGCCCTGGAACGCGTCCACACGGGTGGCGCGCGTCGCGGTGTGCTCCGCGAAGATGCGCTCGATGAGGGATTGAGCGGAGGTGCCGCCATCCTTCACGGTGACGCCCACCCGGGGAATCAGCGCGCCCGCGTCATCCACCTCGACCGCGAGGACACCCGCTTCCAGTGTCCACGCCTCGGACTCGCCGCGCCCCGGGAGCGTCACCTTCAAAGGCACGCTCGACAGTCCCGCCGGAGCGTCCTGCAACGCCAGCCCAGGCCCTTCATACCACCTGTCCGAAGCCGCTTTCGCGCACGAGGCCATCAGCTCCGCGTGCGAGGTCTTCAGCATGGGGTTCCGGCTCGAGAAGCTCCCATGGCCTGCGACATAGGGGATCAGCCGGGCAATCCAACCCGTAGCCCTGTCCCACCCATAGGCCTTCGCGGGTTTGTACATCTCCTTCCAGTACTCGCGGTCGGGCCGTCCCTCGGACGCGCTCACGAACGCATCCATGATGGGAATCAACGACGACGTCCACCACGACAGGTCCAGCTCCTGGATGACATCGATGCGGCGGCGGATGGCCTTCCAGTCCTCCGGCGTCCCCAGCAAGGTGACGCGCGGGATGCCGCAGACACAGGCCATCACGAAGTCGAAGTACGGCGACATCGCGTCCATCAACACCACGTCGCCCGCCATCCGCTCGACGTCCGTGCTGGTGGAGAAGTCACATGACAGCAGCCGGGGCATCCCCTGTCCCAGCGCTTCACGGAGCTGATGACGAAATGAGGAGAACAGGAGCAGGTAATCCGAGTCCGTCTCCGGCAGGCCGCCCACATCGACCGTCAACGTCTTGCGCCCCTCATGCCGGACGATGCGGCTCCGGAGCGCCTCCGCGTTCAACCGGACGTGCTGGGCCACGCCCTGCGCGATGGTGAGCCACACAGCGTCCGGGGAGAGCACCAGCGGCCGATGCTCCGCGAAGGCCGCGTGAACGGCGGCGAGCAACGGATGGATGCCCTTCATCTCCAGTACCCGGGTGTCCCGCCCGGGCGCCATCCAACGCACGTCTTGAATCAGCGTCCCCAACAGCGTCATCACGGGAGGCGCGGAGGCCTCCTCGACGGAATCCACCTCGAACGTCACCATTTGCATCCCCCTCACGGTGGCCAGGATTGTACGGGGCGCCCACTCCCCGTCGGGGCCTCACGCCCCAGTGACCGCATCCTGACGAGGCGCGTGCGCCGCGTCCTCAGCCCCCGGGTGCGGCCATGCCCCACCCCGGTCGCGCCCGTCAGCCAGGGACAGCGCTCACTCGAACTCGAGCGCGCGCTGGAAGTCCGCCGGGTTGGAGGCCGCGCTCTGCGCCGTCTCCAGGGTGATGAGCCCCTCGCGGTAGAGCTGCGTCAGGTGCTGGTCGAAGGACTGCATGCCGAACATGTCGCGGCCCTTCTCGATGACGTCCTTCAGCTCGTTGGCGCGGTCGTCACGGATGTACTGCTCCACCGTCTTCGTCTGCACCATGATTTCCAGCGCCACCGTGCGGCCCTTGCCGCTGGCCCGAGGCAGCAGGCGCTGCGACACCGTGGCCTTCAGACAGTCCGCCAGACGCATGCGCACCATCGTCTGCTCTTCGGCGGGGAACACGGACACCAGGCGGTTGATGGTGCGGGACGCGTCCGTGGTGTGCACCGTGGAGAGCACCAGGTGGCCCGTCTCCGACGCCTTGAGCGCGATGTCGATGGTCTCCGTGTCGCGCATCTCGCCGACGAGGATGACGTCCGGGTCCTGGCGCAGCGCCGCGCGCAGGGCAATCGCGAAGCTCTGCGTGTCCGGGCCAATCTCCCGCTGGGAGATGGACGACTTGATGTTCTTGTAGATGAACTCGATGGGGTCCTCGATGGTGAGGACGTGCAGGTTCTCCGTGCGGTTGATGTGGTCAATCATCGACGCCAGCGTGGAGCTCTTGCCCGACCCCGTGGCCCCCGTCACCAGCACCAGCCCGCGCTCGTTGCCGGCAATCTTCTTCAGCACCTGCGGCAATCCCAGCCCATCGATGGTTGGGATTTCATCCGGGATGATGCGAAGGATGCACGCCAGCGAGCCGCGCTGCCGGTAGATGTTCACGCGGAAGCGCGCCACACCCGGCAAGCTGTAGGAGGCGTCGCACTCCTGCAGCGTATCGATTTGCTGCTTCATCGCCGGATCCGACACGACGTGGATCGCCACCTGCCGCGTGTGGTCCGCGTGAAGCTTTTCCATCTTCAAGGGCCGGAGTGCGCCGTTCACCCGGTAGATGGGCGGGTCCCCCGGCCGGAAGTGGATGTCCGATGCACCGTTCTGCACACCGACCGCGAGCAGCTTGTTGAGCGTTGCCAGATCCAGGGGAGTCTTCCTCTTCAGCTAGGAGAACCCCGGAGTCTAGGCTGACACGCATCCCTTGCACATGGTGTGCAATTACCCCGGGGCGGGCACCAGGGTCAGCTCGGCAATCTCAGGCGTGGGCCCCAGCCGCAGCGGCGGTCCCCAGTAGCCCGTCCCTCTGTGGGTATAGACGCGCACCCCGGCGATGGTGGCCAGACCGCGCACCACCGGTTGCTGCAACTTGATGAAGAACATGAAGGGAAACATCTGCCCTCCGTGCGTATGACCGGAAAGCTGCAGGTCCACCATCACGCCAGACTTCGCCACCCGCAGGGCCGTCCGCGGCTGGTGCGCCAACAACAGACGCGGCACGCCCTGTGGGGCCCCCTGCAGCGCCCGCTCCGGACTGCTGGCATGCGAGGGGATGATGTGGCCCGCGTCGTAATCCGTCACTCCGGCGATGGTCAGCCGCGCGCCGTCGCGCTCCACCACCCGGTGCTCGTTCTGGAGGGCGGTGAGGCCCAGACGCTCGACCTCCGCCGCCCAGGCCGGACCCCCGTGATAGTATTCATGGTTGCCCGTGACGTAGAAGACGCCCAGCGACGCGCGCAGCTCCGCCAGGGGCTTCACTTCCTCACGCAGCGCGTCCACGGTGCCGTCCACTAGGTCGCCCGTCACCGCCACGATGTCCGGCTGGAGCGCGTTCACCTGCTCGACCACGCGCCGCAGCCAGCGCCCATCCAGCGTGGGGCCCACGTGGATGTCGGAGATCTGCACCACCTTCACGCCACGAAGCCCGGGCGCCAGTCCCTCCACCGGAACCGTCAACCGCTCCACCGTCGCCCGCCCTCGCGCGGTGATGAAGGCATACACCACCGCGGGTACCGTCACGCCCACGGACACCAGGGCCTTGCCCCGCGCCAGGGCCAGCGCGTCCGTCACCACGCCCGTCCACGACAAGACGGCCCCCACCAGGTCTGTCACCACCACCGCGCTGAGCAGGATGCCGAAGGCGCCCATCCAGACGTAGGACGTCCACTGGAGGGCCTGCGTCCAGAAGGTCGGCTCGCGCCGCGACGCCGCCATGCCCACGGGCAGCAACACGAAGAGCAGCGCCACCAGCGCGGGGCCCACGATTGTCCATGGCGCGGGGAGCTGCGGGCTCACGAACAGGCGCACCGCGATGTACGCATGCAGCCCGCCCATCAGCGTGAGGATGCCACCGAGCGACATCAACCACCGCAACGCCAGCGCCAGGGACACTCTGGGCCGGGACTCTTGCTCCATGCTTGGGGTCAGCTCCGCCACGGACAACGACCTCCTTCACACCGGTGCCCGCCATGACAGCGCCCGGAACGCTGGGACGTAACGGCCGCCAAGGACCGCTGCCCGACAACCCGCCCGCACACCGGGCAGGTCCACGCCTCATGGCGTCCAGCACACCTAAGACACGGGCGACGGGTTGGCGAGCCGACTACGTTTAATCCATGCGAACTTCACATATCTTCACGGCCGCGCTGCTCGCCGCGAGCACCGCCCTGGCGCAGCCGGTTCAGTACCTCGACCTGCGAACGCCTCGGGTCGCGCTCAACGCGCGCGTCACCGACCGCGACCTCACCAGTCCCGACCTGCAGGTTGGCTTCAGCAACGATGCCCTGCGAGGCCGCGCCTTCGGCAGGCCGCTCAACCTCACGCTCGACACCGCGCGAGTCCGTGGCATCTACGGCAGTGGCCCCGTGGACCTGCGGCTGACGCAGGAGGAAGGCGCCCTGCGCGCCAAGGGCACGTTTGGCGGCCAGCTCACGGACTTCCAGGTGACGCCCCAGACCTTCAAGGGTGACGTGGGCCGTTGCAGCTACCAGCTCCAGGCGTCCGAGGAAGGGCGTTATCAGGGTTGGCGCTCGTGTCTCGCCGGCCTGGAGAACCCCGTGTCCTTGTCCATCCCGCCCACCATCGGGAATGACAACGCACGGCTCGTGGCCACGCTGGCCCTGATTCTGTCGCGATAGTCCCGCGACAGGCTGGCTATGGTGCGCCCCCATGGCACGCATGCACGAAGTGGACTTCCACATCTACGGCGAGGACCTGCAGTTCGTCGAGGTGGAGCTGGACCCGGGAGAAGCCGCGGTCGCCGAGGCCGGAACCCTCATGTACATGGAGGACGGCATCGAGATGGAGACCATCTTCGGTGACGGCTCGCAGCAGTCGAGCGGCTTCTTCGGCTCACTGCTCGGAGCGGGCAAGCGCTTGCTGACGGGCGAGTCGCTCTTCACCACCGTCTTCTTCAACAAGAGTGGCCGAGGCAAGCGCAAGGTGTCCTTCGCCGCGCCCTATCCGGGGAAGATCATCCCGGTGAACCTGGGCGAGCTTGGCGGCGAGTTGATTGCCCAGAAGGACAGCTTCCTCGCGGCGGCCAAGGGCGTGTCGCTGGGCATCGCGTTCCAGAAGAAGCTGGGCACCGGCCTGTTCGGCGGCGAGGGCTTCATCATGCAGCGGCTCCAGGGAGACGGGCTCGCCTTCATCCACGCGGGCGGTACGCTGCATGAGCGCACGTTGGGCCCCGGGGAGCTGCTGCGCGTCGACACCGGCTGCATCGTCGCGTTCCAGCCCACCGTGGACTACGACATCCAACTGGTGAGCGGCATCAAGACGGCCCTCTTCGGCGGCGAGGGCCTCTTCTTCGCCACGCTGCGCGGCCCGGGCAAGGT
Organism: Myxococcus hansupus; assembly: GCF_000280925.3. Lineage (NCBI taxonomy): Bacteria > Pseudomonadati > Myxococcota > Myxococcia > Myxococcales > Myxococcaceae > Pseudomyxococcus > Pseudomyxococcus hansupus. The sequence goes on from NZ_CP012109.1 coordinate 8,119,572, forward strand.
GTGGCTCCAGTCGCTCCCGTTCAGCCGGCTCGCGGGCCGCATCCTCTCCGCGTCGCGTTCGGGAGGCGCTCGCGACGAAGGCAGCGTGCTCGGCGGCGTCGGGCTTGGTGGGCTGCTGGGCGACGACTGAGCGCCGACGATTCCGGCTCGCCGCCCCGTGGAGGGCGGCGACGCCGCAGGCGCTCACGGCGCGCATCCCTGCCGTGTCGCGGGCGGCTTCCGCCACGGCACGCTACGCGCGCCGACGCCGAGCCAGGACCGCCAGTCCCACGAGCAGCGACCAGGCGCCGACCATGCCCACGGGAGAGGCACCACAGCCACACCCCACGTCGAGCGCCGCGGGGCCCCGGACCTGGAAGGCGGTGCTGCGCGAGCGCGCCGGCGCCCGGCTGGACGCGATGAGGTGCTCCTGCGCCGCGACACTGTGTGGCCCCACCGACAGCGCACCCTCGCGCGGCACCTGGTAGCGGAAGGCGCCGGTGTCATCGGCCGTCACCGTGGCGACCTCACTGCCATCCACCTCGATGACCACGGTGGCGCCGGGCGAGGCCGCACCCGCGAACAGTGGCGTGGTGTCCACCACCTCGCCCTCCTCGGGCACCACGAGCACCGGCCAGCCTTCTTCCGGGACCTGCGTCCCGCCACCATCGCCCTGCGAGCTCCCCGCATCGGGATTGGACGAACCGCCATCGACGCCGCCGCTCACGGCCTGGGACTCGAAGCGAATGGGCTGTGAGTACGGACCGCTGATGCCGGCCTCGTTGTGCGAATGCACGGTGACGAAGTGCGGCCCGGGAGCCAGCGGCGACTCGGCGGGCCACTGGTAGCGGAAGCGGCCCGCGCCATCGACGGGGATGATGACCTCCGCGCCGTTGTCCACCTCGATGCCCACCGTCAGGCCGTTGGGCGCGACGCCCGCGAACAGCGGTGTGGTTCCCACCGTCTCGCCATCCTGGGGAATCACCAGGATGGGCTCCACCACCACGCCGCCGTCCTCCAACGTGGCGGCGACGGAGAAGGTGACGGGCACGGAGGACCGGCTGAAGGCGCCCAGCGACTCCGACACCGCGTGGACCGTGTGCGTGCCCACGCTGAGCGATTCCTGTGGCGGCGCGATGTGCGCGGAGAACGAGCCCGCCGCGTCAGCCACCACGTGGAGCCGCTCCACGCCGTCCACGAAGACGAGCACCCGAACGCCCGGCTCGGCGCGCCCCACGAAGCGCGGCCGGTCTGGCACCCCCACCGCGCCATCCACCGGCGTGCTGACGGCGGGCATCGTGGGCGTGCGGTAGGACGTGAGGTACTGCGTCACGACGCCCGAACTCCCCAGCCCCGCGCCATGCGTTCCCCCGTCGGAGGCCGTGAGCGTTCCGGCGGCACCGCCCGTCACCACCGTGGGGCAAGGCGTCGTCGTCCCTTGCAACAACACGCCGCCACCGCCGCCACCGCCGCCCGGTCCCAACACCCAATCCGGGTCACTCACCGTGCCGCCCCGGCCGCCCGCCGCCCGCGCGGCGCCGCAGCCCAGCGTGCCCTCCGCGCGCAGGATGAGCGCACCGCCCGCACCGCCACCGCCCGCCCCATCGTCACCCGGTGTCGGGAGGGCAGAGAGCCCATCCACGGTGATGCGCCCGCTCCCGGAGAACGCCCGCGCACGGAGGAGCACGGCGCCACCGCCAGCGCCACCGCCCGACCCCAGGTCGTCATTGCCCTCCCCCGCGCCCCCGCCACTCCCAAAGATGAACTTCTCGACGAGCGAGTACGCCGCGGGCACTCCCCCCTGCCCGCCCACGTCCCGCATCAAGTCGGTCTCCGTCGAGCGTCCGCCACCGCCACCGCGTCCGGCGTTCGCACCACCTCCGCCTCCCGCGTTGTGACAGTTACCGCCACCGCCACCGCCCGCGGCACTGCCCCGCCCCGCGGCCGAACCGAAGCGGCCCACCAGCAGCCCCTCTCCCTTGTAGGAGCCGCCCGCCTCCGGAGCGAGGTCCAGCGCCGTGCAGGAATAGATCTCCGGATGGTTGAGGAAGGCACCACCCCGGAAGCCCGCGCCCTCCGCGCTGATGAGTCCCTGGTTCGTCACGCTGCCCGTGGCGAGGAAGGCCACGATGCCACCACTGCGCCCATCCCACGGGCGCGGCGCCACGGTGGCCCCCGCGGCCACGGTGACGGTCGTGTATTCGGGCACGGTGACCACCTGCGCGCCGGGGATGACGAAGGGGTGGACCAGCGGCGCGGTCAGACGCAGCTCGACCGGCTCGCTCGACACCGCGGCCACGCGGGCCAGCTCCCAATGCCCCACGCCTCGGAGCTCGAGCGTGCCGCCGCTGGTGCCCACGGCCTCATCCGGGCCGCCGCTCTGGTGGAAGAGCACGAGCATCCCTTCGGAGAACCCCGTGGTGCGTTCCACCTTGATGCGGGTCTCCCCCGTATTCACACCGGCCGTCAGCGGCGTGGCGACGTTGACGATGTGGTCAGACGCCGTCACGTTGAGCGCGCCATGACGGCCCGTCCCCAGGCCAAAGGAATCCAGCTCCGCCAACGCGGGAGACGCCGGGAGCAACACGAGCAGGCAGGTCCAGACGAAGCGCATGCCCCCTCATGCTGCCTCAGAATCCGGGTCTCCCGCGAGTGTAGGACCCGGCTGGAGGCTCACTCCCCCGAAGAAACCGTCAGCGCCCGTGCGTTGCGTGGGGCGAAGAAGGACTGACGGGCCAGCTTCGGCAAGGCGCGCTTGTCCACACACCAGAGCTGGAGTGCGTCCTCCCACTCACCCAGCTCGGCCACGGCGCGCACATCCGGCGCATCGCGGTAGAGGCTGTTGAGGTTGTGCACGAGCGCGGAGAGGTCCTCCACCTCCCAGCGCTCCGTCACGTCGCCCGCCATCACGTGCAGCTCCAGCACGGGGCGCTCGCGGACATCCACCACCTTGAAGCGGCGGGCCGCGCCGCCCATCGCGTTGGTCAGCGGCCCCACCAGCTCATCGGCGCGCACGCCGTACCCCACGGACAGGCCCCCATCGAGCAGCCCCGCATCACACAGGCGCAACAGGGAGACATGGGGTGGCTCCCCGCGCGGCAGCAACTCCGCGGCGGCGTCACGGTCCTTGAGGAGTCGCTCCCGCAGGAGCACGTCGAGCAATGAGGCCATCTGAAGCCACAGCCTATCGCTCCTCGCCGCTCCAGTAGTCCACCTCCGCGGACAGCGGCAGCGTGGTGAACAGGGTGCGAGCGGCCTTGTCTCCCCCCGGGGCACTGCCCGCGGAGACGACCACCTTCTCCGAGTCCGAGTACACCATCACGTCCGGCTCCAGCATGGTGGAGAAGGCGAGGTAGCGCAGCGGCGCGTCACCGTCGTTCAGGAGCTGATGCGCCCCAGCCGCTCCCACGGGCAGCGCCACGTAGTCCCCCGCCTTCACCACGAGGGTGTCCTCGCCCAGGCGCAGCCGGCCCGTGCCAGACAGGATGACGTAGGCCTCTTCGTTGGCCAGGTGGTAGTGGCGCGGCCACGCGTGCTTGCCCGAAGGAAGCTCCATCAGGCTGCACCCCAGCTTGCGCCCCTTCGCGGCGGCGCCCAACTGCTTGCGGCGGTACTGCACGCGGGGTCCCTGCGTGACTTCGGACCAGGGAAGCTCCTGCCACGCGGAACACCACCCGTGGCCGCGCTGGCCGCGCTCTCCGGGCCCAAACACGGTGGCGCCTGCGACCGCGTGGAGGCGCTGCTCGCGGAGGTGGGACGGCCCGAGCGCGCCTCGGCCGTCATCCATGAGCGATTGCGCAGAGGCGAGTCCATGACGGGCTTCGGACATCCGCTCTACCCGGACGGAGACCCGCGAACACCGCCCCTGGTCGAAGCCGCGCAGGCCCTCCGGCCCGAGGCCCCCAGCGTCCGTATCGCGTCGGCCGTGCTGGACGTCATGCGCGCAGCGGGCCATCCACCGCCCTCCGTGGATTTCGGACTGGTGATGCTCGCGGGAGCACTGGGCCTGCCGCCCGGCGCGGGAGCCACGCTGTTCGCAGTGGGCCGCGCGGCGGGCTGGGTGGCGCACGTCCTCGAACAGCGCGAACAAGGGCACCTGCTGCGCCCTCGCGCGCGCTACGTGGAGGCGAATCCGCCACGCGCAGGCTGAAACGTCCACGCAGCGGCACTCCGCGCGCTACGTGGAAGCCAAGCCGTCACGCGCAGGCTGAAACGTCCACGCAGCGGCACTGCTCATGGGGCGACGTGGCGCCCCGTCCACGTCGTCTCCTGAAACTGGCGCATCTCGAACACAGACACCGCGCCCCCGAAACGTCGCCTGCCGCGCACCCACCGAAGTCCTTCGTTGGAGGCCCGCACACTCGCGGCGAAACTCCCGCGCCGTGGACACTCGACGCGTATATCCCCGATTCGCCATCGCCTCGCTGCTGGGCAACGTCGCCTTCCTCGCCTCGTGGGGCGTGGTGCTGATGCGGCCCACGGGCTGGCAGGTGATTGGCCCCATCCTGCTCTGCCTGTTCCTCGTCCTGCGCGTGGGCGGCATGTGGTTCTTCGCCTCGAAGCATCCGCCGGAAGAGCAACCCCGCATGCGACGCACGGCGACCTTCACCACCGTGCTGGCGCTCATCGCCGTGGGCATCTGGGTCTACACCGTGCTCCAAGGCCCCCGCGGCTTCTGAGCCGCCCAAGCGCCCTGCCCCCGAAACGACTCGCGGGCGCCGCCTCCGGACCTCGTCGTCCGGATGCCGCGCCCGCGATGACCGCGCTCCCTGTCACACGGCCCGAGGCCGCGCGGGGAACGTCAGACGTTGAAGCGGAAGTGCATGCAGTCGCCGTCCTGAACGACGTACTCCTTGCCCTCCACGCGCAGCATGCCCTTCTCCTTCACGGCGGACTCGCTGCCCATCTTCACCAGGTCCTCCCAGCGCATCACCTCGGCCTTGATGAAGCCGCGCTCGAAGTCGGAGTGGATGACGCCGGCGGCCTGCGGGGCCTTGTAGCCCTGGTGGATGGTCCACGCGCGGCACTCCTGCTCGCCCACGGTGAAGTACGTCCACAGGCCCAGCAGCTTGTAGCCCGCGCGCACCACCTTGTGCAGGCCGGGCTCGGACAGGCCCGCGCTCTCCAGGAAGCCCGGACGCTCGGACTCGGGGAGCTGCTGGATTTCGGACTCGAGCGCGGCGGCGAGCACCACGACCTCGAAGCCCTCCTTCGCGGCCATCTCCCGCACGGCCTTCACGTGAGGATTGGCGTCCTCCTTGCCCAGTTCCGTCTCGCCGATGTTCGCCACGTACAGCACGGGCTTGTCGGTGAGCAGGAACAGGTCATGGATGAGGGCGCTCTCGTCCTCGGTGAGCTTCTGGGCGCGCACGGTGATGCCGTTGTCCAGGCTCGCCTTGATGCGGTCCAGCAGCGCCACCTCGGCCTTGGCCTCTTCGCCGGCCTTGCCACCCATCTTGGTGTTCTTCAGGGTGCGCTCGCGGCGCTTCTCCACCGTCTCCAGGTCCTTGAGGCACAGCTCCGTGTCGACCACGTCCCGGTCCCGCACCGGATTCACCCCGCCCTCGACGTGGGTGACGTTGTCGTCCTCGAAGCAGCGCAGCACATGGAGCACGGCGTTGACCTGGCGGATGTTGCCCAGGAACTGGTTGCCCAGGCCTTCGCCCTTGGACGCGCCGCGCACCAGGCCGGCGATGTCCACGAACTCCAGCGAGGTGGGCACCTTCTTCAGCGGCTTGATGAGCGCGGACAACTGGTCCAGGCGGTCATCCGGCACGGGCACCACGCCCACGTTGGGCTCGATGGTGCAGAAGGGATAGTTGGCGGCCTGCGCGCCCGCGGCCGACAGCGCGTTGAACAGGGTGGACTTGCCGACGTTGGGCAGCCCGACGATTCCGATGGATAGACCCATGGTGATTCCCTGGAACACGCGCGCCGGGGGGCGCGCTTCCCCAAAAGGGGATTAGGCAGTGCGGCGGACGGCGCCGGAGGCGCTGGTGCCGTTCAGCGGCAGGCCCTGGACGAACTGCTCGGCCAGCGCGCGCTGCTTGCTGTCGTCCATGCGCTCGCCAATGAGCTTGCCGGCGATCTCCATGGACAGGTCGACCGCCATGGAGCGGACCTCGGCGATGGCCTTCGCCTTCTGCTCGTCGATCTCGCGACGCGCGCTCAGCTTGAGCTCCTCGGCCTCCTTGCGGCTCTTGGCCATGAGCTCCTCGCGGAACTTCTCCATCTCCTGCGTGTTGCGGCGCATCATCTCCGCGGCCTCACGGCGGGCCTCGGCGATGGCCGTCTTCTGGTCGGCCAGCAGCTTCTCCGCCTCGGCGCGCTCACGCTTCGCGCTCTCGATGGAGCTGGCGATCTGCTTCTCGCGCTCCTCGACCAGCGAGAGGATGGGGCCCCACGCCTTCATCTTCAGCACGATGGCGACGATGACGAAGGTGATGAGGGTCCAGAAGATGAGGCCCGGCTGGACCTTCACGAGGTTACTGGCGGCGAGGACGGAGGGCAGGAACATGGCGGGATGTCCAGCGTGAGGGAGGGTTGATGCGAAGACTTCGGTTACCGCGGCTGGAGCGGCCGGCGCCCGAGGTTCAATTCCCTCCAGGCACCGGCGACCTTCCAGCGATGACTCGACCTGCCCTGCTTAGGCCTTGGTGGCGAGCAGGATGCAAACGACCAGCGCGAACAGCGTGGCGCCTTCGATAAGGGCCGCCGCGATGATCATCGTGGTGCGGATGTCGCCGCCCGCGGCCGGCTGACGGCCCGTGGCGTCCATGGCGGCGGCGGCCAGCTTACCAATGCCGAGCGCGGCACCGATGATGGAGAGACCGGCACCCAGACCGGCGGCGAGGAAGGCGAGAGCGAGGTTCGTCATGGGAACACTTATTCTTTCGTAGCGTGGACCCGCTTGTGGGGGGGTCGTGATGGCCCTTGAGGACTACCTCCGGCGGCCTTTCGAACCGCCGGGTCTTCTGCCGAGGCGCCGGACTCGCGCGCCCCGTAACTCGTCACAGACGGCCTAGGCGTGGTGCGCCTTGCCGTGGTCGTGGTTGTGGCTGCCCTCGGCCGCGTGGCCGTGGTCGTCATGGTGGTGGCCCATGGCCACGCTCATGCCGATGAAGAGCGCCGACAGCATCGTGAAGACGTAGGCCTGCACGAAGGCCACGAACAGCTCGAGCAGGTAGATGGCGAAGGCGAAGGGCACGCTCACCAGCGCCACCGCCGGGTGGCCGAGGATGAAGATGAGGCCCAGGAGGAAGAAGAGGACGATGTGGCCCGCCAGCATGTTGGCGAACAGACGCATCGTGAGGGCGAAGGGCTTGGTGAACAGGCCCAGGACCTCGACCGGAATCATGATGGGCCACAGCGCCCAGTGCACGCCGCCCGTCAGGTGCTTCAGGTAGCCGCCCAGGCCCGCCGCGCGGATGCCCGCGAGCTGGGTGACGAAGAAGGTGCAGACCGCCAACGTCGCGGTGACGGCCAGGTTGCCGGTGGCCGTCGCCATCCAGGGAATCAGGCCCAGCAGGTTCATGAAGAGGACGAAGAAGAACGCCGTGAGCAGGTAGGGCACGTAGCGGGGGCCCTCTTCCTTGCCGATGTTCTTGATGGCCAGCTCGTCACGAACGAACAGCACCAGCATCTCGATGATGTTGGCGCCCGCGCCGCGCGGCACCAGCTTCGACTTGTCGCGGTTGCTCCAGATGAACAGGGTCGCCATCAGCAGCAAGGCGGCCAGCCACATCATCACGGTGTGCTTCGTGATGGACAGGTCCAGGCAGCCTTCCGTCAGGCCCGGAATCTCCTGACCGTGCGACGTCATCCGGGGCGCGCACCCGTCCGCCTTCAGCGGGACCAGAATTTGAGGCAGGTCCGCCGCGTGGATGGGGTTGCTCAGCGGGACTTCAATCTCCAGGTACGGCGAGTCCACGACGTGGTGGAGGATGTACCCCGGCACGTCGTCCTCGGACCCTGCGGCCCACGCCGTGGCAGCGAACAGACTGGCGAACAGCACCATTGCCTTGCGCATCACTCGTCTCCGCCCGCCGATTCCTTCGACGCGGCCATCACGTAGCTCACTTCAATCCACTGCAGCGCGAAGTAGACGCCGAAGAAACCGGCGATGAACGGCACCGCCGCCATTCCCCGCGACACCACGCCCAACAGCCCCGCCAACACGCCCACGGCCCGAAGGCCAAAAATGATTCCAACCACCTTCAGCGCGGCGTTGAGGTCCTGCCGCACCGCCCGCCGTTTCAGCACCAGGGCCACCGCGCCCGTCACCGCCGCCAGCCCCACACCCCAGAGCGCCGAAACCCGGTCTTCCACCACCTGCGGCATCAACGCCGCCAGCGCCAACCCGACCACCGCCACGCCACCCGCCAGCGCCGCATGACTCCGGAAGGAGTCCGTCCCACCACCACCACCGCCCCGCGCCGTCACTTCCGCCTCCCCAGCCGGGACATCTCGCGGAGGAATCCGTAGAAGCCCACGCAGATGCCCGCCAAGCTCAGCACCACCATCAACCAGGGGCCCGTCTCCAACCACTTGTCCAGCCAGTAGCCGCCCAACACCCCCACCACCGCCCCGCCCACCAGCTTCCACACCGCCGCGATGTAGGGCTGCGCGGCCCTCATCTGCCGAGCCGTTTCACCCAGCTCGGCGCCGTCCGAACCGCCCGGTTTCCGGGGCTCCTTCACTTCCATTCGGACGCCTCCCCAAACCCCGGGAAAACCTCGCGTTTCCAACCCCGCCAGCCCCAACCCCTCGACGCGCGGGCGCCGCTTAACACCGAACACGCGACACACGCAACCGCTACCATGGGCAGCCAGGCCCCGGCCCCCAGTCGCGATTGCCGCTTCGGCAAGCTCAGCTACCGCCGATCTGCCCCGCATGAGACCGCCTCTGGCGCCCTTCTCCGGGCCGACAGGGGCCTTGGCCAGGGTGAACCCCACCAGGCGGGCTTCCCGGGGCCTGGCGCCGCGCCTGGGGGCTTGAGCCTGCCCCAATACCCCGGTGCCGGACGGGCGGGCGGTGCCCTCCCCCCTCCTGGGCGCCTGGGAGCCCGCGTCGCCAGCTTGCCCAGACACGCTCCATCACGCCTTTGGAGGACTCCATGCCGAAGCCGCTCGTGCTCACGTCCCCCCGCTTCAAGGACGGCGACCTCATCCCCATTGCCTACACCGGCGAGGGGGAGGACATCTCTCCACCGCTCCAATGGACCGGCATGCCGGCCGGGACGAAGAGCCTGGCCCTCATCGTGGAGGACCCGGACGCGCCGGATCCGCGCAACCCGCAGATGACCTTCTCCCACTGGGTCATCTACAACATCCCCCCCTCCGCCCAGGGCCTGCCCGAGGGCGCCACGCCGGACGTGCTCCCGGAAGGCGCCCGGCAGGGGCAAAATGACTTCCGCCGGCAGGACTACGGCGGCCCCATGCCGCCCGTTGGCATGCACCGGTACTTCTTCCGCCTGTTCGCGCTGGACACGGTGCTGCCCGATCTGGGGCGGGCCGCCTCCCGCACCCAGCTCCGGGAGGCCATGGAGGGCCACATCCTGGGTGAGGCCGAGCTCATCGGCCTGTACACCAAGGTCCACCACCGCGGCGCGGAGTCGCCGGGGGCCTCCCCGGCCTGAGTCCGACTCGGGGAGCCTTCTTGGCATCTCCACGGGGCCTGGCTGCCATGCGCGGCCGGGCCCTTCCTACGGGTAAGCCGCAGGCGGACCCGCGCGTTGTGGGATGGTGGGCGAAGCGACGTGTGGGCGATTTCACCCGGCGTGGAAGCGGTGGAAGAGTCGTACCGCCGTGAAAACCGCCTCCGCCCCTGGGGCTGCATCCGCATACGGCCCCTTCGATTCGATGTCCGTGGGTGTCTGTGTCGTCCGTGACGGCCGCTTCGTCTATGTGAACGAAGCGCTGGTGACGATGTCGTGCTACCCGCGCGAATCGGTGCTGGGCAAGCCCGCCACGCTGCTGGTGTCCACCGCGAGCGCGGCGGAGCTGGACACCCGCCACGCCCGGCGCCGGCGCGGCGAGCCCGTGCCCACCACCTATGAAACCGCGCTGCGCACCGCCGAGGGGGAGCTGCGCGTCGAGCTGACCGTCATCCCCAGCGGCGTGGAGTGGGTGGTGCTGGTGCGCGACGTGTCGGCGCGAACGCGGCGCCGCGGCGTGCTTCAGCGCCTGGCCGAGCTGGGCGCGAGCCTCCCCTCGCTGCGCACCGAGGCCGAGGTGCTCAAGCGGATGTTCTCCGGCGTGGAGGAACTGGGCCTCGCCTGCGCCTGGCTCTCGCCCGAGCAGCTCGGCGTCCGGCTGGGACAGACCTTCGTGCCCGCGGACATGGTGCCACCGGAGGCCGCTTCGCTCGCGGGGCGTTGGGTCCGGGATGTGGTGGGCCAGTGGCCGCCCCTGTTGAAGCTCGCCTGGCGAGACGGCGCCGCCTTCTCCAACGAGCTGCCCCAGGAAGCGGAGCGCTTCCTTCGAGGCGCGCGGGGCGTCCTGGTGCGGCAGGGACTCCGGCGGGCGGGACAGACTCGCGCCATCGCGGTGCGCATCGACGTGGAAGGGCGGCCCCGGGCGATGCTGGCGATGGTGGCGGACTGGCTGCGCGAGGAAGAGCTTCCACCGGTGCGGCTGTTCGGCGCGCAGGTGTCCGCCGCGCTGGACGCGGCGCTCACCATCTCCCGGCTGTCGGCGCAGAACACGGCGCTGGCCGCCATCAACCGGCTGGCCTCCGTGACGGCGTCCGCGCCCCACCCGCAGGCGCTGTTCGCGCCAGGGACGGACGAAATCGCCGACCTGTTGGGCTGCGACGCGGTGACGGTGCTGCTGCCCACGGACGCCGGCGAGGTGGAGCTCGCGTATTCGCGGGGGTTGGCGGGTGAGGAGTCCGAGGACTTCACGCGCCGGTGGCGCACCGGAAGCCTGTGGCTCCAGGCCCAGCGCGAAGGCGTGCCGCTGGAGCGGGAGGTGGAGGACTCCTGTTCGGACGACTTGAGCGAGGCGCTGCGACAACAGGGCTTCCGCACCGTGGTGGTCGTCCCGCTGCGGGTGCGCTCACGCGGCGTCGGCATCCTGACGGCCCTCTTCCGCCAACGCCGGCCGCTGACGCCGCTGGAGCGGGAGACGTTGCAAGCCATGGGCAGCCACTTCGCGGCGGCCATCGAATCCCACCGGCTGCTGCATGAGCTTCGCGGCCGGGCGGAGGACCTGGCCTTGTTGCACGAGGTGGCCAAGGCCCTGGCGGCCACGCTGGAGCTGGACAAGCTGCTGCACATTGGCGCCACCAGCCTGGCGCGCATCGTGGACACGCAGGACGCGTACGTGTTCCTGACGGACGGCACGGGGGAGCGGCTCCAACTGCGAGCGATGATGGGCGAGCGCCCGGCGCTGTTGGGGCATTCGCTGCCGCTCATCCCGGCGGACGCGTCCCTCGCCTCCCTGGCGTTCCACACGCGCGAGGTGGTGATGGTGGAGGACGCCAGCTCCGACCTGCGCGTCAACGAGGAGGTCCGGCTCCTGCCGGAGGCACGCGCGTTCCTGGTGCTGCCCCTGGTGGTCCACGAGCGCCCCATGGGCGTGATGATGGCGGTGGAGACGCGGCGCGCGCGGCACTTCACCCCCGCGGAGGTGGAGCGGGCCAGCGCCATCGCCAATCAGCTCGCGCTGGCCCGTGAGGGCGCCCGGCTGGTGGAGGACCTGCAAGCCAGCTACGTGGAGTTGGCCCGGACCCAGGCGCAGCTCGTGCGCCGCGAGCGGCTGGCCGCGCTGGGCGAGCTGTCCGCGGTGGTGGCCCACGAGGTGCGCAATCCGCTGGGCGCCATCTTCAACTCGGTGGCCTCCCTGCGCCGCATCGTCGGGCCGGACAGCGCCGCGGTGCCGCTGCTGGACATCGTGGGCGAGGAGTCGGACCGGCTCAATCGCATCGTCGCGGACCTGCTCACCTTCGCGCGTCCGCCCGCGCCGCACCCCTACGCAGTGCCCCTGTCGCCCCTGGTGGAGGACGCGGTGCGCGGCGCGCTGGCGGAGGCACCGGGCCAGGTGAGCGTGGAGATGGACCTGGCGGACGATGTTCCCTCCGTGACGGTGGACGAGCGGATGATGCGGCAGGCCTTCCTCAACCTCGCCATCAACGCGGTGCAGGCCATGCCGCAGGGCGGGAGGCTGCGGGCGAGCGTCCGGCGTGCCCCGGGAACACCCGAGGTCGAGGTGCAGTTCGCGGACAGCGGACCGGGCATCGCTGCCGACGTGCGGGCCCGCATCTTCGAGCCCTTCTTCACCACCAAGGCCAAGGGCACGGGGCTGGGCCTCGCCGTGGTGAAGCGCATCATCGAGTCACACCAGGGCCGCGTGGCCATGGACTCCCAGCCGGGCCAGGGCACCACGTTCCGGCTGTATCTACCTCTGGACACACCCGCCTCCACGGCGCACGAAGGTTGGTAACGCGTTCAAAGCTCACGCGTCCGGGGCGCAATTGCCTTCGCGAGGAGCTGAAATGCACCGCCATGCCGTCATCCTGGGAGTCCTTCTTTGTCTGGGCAGCACCGCGGTCCGCGCCCAAGCCGCGTCGGACGAGCCCCGGGTCCAACTGAAGTTCGTGGGAGAGATGGGGTTCCTGGACGTGCTGGCGCACAGCATTCGCCAGGGCAGTGACGGCACGCTGTTCCGTTACGTGGATGACGGTGGGCAGGACAACCTCTACAACTTCATGCGCCTGTCCGCGGAGCTGACCCTCAAGGGGCGGCACACGGTGGTGTTCCTCTACCAGCCGCTGGCCATCGACACGCAGGTGGTGCTCAAGCGGGACGTGCGCATCGACGCGCTGGACTTCCCCGCGGGCACGCCGCTGAACGTGAACTACAGCTTCCCCTTCTACCGGGCCAGCTACCTGTTCGACCTGCTGGCCGGACCGGACCGCGAGCTGTCCGTCGGGGTGTCGCTGCAACTGCGCAACGCGAACTACGTCTTCACCTCGGCGGACGGGACGCTGCGGCGGACGGCGCGGGACGTGGGGCCGGTTCCGCTGCTCAAGGTGCGCGGCCGGTGGGGCCTGGGCGGCGGATGGTGGGTGGGCTTCGAGGCGGATGGCAGCTACGCGCCCACGGCCATCATCAACGGGGACCGTGACTCCAACACCACGGGCGCGCTGCTGGATGCGTCCCTGCGCGGCGGGGTTCGCATCACCGAGAACATCGATGCGTTCCTCAACCTGCGCTACCTGGGCGGCGGCGCGCGCGGCACGTCGGACGACAACGAGGATGAGTTCGGCGACGGGTTCACCAGCAACTGGATTGACACCGCCACCATCAGCCTGGGCTTCAGCTACCGGCTGCCTTCGGGGAGCTGACGCCGGACGACGCAGCGCGCGTCAGGAGAGCGCCCACGCCAGTGCGAGCCCCAAGGCACAGGCGCCCGTGAACAGCCCCGCGGCGAGCCAGGTCCGCCGGCCGCGGAGCCAGGTCGCGGTGGTCTGTTCGGGCTCCACCGCGGGGAGTTCGTCGTCGCCGGTGATGGCGCGCACCAACGCCAACCGGCGCGCCTCCACGGCCGCGGCGTCCACGGCCTGGGAGATGTCCACGCCGAAGCCCACCTGCGTCTCCCGGGTGGCTCGGCGCAGCGGCGCGGCCGCGGGGTTCGCGCGGGTGGGATTCACCTCCGTCACGGTGACATCCTCGGGCGTGGTGGCGCTGGCCCCCTGCCCCCGGGCGGCGTTGGCGCGCTCGAGCGCGACCATCAGCTTCTCCGCGTCGACGGCTTCGGTGGTCGCGGCATCCGCTGGACCGGCAACGGCGCCGAGCGAGCCAGCACGCGGCATCCTGGGCGGCTCGGTGGGGGCCTCCGCCATCCCGGCGTCCATGTGGGCCGCGACGGCCGCGGCGATGCGGTCGCGCCCGGACTGAATGACGGTGGTCTCCGCATCCGCGTCACTGAATGCGCTCGCCACCGCGCGCCTCGCCCCAATGGCGGTGGACTTCGCGTCCGTGTCTCCGTGCACACTTGAAGCGCGGTGTCGCGACGCGGCGGCGGTGGATTCGGGCACACCATCGCCATGGCCACTCGAAGCGCCGCGCCTGGGCCCAACTGCGGTGGATTCGAACTCCTCATCGCCGAGACCACTCGAAGCACCTCGCGGCGACCCGACCGCAGTGGTCTCCGCGTCCTCGTCACGGAGTGAACCTGAAGCGCGTTGCCGTGATGCAACTGCGGCCGCTCCGGACTCCCCATCGCCGGGACCACTGGAAGCCCCGCGCCTTGACGCAACCGCCGTGGACTCCGCGTCACTGGATGCACTTGAAGTTCGGTGCCGCGACTCACCAGCGGTGGCTCCGGACTCCCCACCGCCAAGGCCATTCGGAACGCCTCGCCTCGGTCCAACAGCGGTGGGCTCCGCGTCCTCATCACGGAGCACGTCCGTTGCCCCATGACTCCACGGTTCGGAAGGCGTGGCACGCGCGTCGCCGTCCGTGCGCGCGGAGGTAGGCCCGCCACGCTCCGGTTGGACGACGGTCGCCTCGTCATCCCCGTCCGCATGGGCCTCGGCAAGTGCCACACGGACAGCGGCCCCTTCGGCGGTGCCGGTGCGAGCCCTCGCGGGTGCGCCATGCGCCGTCCAGGTCACCGTGGCCGCCGCATCCTCGACGCGAGCAGCCCCGCCCTGCGGCGTGTGCCCACGCCCCGCGCCACCGCGAGCGTCCGGCGGTTCGCCGTGCGGCCCTTGAGCACTGCGCGGTCGTCCGCGGAGAGCGTCCGCGACCGTCGACTCTTCCTCCGTGCCATACAGCGCGGTGGCCTGCGCTCCACGGCTGGGAGCACCTCGCCCCTGCGCTTCACGTGGCGCCGACTCTCCGTGCGCATCCGGCCGCGTCGCGGTGGGCTCGGCCCCGGCAGGTGCCGCATCGGCAGCCGCACGCTCCGCCGGAACGAAGTCCTCGGGCGCCTCGATGCCGCCGTGCTCGAACGCGAGCGCGGTGGGAGGCACCAGCACCGTCGCCAGCTCCGGCTCGGTGAGCTGCCGCGAGCGCGCCTCGCGCAGCAGCTCCCGGAGCACGAGTTCCTCTGCCTTCTTCTCCCGGGGGAAGGCTCCCGAGATGAAGCGCGCCAGGTCCGCGTCGCCCACGTTGGGCGCCAGCTTCGCCTTCAGCCGCGCCAGCTCCGCGCCCATGGCCCCCGCATCTGGAAATCGGTTGTCGGGCTCGGAGGCGAGCGCGCGCATCAGGAGCGCATCCACGCTGGACGGCACACCTTCGCGGACGCGGCCCGCCGGCTCCCACTGGGGATACGCCGCGCGCCGCCACCGCTCCACCGGGTCTCCCCGCTGCGCCAAGGGCCGCCACGCGAACAGCTCCCACAGCAGCGCGCCCACCGCGTACACGTCCGCGCGCCGGTCCACGAGGCGCTTCCGCGCCTGCTCCGGCGCCATGTACGTCAGGTTGCCAATCACCACCCGGGGCGCGGTCTGCTGCTCCTTCAGCGTGGACTGCGCCGCGCCGAAGTCGATGATCTTCACCTCGCCCGCGTAGCTGATGCACACGTTCGCCGGAGACAGGTCTCGGTGAACCAGGTGCAGCGGGTGGCCGGACTCGTCCGTCGCGTCGTGCGCGTACGCCAGGCCCTCGCACAGCCGCTGCCCCAGGTGCAGCATGATGCCCAAGGGCAACGTCTTCCCGAGCTGCCGCAACCGGTACGTCAGCCGGCTGAGCGTCTTGCCCTGCACGTACTCCATCGACAGGTAGAGCTGCCCATCCACCTCGCCCATCGCGTACACGCGCGCGATGTTCGGATGGTGGAGCCGCACCACCACGCGGGCCTCGTCGCGGAAGCGGCCGGCGAACTGCGGACTCGCCATGAGCTGCGGGAGGACCTTCTTCACCACGCAGGCGCGGCGGGGTGACTCCTCTCGCGCGAGGAACACCTCTCCCATGCCCCCGGCGCCAATGCGGCGCACGAGGGTATAGGAACCGAAGCGAACGGGCCCCGAGAGGGGCTCGGGCTCAATCGGCCTTGCCAAGCGAACGGAAGGCCTTTCTCGCCGCCGCGAGCACATGGGCGACTTCCGGCTCGCCCATGGCCAGCGACACGAACGCCGCCTCGAACTGGCTGGGCGGCAGGTAGACACCTTCATTCAACATCGCGTGGAAGAACCGACCGAAGCGCGCCGTGTCCGCCTTCTTCGCGCTGGTGTAGTCGTAGACAGGCTCGCCCGTGAAGAACACGGTGAGCATGCTGCCCACGCGGTTGACGGTGACGGGGACGTCGGCGGCGCGCGCCTCGGCGAGCAGCCCGACCTCCAGCATGCGGCTCACTTCCTCCAGCCGCGCGTAGGTGCCAGGCGCGGCCAGGGCCTTGAGACACGCCATGCCCGCGGCCACCGCCACCGGGTTCCCCGACAGCGTGCCGGACTGGTACACCGGCCCCGCGGGCGCCACCTGCTCCATGATGTCGCGACGGCCACCGTACGCGCCCAGCGGCATGCCACCGCCCACCACCTTCGCCATCGTGGTGAGGTCCGGCTTGAGGCCGTACAGCTCCTGCGCGCCGCCGCGAGACAGCCGGAAGCCCGTCATCACCTCGTCCAGCACCAGCAGCACGCCGTGCTTCTGGCAGAGCGCCTGCAAACCTTCGAGGTAACCGGGCTTCGGCACCAGCACGCCCATGTTGCCCACCACCGGCTCGATGATGGCGCAGGCGATGTCCTGCCCCTTCTCCGCGAAGAGGCGCTCCACGGCGGCCAGGTCGTTGAAGGGCGCGGTGAGCGTGAGCTTCGCCAGCGCGGACGGCACGCCCGGCGAGTCCGGCAGGCCCAGCGTCTCCACGCCGCTGCCCGCCTTCACCAGGAACGGGTCACCGGCACCGTGGAAGCAGCCTTCGAACTTGAGGATGTGCTCGCGGCCCGTGAAGCCGCGCGCGACGCGGATGGCCGCCACCGTGGCCTCGGTGCCGCTGGAGACCAGCCGCACCATCTCCACCGCGGGCATGGTGGCACAGATGAGCTCCGCGAACTCGACCTCGCCGGCATGCGGCGCGCCGTAGGACGAACCCCGGCGCGCGGCGTCGATGATGGCGTCCACGATGGGCGGATAGGCGTGGCCCAGGATGAGCGGCCCCCAGCTCCCCACGAGGTCGACGTAGCGGTTGCCGTCCACATCCGTGAGCCAGGCGCCTGCGCCTTCACGGAAGAAGACCGGGTCGCCGCCAACGCCTCGGAAGGCACGCACCGGAGAGTTCACTCCGCCGGGAATGCGTGCCTGCGCGCGAGCGAAGAGGGCCTGACTGTGAGCGTGGTTCATGGCGCGTTCCATAACACGTGACACGCGACTGCCTGCGTCCTCGCTCGCCCGCCCCCACGCCCCTCGCTGCTCCGCGCCGTCGCCGACACATTATGGACAGTCTCCGGCGGGCTGGAAGAAACCGCCTTTTCTTCGAATCTGACTAAACTGGATTGTTTCAGCGTCGCATCGTCCGAGGCCCGACACGCGGCCTCCGAGGCCCCGCCCCCGTCGAGCCATTTTGACCTGCACCCTTCTCCAGGACTCGTTAGGTACGCCGGCCATGGCACAGACGAAACTCGAAGCACGCAAGCCCCTGGGGTCGACGGGGATTCAGGTCTCCCCGCTGAACCTGGGTGGAAACGTCTTTGGATGGACGGCCGATGAGCCCACCTCGTTCGCGGTGCTCGATGCCTTCCTCGAAGGCGGCGGCAACTTCATCGACACGGCGGACGTGTATTCGAGCTGGGTCCCCGGCAATCGCGGCGGTGAGTCAGAGACGCTCATCGGCAAGTGGATGAAGGCGCGTGGCGCCAGGGACCGCGTCGTCATCGCCACCAAGGTCGGCTCGCAGACGGAGCTGGGCAAGGGCCTGGGCCGCGAGCACATCCAGCGCAGCGTGGAGGCGTCACTGCGCCGCCTGCAGGTGGACACCATCGACCTCTACTACGCCCACTACGAGGACCTGGGCACGCCGGTGGACGAGACGATGGCGGCCTTCGACGCGCTGGTGCGCACGGGCAAGGTCCGCGCGCTGGGCGCGAGCAACCACTCCCCCAAGCAGCTCACCGACTCGCTGGAGGCCTCCAAGCGGAACAACCTCGCCCGGTACACGGTGCTGCAACCGCACTACAACCTCGTCGAGCGCAAGACCTACGAGTCGACCCTCCGGGACATCTGCGAGCGCGAGGGGCTGGTGGTGGCGCCCTACTTCGCGCTGGCCTCGGGCTTCCTGACGGGCAAGTACCGCAAGGACCAGCCGCCTCCGAAGTCGGCGCGGGCCGAGGGCGTCCTGAAGAAGTACGGCAACGCCCGCGGCTGGGCCGTGATTGACGCCCTGGAGGAGGTGACGCGCCGCCACCCTGGCGCCAACTTCGCCCAGGTCGCGCTCGCGTGGCTCGCCGCGCAGCCCACCATCGTGGCGCCCATCGCGAGCGCGACGTCCGTTCAGCAGACCCAGGAACTGCTGGGGGCGTTCACGTTGCAACTGACGGCGGAGGACCTCCGCACGCTCGACATTGCGTCCTCACGCGAGGCCTGAGAAGGCTCGAAGCCATGAGCGCGTTCACGAACTTCAAGACGGCGGACCTCTGTGATGCCCACGCGGGCACAGCGCAGTTCCAAATCGCCGAGCCCGGGTTCCATGACTACGGCGGCGTCCGGACCTTCGCGGGCCCCATCAGCACGGTGCGCGCACCCGAGGACAACTCCCTCGTGCGCAAGGCCCTGGAGGAGCCCGGCAAGGGCCGCGTGCTGGTGGTGGACGGAGGAGGCAGCCGCCGCTGCGCGCTCGTGGGAGACCAGCTCGCGCTGCTCGCCCAGCAGAATGGCTGGGCGGGCGTGGTGGTGAATGGCTGCATCCGCGACGCCGAGGACGTGGGCCGCATGCCCATTGGCGTCAAGGCGCTGGGCACGCATCCGCTCAAGAGCCTCAAGCGCAACGAAGGCCAGCGGGATGTGGAGGTCCGCTTCGCCGGCGTCGTCTTCCGCCCCGGCCACTACGTCTACGCGGACCTGGACGGCATCATCGTCTCCGAATCACCGCTGAGCTGAGTGAGGCGCACGGCGCGGGAGGAAGCGCGGACCCCTATCCGCGCCTCCACCACTTGCGCCGCGCGGCCCGCACGTCGGACCAATCCACCAGACAGTCCTGCACGTTCTCCTGGCCGCGCTGCGCGTCGGGCATGTCGCCTGCCTCGACGCGCGATATCAGCTCCGGCAGCCGCTCGTAGAACGTGGGCGAACGGTACTGGGGATGCAGCGTCCACAGCCCCGGCGAAGCCCCCAGGAAGTCCAGCCGCCACAGGCCTCGGCGCTTGAGCCGGCGGGTCACCAGGTTCTCGGGCTCGCGGTAAGGCGGATTGCCCGCGCGCAAGGCACGCAGCACGTGGATGGGCGGCGCCAGCTTCGCGCTCAGCACCCCGACCCTGCGCATCAACGCGTCACGGTCCACGAAGAAGGCCCGCGTGCTGAAGCGCTGGAAGCGGAAGGCCTGGGGAACCTGCGCGTCCGGTTCGTACCAGCGACGGTCTCCCGCGATGCTCCCGTCCGCGCGCGGAGGGCCCGACAGGGGACTGCAACTCACCAGCTCCTCACGTGACGCGAGCTGCGCCTCCGCCTCCGCCATCCAGGTCCGCGACGCGCCACCGATGAGCATGTCCGCGTCCAGGTGCAGCACGTGCCGGTGCTTCGCCGCCCAGAGCCCGAAGAAGTAGGAGTGGAAGGGCCCGCCGCGCGAGTCCTTCATCGGCAGCCGGGTGCCTCCGAAGAACTGTTCAGCGAGCGCCTTCGTGGTGGCCGGCGAGTAGTCCACCTCCGCCACCCGGATGCGCGGGTCCGCCGAGGACAGCTCCGCGAGGAGCGCGTCCATCTTCGGCTTGCGCTCCAGCCACGCGCCCGCGAAGCGGCTCCCCTGACTCCGGTGCAGGTCCAGCACGAGCAGCACCTCCTCCACGGAGGGGCCGAGCTGACGGAGCTGGTGAGGAAGGATGAGGCGCGCGTGCGGGTAGTCCGTGGGCGCGAGATTGATTTGCAGGGTGACTGGGCTCACGGCGAATCAGGCGGCGAGATGGGGCCCCCCACTTGCCACACGCGGGGGACGCCACACAACCGGCGGCGTCACGGGAGTCCGTGCCGACACGCCTCCGCGCCTCACGGCGAGCGCTGCCATCCAGGGAAACGCGGATGCGTCCCACCGGAACGCAGCGGTTCACACGCGAGACAGGGGGCTCCCGGATTCCGGTGACTTGAGTGGCGAACGCAACTGGCACCGCATCTGCACTGACACGCCGTGCCCCCACCGCAGCCCATCGCGCTCGTACCTCACGGCACCCCTCATGACCGCATCCCTGTCCCCACCGGACTCCCTGACCCAGGGAGTCACGTCCACCAACGCCGCCGTCCCGCAGATTGACGGAGCCGTCGCATCCATCCTCGCGCTCGCCGTGCCGGATGGAAGCGAACTCGCCAACCTCCCCGCCGACGTCAATCAGGCGCGCTCCGACGCCGCGCTCTGGACGTCGACCTATCGCCCGCTCGTGCTGTCCTCCCTGCAGGGTGTCGTCGACTTCTCCAGCACGTTCGACGCGGCCTACGAGCAGCTCTCGCCGCTGTCCGTGCGCATCGCCGCGGGTGACTCGACCGCGATTGCGCCCTTCCAGGCCCAGCTCCAACAACTCCAGGACGCCACACGCGCCACCGCCCAGGCGACGGCCGCCGTCGCGAGCCAGCTCGTGGATTACGAGACGAAGCTCGACGCGGACATCGCCATCCTCAATGGCGACCAGGCCCAGCTCCAATCCATGCAGAGCCAGTATCAGCAGGAGGCGCAGGTCACCTCCGAGGAAGCCGCACAGGTGGACGAGGAGCTGCGGGAGTACGAAGGGAAGCGGGCCCTCGCCGTGCTTCAAGGCCAGATTGTCTACGCCGAGTTCCTCCACCTCATCGACATGTTGACGGGCGAGTCCGACGAACTGCACAGCGAGGAGGACTCGCTCAATTCGGAGGCCTACGAAGCATCGGCCGAGGCACGCAGCGCGGGAGAGGCCAGCTCCGAGGTGGCCCAATACCAGACCTTCCTCAGCGGACTCTTCGCGGGCGTCAGCGCGCTCGACGCGGGCTGGAACACGCTCGACGCGAACTTCACCGAGCTGCTCTCGAGTGAAGACATCACCACCTACGGCATCTTCACCCCTTCGCTGCTCCAAGCGGTGAAGGCGGATTGGGACAACCTGGCCACGCAGGCGCGCGGCCTGCTGTGACCTTCACTTCACCCCGGAGACGAAAATGAGCACCAACACAGCGACGACCAGTGACGATTCGGGCGACTCGACTCCGCCGGACATCGGCGGCACGGACGTGGGGAACAGCGCGACGGCGACGCAGACCGCGGCGTCCATCATGCAGATGTACGTGAACGTCGTGCTCCAGACGCCCACCATCAACCTGCCCTCGCAGGTCGACTCCCTGACGAGCTCCAACGTCGTGGAGCAACTGCCGGTGGACCAGGCGAACGCGCAAAGCCACGCCCGGTACTACCTGCAGACGCTCAACCCGCAGATGGTGTCGCTGCTCGCCAGCATCATCGGCTACGGGAATCAGTGGACCGCGATGTACCGGCAACTGGTGTACCTCGCGACGCACATCGACGAGGGAAACAACCAGCAGCAGTTCATCGACGGCCTCAACCTCCTCATCCAGAAGTGCAACGAAGGCGTCGACCAGGCCAATGCCACGGCGTCCGCCCTCACGACGTTCTCCACGGACATGCTGGACGCGGACGTGGCGGCCTTCAACCTGGATTACGGCTACGTCAACCAGGCCTATGGCCTCGGAAGCACGGAGGAGACGGAGCTCCAGAGCCGCATCACGGCGGACCAGAAGGCCATGGACACCGCGTGCTGGGTGATGGCCGGCGCGGGAATCGGCGTGGTCGTGGGCGGCGTCGCCGTGGTGGTGGGCATCGCGGGCTTCGTCGAGTCAGCGGGCACCTCCGCGGCACTGGTGGTGGGTGGTTTCGCCCTCGCGGGAGCCGCCGCCACCGGAGGGGCCGTGGCCTTCTCCGACTGGCAGTCCGCGAACAAGGACCTCATGGAGGCGACGGCCGAGCTGAATCAGGACGAGGCCTTCATGACCGCGATGACCACGGCGATGAACAACATCAACAGCCTCTCGAGTGCCTGCGCCCAGGCCTCCGCCGCGGTGCAGGGGCTGTCCTCGAGCTGGACCTCGCTGGCATCGGACCTGAATGAGACCGTCAAGGCACTCCAGGACACCGAGGACGCCTCGTCGTGGCTGGTGTCGATGCTCAACGCCGCCAACGCGGACTGGCAGACGACGCTCGCCCTGGCCGAGACGCTCCAGGCCAACGGGACCCTGCCGGTCACGACGGAGACGGACAATGGCTGATGCCTTCTCGCCTCAGCAGGTGGCTGCCGCGCTCTCCAACCTCGCGGCCTCCGCGGCGCCATTGCAGATGTACGCCCAGACGCTCCTCCAGCAGCCCGTGGTGAGCATGGACGAGGTTCCCAGCCTCGCCACGGACCTGCAGGAAGCGCATGCGGTGTCCCGGTTTTGCGTCGACTCCGTGCTCCCGCAGGCCTTTCGCGTGGATGCCGCCGCCATCGGGTTCAGCAACCAGCTCCTGGCCATGTATCCCGAGTTCCTCGTACTCGCCCGACAGATTGACGGTGGAGGCCCCGCCAGTCAGGACGCGACGGCCCGCTTCATCGAGGGCCTGGAGCTGCTGTGCAAGAACCTCACGCAGCAGGGGCCCGCCATCGCGGACCTCGCCGCCCAGGCCTCGGCACTGTCGACGCGAGCAGCACAGGTCTCCACGAAGCTGACCGCGGATGCCCAGGCCGCCGCGGGGAGCCAGGAGATCGCGGACCTCCAGCAGCAGATCAACGACACGCTCGCGGCCATCGACGCGGACTGCCAGGTGATTTCCAATGGCATGTCCGGCACGAACAAGGCCCTGGTCAAGCTGGCCATCCAGGAGTTCAACCTCGAGGATGACGCGAAGGCGGGCGTGAAGGCCTTCGTCGGCTTCATCCTGGATGTGGCGAACGAGAACTCGGCGGTCATCGAGGCGCAGAACGACATCCAGCGTCAGCTCAAGACGCTGGCGAGCCTCTACGCGCAGATCAGCCCGCTGCTCGTCGAGGCGGCGGTCGCGCAGAACGCCGCGTCCGAGGCCGCGCTCTTCTCCACCAACGCGACGCGGACGCAGCAGGCGGCCCTGGCGCTGGGGCAGGCGTGGCTGGCACTCCAGCAGGGTTTCGAGTCGCTCGCGGCGGCGCTGCAGTCGGGAACCGCGACGGAGCCGCTGGCGCCCCAACTGTCGGACTGCCAGGCGGCTTGGGAAGCGCTCCTGGATGGCTGCAAGAGCTGGCAGACCATCGGGCTCTTCCCGGTGACGGTGTTGCCGCCGCAAGACGCCGCGGCGGCGTGAAGACATCCCACACGGGGATGTCGGGATTGATGAACGTCGCCTCGGAAAAGCACTCCGACAGGTGAGCGCTCCAGGTTCACATGAAAAAGAAGAGGCCGGGTCTCCGTGAGGAGCCCCGGCCTCCGACCCGCCATGCCCCGTCCTTCGACGGGGCTCTTGGCTCAGAGCGCCTCGACGCCCCCGACCAGACCCTCCAGGAGGCGGGCTTCGTCGGGCGCTTCAGGTTCGTCATCTTCACCGAGTGACGCACCGGCGGCCGCTGTCCCCGACGCTCCCAGGTCGCCCTGCGTGGTGACTGCTGGCGCTCACGCCCGATGTCCCGATGAAGAACTGTGACGACGATGGCTACGTCGACAAGGGCGCACGCGACTCGCCAGTCTTTCCGCCGCCGCGACCCGCGACCTCGAACCCGGCGCGCCGTGACGGAAACCCATAATCTCGCATTGCGAGAAAGACAGAACCATCTCGAATGAGCAGATTTCCATGGCCTATTGGTGGAGGACCGGGGGAATGCTCCGCGGGTCGTCGCGATGTCTCGCTTGGCGTTCCCAGCGGGCAGCGCATTCCCCGCAGTCAGAGGTACGAGTCCTCATGTTCAAGCAGATGGCAGTCCTCACCGTAACGTGTAGCGCATTGCTGGTCGGCTGCGGTTCCGACGCGCAGACCGAGCAAGAGGAGATCGTCTCCAATCTCATCGAGGCTGGGTTTCCGGCCAATGACATCCAGATCGCTGACGATGCCGTGCTCGTCGGAGGCGATGGCTTGGTGTCGCTCGCGGCCTCCCGTGAGATGATCCTGGTTCCCGAGGGGGGCCTCGAGCAGTACCGCTCGTTCAACATCGTCGGTCCGAGCGTGACGAAGATCTGCGTCAACCCCACCGTCTGGTTCGACGGCTACCCCCTGATGAGCCAGGGGCTCGACCTGGCCATCGCCAACTACAATGCGCTGGGGCTCCGAATCACCTTCGCGCGAGGGCCGACGACCGGCTGCACCGCGAACATCATCGCGAAGACCAACACCCTCCCAGGTGGCCAAAGCATCGCGGCGTTCCCTTCCAATGGCCTTCCGGGTTGGATCGTCGACATCAACATCGGGGTGAACGCCTACCCTCTCAATGTCAGCGAGCAGATCATTACCCACGAACTGGGCCACGCCCTCGGCCTGCGCCACTCGGATTACTACAACACCAGCATCAGTTGCGGCCGCCCCTACCCCGACCCCGAGCCGGACCCGGAGAACGTGGGCGCCGTTCACATCCCAGGGACGCCGACCGCCGCCACCCCGGGCGGGTCGGTCATGAACTCCTGCCCCAGCCTCGAGGATTCTGGCAATTTCACCAGCGGCGACACCGCCGCGCTGACGTACCTCTACGGCTGGTAGCCGAAAGCTTCACCGGCCACCCGTAACCACCCCACGGGATTGCCAGGACACGGGACGGTCGGAGACACCGCACTGACCGTTCCCGTGCCCGCCTTGGCCCCGCCCTCTGTCTGGACGACCCGCGCGTCAGGGTGAAGAGGCTTTCGCCGCATCCATCCGTCGCTCAGCCGTTGAAAGCATCCTGGCCATCACCAACGACCATGGGCGTGGCCTCCGCATCACCTTCGCGCGCGGCCCTGTCAGCGGCTGTGCCGCGAACATCACCGCGCGGACCACGACCGGCACCGGTGGCGACAAGGGAGATGCAAGCGAGGGCGCCATCCCATCCGGGGGCGCCGACCACGGGGCGGGAGTAACCGGGTCCGTGGACAATCATGAAATGGTCCTGGCAGGAATCGAACCTGCGACCTCTCGGTCCGCAACCGAGTGCTCTATCCCCTGAGCTACAAGACCGGAACTGCGACTGCGAGCGCGCCCCTTTCACGGGGCGCGGTTTCAGAAGGAAGCGATGCCGTCGAACAGGTCGTCCGGCTCGGGCGGGATGGGGAGCGGGTTCATGGTCATCACCTCGGGGAAGAGCGCTCCGACAGGGAATCGAACCCTGTTCACTCGGTAGACGGCCGAGCTGCGATTCCAATCGCATCCCGGAGCAGTGGGGTTGACCCGGAAAAGGAAGAGGCCGGGTCTCCTCGGAGAGCCCGGCCTCTGGCCTGCCATTCCCCGTCCTTCGACGGGGTGTGGTGGGTCAGAGGTCAGTCTCCACGCTCGAAATCAAGAGCGGTGGCACGGCCAGCGCGCGCGAGCACATCGATGCCGATGACAGTATCGTTCAGGGTGTCGGGATTCATCGGGCTCGTCAGGTTCGCCGTCTTCATGGCCACCGCTCCTTTCAATGGGAAATGGACGCGTTGGCCGCTTGGAGCCTGACAGGCCGCGTACGCATCAACGGCGGGGACACCATGGCGGAGGACGAACAGCAGCAGGGTTACACCCAGTGGGCGCCGCCCGCCGCCATGGCGGACGCGGTGGACGCGTTCTGGCAGTTCTGGGTGCCCCGCCACCCTCAACAGGGCGCGCCCCTGCGCCGGCAACACCGGGTCCTGCCTGATGGCTGCACCGACCTCATCTTCGACTTCCA
Source organism: Myxococcus hansupus (assembly GCF_000280925.3). NCBI lineage: Bacteria > Pseudomonadati > Myxococcota > Myxococcia > Myxococcales > Myxococcaceae > Pseudomyxococcus > Pseudomyxococcus hansupus. The sequence goes on from NZ_CP012109.1 coordinate 8,145,507, forward strand.
CCACGCCCCCGGTCCGGCATGGCTGGCCAGCTCACGGCTGGGCATCGTCGGGCCCATGAAGCGCTTCGTCCTCGTCGACCTCGAGCCCGGGGCGGTGAGCCTGGGCGTCAGGCTCCGTCCGGGCTGGGCGCAGGCCCTGCTCGGTGTCAGCCCGCGTGAGCTCTGCGGCCTCAACGTCACCGTGCAGGACTGCGCGCCCGCCCTCGCGCAGCTCCAGCGGCGGATGGAGGACTGCGCCACCCCCGCCCACGCCATGACCCTGCTCCAGGACACCATCACCCAGCGCTGGACTTCGTTCCGGGACGTCGCGAAGCCCCGCGCCGTCCACGCGCTGGCGCACCTCCAGTCCTGCGAAGGACAGGTGCGAATGACGGCGCTGGCCCACTCGCTGGGCGTGAGCGAGCGCACCCTGCACCGGGACATCCTGGACGAGGCCGGCATCGCGCCGAAGCTGCTCGCCCGCGTCCTGCGCTTCCAACGGGCGGTGTCCCTGCTGCGCGCCAACGGGGGCGCGGCCCTGTGCGACGTCGCGCTCGAATGCGGCTACGCCGACCAGGCCCATCTGTCACGAGACGTACGAGAACTCGCCGGCGTGTCCCCGAGCACACTCGTGGGATGAGCGCTGTCCGATTTCTTCAAGACAACCGCGCGCCCTCCGTGTGACGAAGCGCCCGTACAGGTCATCCACTGACCGACAGGAGCGCCTCATGAAACTCGGCTACATCATCTTCTACGTGCAGGACGTCACCGCGACCGTCGCCTTCTACGAGAAGGCCTTTGGCCTGAAGCGCCGCTTCGTGCACGAGACGGGCACCTACGCGGAGATGGAGACGGGCACCACCGCGCTCGCCTTCGTCGAGGAAGGTGCCGCGAAGGACCACGGCTTCACCGTGCGCCATCTCCGACCGAAGGAAGAAGCCTCCGCCGTGGAGGTCGCGCTCGTCACGGAGGACGTGACCGGCGCCTATGCGCATGCGGTGGAAGCCGGCGCCGAGGCCACGCAAGCGCCCAAGCAGAAGCCCTGGGGTCAGACGGTGGCCTACGTGCGAGACCTCAACGGCGTCCTCGTGGAGCTCTGTACACCGATGGGCGGATAAGCGGAGTCGGGACGACTGGATTCGAACCAGCGGCCTCGCGCACCCCAAGCGCGCGCTCTTGTCCAAGCTGAGCTACGTCCCGATGACAACCATGCCGCAGGCGAGATTCGAACCCGCAACCGGGAGGAGCGAAACCCCAGCAGGATCGCGCCCTTACCTCTCAACCTCCCGGATTGCTTCGGATTCGCCATCCCGCCGCGCTCCCTGTCGTCCCGCCCTGTTCCAGCGCGTTCCGCAGGTTCATGCGACACACGTGCAACATGGCGGGGCCTGACAGAGACGGGATTCAGCCCTCGTAGAGAGGGGCCGAGTTGCGATGGCTCGGCCCCTCTTGTTCCTACGGATGGGGGCAACGAGTGTGGCCGTAGCGCGCGCGCCTGACGGGTATTCAGCGCCCCCCTCACCAGCTTGCGAGGCCACCACTGTTGGTCACGCTTCTTCGTTGGGGAGGAGCGTCAGAAGCAACTCGTCATCGGGACCGAGCGGACGCCAGCCGGTGGGCGGGGGATTGGAGAGAAGCGCATTCCCTGCCCGGTCAACCCGCTCCCTGTGGGTTACTGGGGTGTAGGCGAACCACGACCCAAGCCCCATCGCAACCTCTCCATGGGCTGCATCGTCCCGCACGTCCGGCCAGCCGCTCGGGAATCTCTCGGACAACTCGCGCACGAGCACATCACGAACCAAGCGCGTGACCCGCTTGTGCTGTTCCGCCTCGTACAGCAAGCCGCTCAACACCTGCACCGCAGCAACGTCGTTGCCCAACTCGTCGGCCAGGACGTACAGCGGAACGGCAGGGCGCGCTTCAGCAAAGGCGGACAGTGAGTCGTACCCTCGCTCGCGGACCCGTTCGTACAAGCGCGCCTTGATGTTGCCCTGCCAAGCGGTTCCGCTGCTCATCGCCTTCTCCTCGGCATGACGTCCAGATTGACTCGTGGCGGCGCTACAGCGTGGCGCCCCACCTCGCTAACCGGCGGGGCACCATGGCCGTTCAGGCTTCGTCGTCAGGAAGGAGTGTTCGGAGCAGCGCATCGTCAGGGCCGCGCGGGCGCCACCCAGGAGGAGGAGGAGACTCACGAAGCACTCCCCGAGCACGCTGGACCGCATCTTTGTGAGAGTCCGGTGTGTAGTTGGTCCAGCGCGCCAGCACGTGGGCGATGTCGAAGCGGTTCGCGTCGTCTACGACGGCTGGCCAGCCGTCAGGTAAGCCATCGGCCAACTCTCGAACGAACACATCGCGAACAAAGCGGGTGACTCGCCCACTCTGCTCTGCCTCGGCAAGCAGTCCGCTCAGTAGCTGCACCGCTGCCACATCATGCACACCAAGTTGGTCGGCAAGTTCATGCAGCGGCACAGCCGGGTGTGCATCGGCAAAGGCGGTGAGGGAATCATGACCTTGCTCGCGGACCCGTTCATGGAGACGAGCCTTCCAGTTTCCCTCCCAGGGATGTCCAGCGGTCATGGACCTCTCCACGCGGTGAAGTTCATCGGGACCTTATAGTCCTTCATATTCTTCGCGACGACCTTCAGGACCTCTCTTTGCGTCAACGTCCGACCCGACTCGGCCTCGGCATCTCGAAGCAGCTTCATGATCATCCGATTCCACTCGCCGGGCCACATGCGCCCCAACTTCCAATTCCCCCCGCCGTGAATCGCCTCGTGGTGAGACTGCTCCAGCCTCACGCAGAACCGGTCAATGTCCATGTCACCCTTGAAGCCGCGCCGCTCGAACCACTCCCGGTGCTCTTTCGGTAGGACGTGATGCTTCGGTGCGCTGGACATGCCCGCACCTGCTCTACCCGTCACCCGCATACCGCGCACCTCGGGACTGTCCCCCAGCGCCTCGCGCACGCCCTCGGGCAAGTCTTGGTGCGCCTGGGCCATCATCACCTGCCCACCGTGGATGCGAACCGCCGCGCTGACTGCTGGGAGGGAGATGACGCCCGCCTGCACCAGCCTGCGCATTATCTCCACCCACTCAGCCGAGACGACGAGCCGCGAGCCCGCCATGACGCCCCCTGAACTCATGACGAGCCCCACGCCGAGCGTCGTGGAGGCGGCTGGGGGTGGCCGAGGGAGTGACATGTTCAGCGTGGAAATCAGGGCGAGCAGCTCCATCACCTGCGCTGCCACCACGACTTTGCCGCCCACCTCCATGGCCGAGCGCGCCTCCCGACGAATCGTGTCGAACTCGTAAGTCAGCTCCCCCATCAGCACGGGCATCGCGGTCGCCGCCGTCTCTACCCGCTCCGAGTCCCCCGATGAGAGGTCCGCCAGCGTCGGAGTCACCTTGCTTTGAACTCGATGCAGGTCCGCGAACAGCTTCTCGGAGCCGCACATCGGGCAGTCGCGGAGCAAGGCATCAGCGAGTTGCAGGAAGTCCACCCACGTGGCCAGCAGCAGGGTTCCGAACATCGCAGCCTGGAGCCGGGGCCCTGTCATCTGGAGGATGCCCAGTTCCATTCCTGAATCCCCCACCTCCGAAGCCACTCCCGCCAGCGCCGTGGCACTCCCCAGCGTTCCTCGGAGCCACGTCAGTTGCTTGGAGCCGTGGTCGATATAGCGCGTAAACACCCCGTCGAAGCCCCGGCTACCAAGAGAGGAAGGACGCGACGCAAGTCGAGCGCGCGTAGTTTCGATGCCCTCCAGAGAGCGCTTCACCTCAGCAATGGCGTCCAGGGTTGCCTGACGCACCGCTGCGGCGCTCTGCACTCCACCTCCGACAGCTACGGACGCGGTGCCAGTTGCGGCGTGTCGTGGGCTCAGACTCCGCCACAACCGTTGCTGGGCTTCGGGCCCGGAGATTGAGAACGGAGAAGCGTCCGACACGCGTGGAGGCTCATCGTTTGGCGCGTGCTCCCACGCGGGGGACAGGGCCATGCGCGGCACGTCATGCAGCGTTCCGCCAAGCCCGGAGGCATGCGCCATCGAAGCGCATCCCGTGGCCAACACCGGCACCACCCACAGCAGGGCGTTAGCGCGCATTGTCCACCCCCAGCCCCACCGACGCGAAGGCCCCCGGACGCAGCGTTCCTTCCGCAGTGGGGAAGAGCAGCGTGCCGCCCGTCCCCATCGCGTAGAGCTTCCCGCCGAGGAACCTCCAGCGCACTTCCGCCGCCCCCAGGTAGCGCGCCCCGGGCTGCCCCATGCCCACGCCCAGGCCCTTCAGCGCCACTTCCAGGCTGCGCTCGAAGAGCTGCACCGCCACGCGCCCGTCCACGTCGAAGCGCCCCCAGGAGAACGCCTCCGCGCCCAGCGACAGCTTCAGGTGCTTGTTGAGGCCCCCGTAGCTGACGGCGTCCCAGCCCACTTCGGCCTCTCCGAATGCGGAGTAGCCGTCCGGGAAGCCAGCATCCGCGAGTGGTACCCCCGCCGTGCCCGCAGCCTGAAAGCGCGCCAGCTCGTAATCCGCTCCGAAGAAGCCTTGCCGGAAACCGCCTTGCTGGCTCCGCGCCTCCAGCCGCAACCTCAGGCGGAGCGTCTCCGTCTGCGTGTCCAGCCCCGCGCCCGCGACAGCCCCCCATGCGCCGCCCTCGCCAGGACGCCCGCCCCAGCCCGCCACCACGTGGACCTCGTAGTCGGGCCGCAACAACACCCCCGCCGTTGCGTCCAGGTGCGCCAGCGTCACCGAGGCTGCGCGTCCTCCTGCCCGTCCCCAGTCATGCACGGCGGACACCGCGAGCGTGTAACGGCCCCGCTGCTTCGGGTGGCCAAAGAGGATGTGCTCCATGTCCAGGGCCACCTCCGCGCCCATCAGTCGCGCGCCCAGCACGTCCGAGGCGAAGGCTTCCGTGTAGAGGGGGCCAACCTCGGCGGTGAAGATGCCTCCAGCCGGGTGGTAGTCAGGATTCGTGCGGTTGGAGTAGCGGCGGACGAGATGCCCGGAGAGGAGCCGGTGTTCCTCCAGGGGGCCAAACCAGATGCCCACGGGCGCGTTGTCCGAGCCGAACTTGAGGCCACGGACGAGCTGCCCCCAGTCCGAGAGTGAGTCCCAGTCCTCTCGCCGCACAATCCCCGCGCCCTCACCACCGCCCCACATCCGAAAGCGCACGGGAGCACCCACGTTGACGCCGAACTCGGGGCCACCATCGATGATGAAAGTGGGCTCCACCTGGACGAAGCCGTCATCACTCCCAGCGCCCGCGCGAGGGAGCAGCGCGAACGTCGTCGCCTCCAGGCGCGTCAGGTAGTGCCACTTGCGCGCGGGAGGTGCAGACGGGGCGGTGGAGGCTTCTTCCTCCGGAGCAGGAGGCTCCGAGGCCCATCCCTTCATCGGTAACAGCAACAGCAGCAGCGCGGCCAGACATCTTCGCATCCTGTGCATACACGCCTCCTGAGCGTGCCCCGGAATGAGGCACGAGAAACACACGTCTCCCGGTCGGCTCCTCGACTTGCGCCGAGCCGGTGGTGAATCAGCAGTGGTGAGAGGGTTTGAGGGCCGCCGCTAAACGGTCGGCTGCTTCGTCAACGCGCGACGCGGGCCTGCGCCGGGCTCCGTTGGCACGTCGTCCGGGTGGAGAGCGCCCGCCGACGCGTGCCGTGCGCTCCCTCGGGGTGACGGCGCTTCCGTCGTAGGCTCGTAGCCACCCCGCTCCGTGGTGACAGGGGGCGTGATTCCACCCTCATCGCTGGGCACCTCGAAGTCCCAGAGCCCTTCACTGGCGTCCGCGAGTGCCCGCTGAACCTCCCCCAAGGCATCCTCGCGCGCGTAGGGCCCCAGCCGCGCCAACTGGGCACGCAGGATGACTTCCAGCTCGGCAGCCGTCCCGAAGCGTTCAGCGGGGCTTCTACGCAGCATCGTGTGGAGGATGTCCCGAAGGGGGATGGAGAGCCCGCGCGCGGCCTGCTCGACGTCGTCGGATCGGAAGGCCATGGCACACCAGATGGCGTCTTCCGCGAACTCGGGCAGCTCCGTCACCACGGACGCGATGGAGGCAGAGAACGCCCGTTCCCGCTCCGGCTTCGACATCCGCGATTCCACCTCTTCGATGCGGACATGGCCCGGGTCGTAGAGGTGACGGCCCGTGGCGAACTCCAACAGCGTCAGCCCCAGGGAGAACACGTCGGCTCGCGCGTCCACCACCTCGCCCAGCAACATCTCCGGTGCCGAGTAGAGGACTTCACCTTGAGGGCGCGGCAGGGACGTGGCCAGCCGCCCAGAGAGGCGAGAGAGGGCCACACCGAAATCCGTCAGCCGCACCTCACCATGGGGCCCCACGCGAATTCGAGCGGGATTCACGTCCCGGTTGACGATGCCAAGAGGAAAGCCCGCGTCGTCCGTGCGCTCGTGCGCATAGGCCAGCGCCGCAGCGACTTCCGCGCCCACGTAGAGGATGAACGCCTCGGAGAAGTAGCGCCCGCGTGCCTGGGCGACGGCCAGCAACGTGTTGAGGGACAGCCCCTCCACATGCTCCATCGCCACGCACAGGCCCTGCGGGATTTCATGGAGGCCATGGACGCGGGCGATGCGCGGGTGACGAAGGTACTGCGCCAACCGCACCTCTTCTTCCAGTCGAGCGCGGGCGCGAAGGTACTTCTCCGTCACGTCCGTGGCCTTCGGCACCGGCAAGCACTTGAGCACCACGCAGTCACCGAGGCCCTTGGGCGTGCGGGTCCGCGCGAGGAGGATTCGCTCACCCACGCGCCCCTCCCCCAAGTCCCGGAAGAACTCGTAGGAGGTGTCGCCATTGGTGAATAGGACAGCGCTCCCGGCAGGCCGAGAGTCAGACGGATTGGACATGGGCAGGAAGCTCCGAGTGCCCGCGCGAGAGGGATTCGCGCAAAGGCAGACTCAAGGTACAGCCAGCCCATTCCGAGTTGAACGACGTGTCAGGTCTAAAAAGATCGAATTGCGCTTCACTCTGAGTGAACAAAGATAGGCCAAATTTGCAAAACTTCTTTACGTCCTCAGAGGGAAACTAGGGCCAGCGCTCGACGAAGTAGGCAGGAAACGACCGATTGAGGTGCGCCACCCCTGGTTTGGAATCGGGCCCCTTCTCCATGTACCCCTTGCTACCCAGGACAATGCACACCGGAACAGTCCGTCCACCCGGCAGGTGCGCCTCCGTATAGCGCCCTACGGCCACATCTCCACTTGTCCAGAGGTAGCCCGAGAGCAAAGTCCCCTCTGGGAGCCCGCGCACGTCACTAACATCCACCACCCCAGTTACAGGCCCGTCTTCATAGAAGCCCGGCTCCGACATCATGCCGGGTTGCCGTCTGTCGAGAGTAAGAATCACTGAATCTCCCGATCTCAAACGCAGCCCGCCCTTTATCTGCCGACTGAACATGACCTCGCGTGCCTCGGAAGGGCAGTCACCGGGCTCGGGACGTACCTGCGCCCCCGGACAACCGAGGGAGAGCGCGGCGGCAGCAGTCGCACCCGCGCACGTCTTGATGAACCCTGCCCACGGCGAGGGGGGCCAGCTCAGACGGGAGGCCAGGGCCTTCGGCTTCCTGGCGGTGGACTCTGCGGGAGGGGACATCGGAACGGGAGCGCGCTTCACGGGAGGGCTTTCTTTCTCGACAGGTACGGTAGGGGGCAAAGCTACCCCAGGGGACGACGCCAGGGGGGGAGGGGGCACGGTAGGAGGCGGGGAAGAGGAGGTAAGACCAGCGTCCCCCACCGGAAGGGCCGTAATGGGCGCGCTAGGCATCTCCGCTTTCGAGGCAGGACGCAGGGCCACGTAGCCCGCCAGCGAGGCCACAACGAGCGCCAGGAAGGCCACAGTGCCCGCCACGCGTCGCCCAGGGGCACGCTTCGGCGTGGAGGTCTGCGCTTCGTCCTGGGGCGCGTCGTTATGCGCCACGTCCAGGGCCAGTGGAAGGCGGGGCGTGGGGACATGCAACGTCGCCGTCCACACCTCGCCTTCTTCGTGTAGCAGCGCGTCCAACTCGCGCCGCATGACTTCGGCGGAAGGGGCGCGCTTCTCGGGGTGACGCTCGATGAAGTGCATGGCCGCAGCGCTCAAGGACACGGGCACGCGCGGATTCAGTGCGTGCGGCGCGGGGGGAGGCCACTGGGCCCCCACCAGGACGCGGGGCGTTTCGCTCAAAGGCTGAGGATTGGTCAGCACGTCATAGAGGCAGACTCCCAGCGCGTATACGTCGTCAGTCGCCTTGAACTCGTAACGCGCGTCGTGCTCGTCTCCGCGCTCGCGAAGGAATCGTGTCGCCTCGGGGGAGCGGTAGCGCCGGGTACCGGGTGGCAAGGGCGTGTCTGTCAGCTCCGGCGCGAGCGTGTAATCCCCCACGCTGAAGTCCAGGATGAAGGGCTCCCCATCCGAGGCGCGCACAAGGATGTTTCCCAGCTTCAAGTCACGATGGAAGACGCCGCGCGAATGCAGGTGGGAAAGAGCGCCCGAGAGCTTGCCAAACACCCGGGCCACTTCATGCGCCGTGGGGTGCGTCTTCTCCACCCACTCCCCCAGCGTGTAGCCCTCCACGTAGTCCAGGATGATGTAGAGCCACCCCTGGGTTGGGTGCTGCCAGCGTCCGTGGGCGTGAACCTCCACGACGTTGGCGTGCCCGCTCACCTGGGACAAGCACACCATCTCCCGCAGTAGACGCGCGTCGGCCTGCTCCGCGTCCCCACTGCTGGCCCGGTGCATGGCCATCTTCATCGCGAAGTGGTGGCCCTCCTTCTCCACGAGGTAGACGGCGCCGAAACTCCCCGCGCCCAGCGGCTTCACGACGTGCCATCCGTCCACCGTCTGCCCAGGTTGCAGGTGCGCCGGACTCAACCCGATCAACATGGAAGGCGGTTCTAGAACGCAAAGCGCGGAATGAGAAGGCGCCGAGTGCCCCCACCGTCGCGCAGTTCTAACCGGAGAGCCGCGCCTTCTGGCCAAGTGGGCGCTCCTGTCTCCACCACCACGAGGGCGGTGCCACCCGGTTCAATCCGGGGTTCCTTCATGCGCACCGCGAGCACGTTGATGCGTTCACCGTTCGCAGCCACGGTGAGCCGTGCCTCTACAGGCGTCCAAGGCTCCGCGCCTGTGTTGTGTACCCGAAGAGCGAGTGTTGCCCAGGAGCTTGTTCGATGCGTCCACCCTTCCCTGAACTCAAGCCCGCCTTCCCCTTTCTGGCCGATTCCTGGTTCGACTCTTCCACTCTGTAAACCACCTCTATCGAGCAGACCCGCGAAGATCATCCCAACCGGGCCGCTCGCAGCGCTGCGGGCCCGGAGCACTTCCAACTCGGCAGCATTGGCCGCACAAGCGGCGCGCACGTCGTCCAACTCGGCCTGAATCGCATCTGCCGTACGCGGCAGGCGCGACACCATCACTTGCACGTCCACCTCGGCAGGGTGCGTGACCAGCGAGAACACGACGCGGGATGGGGCCGCGCCATCCGCGAACGGGACGATCAGCTCCACGCTTCGTCCAGGCCCCAGCCCCATCGCAGGCTTGAGGAAGATGGCCCGAGTCGTGACCTCGAACAGCGCGAACCGACTTCCACCGTCCCCGAGCACCACCGCGTCGCGGGCCACAGGGGAGTCGAACTCCAACGCGGTGAGGTAGTCCGGAGCGACGTGAAGCGCCACAGGCTTGTCTGCGGTTGCCACCGAGAGCGCCACCCGCCGCCGCTTCAGCTCCCGCGCGCGGAGGGGCTCCTGGGGCTGTGCCGCAGCCGTTAGGCCCACCAGGAACACGAGGGGCAGGACAAGCCGGGCCAGTGACGAGAACACGCGCGGGCGACCTCCATGGGGCATGGCAGGACCGTACCAGGATGCGCGCGGCTTCCAGCCCTTCTCCGTTTGTCCTGGCACGAAGGAGGCGGCGGTTTTTCTCTAAACCTATGCCCCGCGCCCCTCAAAACTCCCCGCCACTCGAAGCGCTCAGCCTCACGCGGCATGTGTTCAGGAAGTTCCGGAACCACGGCATCACGCTGAACAAATCACTCCTGGGGCCCGGCGATTTTCCGTGGAGTTTTCTCAGCGTGGGGGACCGCCGAGCACGGCCCTGAGTGGCCACTCATCGGAAATCCGAGCCGGGGGGCCTGCCGCAGGTCGCCCGAGCCACCCACGGAATCCACACGCATTTAGCTGGGGCCACCCCCAGTCAGTCGTGGCCGAGAAATGGCCCGGAAATGGTCGCGTAGGCCACCCGCAAAAACCGCACGCATTTACCGGGGGCATGACATCGCTAGAGGAGTCCAACGCGTGATTGAACAGGTTGAGCAGTACCGCCCCCGCATCGTCGCAGCACTCACAGACGCGGGTCCCCAGGGGCGCACCGTGAAGGAGCTGTGCGGCGCGCTTGGAGCGGGAGAGCAGGCCATCCGGCGCAGTCTCGCGGTGCTCGTCGCGGCTGGCGTGGTGCGCGAGTTCTCCAAGTACCAGCCCGGCGTTCGCGGCGCGGTGCCTCGGGCCTACAGCCTTGTCGGGAAGGGCGAATGAGCACGCGCTGTCCCCAACCCCCCCGAGGCCATGACGCTGTGACTGACGGACGATGGTTTCCACTCCCTCTTCTTCTTTCTTCTCTTAGGAATGAGAGGTCTCCGTCACTCCGTCACCTACAGAGTGAAAAAGGCCATGACGGAGCTGTGACGGAACACCCAGCGTCCGAGCGTCCGTCACACCCCCGCGAAGTGGCTCCACTCCCCGAGCAACACCGCGCCGTCGTCGTGCCTCCGTCGAGTTCCCCAGCGTCGTGCCCCATGACTTGGACTCTCTGCATCACTCCCTCGCGCTTCCAACCAGACCAACTCTCTGTCCGGGAGTTCTCGTCCATTGATGGCCTCATGTCGGAGTTCTTCGAGGACGCCCTGGACCCGACGCTTCGCACGGAGAAGGACGGTCACGCCGTCATCCCCGCCAAGCCTCTCCCACCGCGTACGGATGGCTTGTACGAGGGCAAGGGCGGCGCCCCCACGCCCACGCCGTACAGGCGCAATGCTAACTTCTCGCACGTCACCATGGCCGTCGTGGACTTCGACTGCGAGGAGCAGGCCGCGCTGGACTCGTGGCTCGCGAGCCTTCGCCAGCGGGGCCTCTGGTTCCTCGCATACCCGACCCATTCCTACGGGCATCCCATCAAGCCCATCCGCTACCGCGTCGTCCTCCCGTTCAGTGAGCCCGTCGCGGTTGGCTCGCCAAGCCGGTGGGCCGACAGCCTCTGGCCGCGCCTCATGGACTACTTGGGACTCGCGGCACAGGCGACGGCCGCGCTGAAGGCGGATGCGTCCTGCAAGGACGTGGCGCGCCTCTACTACCTTCCAAGCTGGAACCCCGCGAACCCGACCCCGCGCCCTGCTCCCGAGCATCACCGCGGCCAACCGCTCGACGTGGAAGCGCTGTTTGGCCCCATGCTGCGCCAGCCGTTTGCCCGCTACGTCGAGCGCCCCGACATGCAGCAGGTCACCGGAGCGGCCTCCGTGGACCTCCAGGCCGTTCGGAAGCGACTGCGCCGCTTCAACCGGAAGGACTACTGCCAGGTCATCGCGCAGATGGACGCAGGCGAAGTGCTCATGCTCGACGGCCAGCGCCACCTTGGCATCAACCGGCTGACGGAGATGCTCGCCAGGGTTGCCGCACCGGACGAAAGCTCGAAGAGCCTGCTCGCCATCGCCCAGCGCTCACTGGATGCGCTCGGCAAGCTGGAGCCCTCCCGCGACGTCTGGGGGGAGGCGCTTCGAGGACTGGACGGCGCACGCGCCAAGCTCCAGCAGTGGGACCTTCAGCGGAAGGCCAATCGCGAAGCGGAAGAAGCCGCATGGCGTCGAACCGTCCTGCTCGTGGCGACCTCCAACCATCGAACTGGGAGCGCCTCATGACTCCGAACTGCCCTCCCGAAAATGAGGCCGCTTCGAACGCCGACGAAGAAGCTGCACGCGCCGTTGTTGCGAGACTTCCTCTGGTGAAGGTCGTCCCCCTGGAGCGTTACCTGTCGCGCCGACCGGGTGGCCGCTCCTTCAGCTCGGACTTCCTCACCCAGAAGGCCGCCGAGGACTACTTGATACTGCGCCAGCTTCTCCACCCACGCGACACGTGGCCGAGAGGTGCCAGCCCCTTGGCCGTAGGACCCAACGTGTCGCAGCTCTGCGTCGGAGTCATGGGGCTCGAATGCCGCCCCAACGCCCCCGAGCTGTTGCCTCGCGAGGACGACACGTACGCGGTCAACACGTGGGAGGCACCAACGCTTACCCCTGCACCGGGGGACTGGGCCGACGTGCGACGCGTCCTTCTCTGGCTCGCGGAGGATGAAGCCGGGCTCGATTGGCTCCTGAACTGGATTGCGTTCAAGGTGCAGAACCCAGGCTCCAAGCCAGGAACCGCAGTCCTTCTCCAGGGCCCCCCGGGCACCGGAAAGAACGTGCTCTATCGCATCCTGGCGCACGTACTCGGCCCCGCGAACTGCGTCCAGATTGGGGAAGCCGACCTCGCCAAGCCCTACAATCACCACTTCGCCACGAAGCTGTTGGTCTTCGCCAACGAGCTGCTCGACAACCACAAGCGTGGTGGGTCGCTGGGCGACGGTCTCAAGGCGACCATCACCGATGGCGAGGTGTTCCTGGAGAGCAAGGGCGTTGCCCGTACCCCAGCGGTCAACCGCGTCGCGCTCGTCGCGGCGACCAACCGCTCCAAGCCCATCGAACTGGAGGAGAGCGACCGGCGATGGACGGTCTTCCACAACAGGACGAAGCCCGCCGAGTACCAACACCCGGACCTGGGGCTGTCCCACCGCGATTTCTTGGAGTCGCTCCATGCTCCGGGCACGGATGACGCCTTCACACGAGAGTTCATGCGGCAGGTGGCCGCCTTCGCCTACGAGATGAACACCCGAGCGGTGGACATGAAGCGCGTCCGCAGACCGCACACGAACGCATCCCGCGATGAACTCCAGCAACTCAGCGAGCCCGTAACGGAGCAATTCCTCCGAGAACTCAGCGAGAGCCCCGAGCCAGACCGACAGCTCTACAATTGGGCGACACACGTCCCCTACTACGCCTCGATTTGGACCACGACCACGGGGCCCCGAGTCGGAAAGACTCAAGCGATCACAAATGACGCCCTCTTCGTGGCCATGGTGGGTTTCTGCAAGTCCACCGGACAGAAGCACCCACCACAGAAACGGACCTTCCTTGCCGCGCTGAAGGCAGCGGGTTGGATTGAGCACCGCGACAGCAAGGCGCGGGGCTGGATTCCTCCGTGGCACGTGAGCGGGAGCAACGTCCTTTCGAGCAACGAAGCGAAGGTAGTTCCGTTCCCTGCGCCGAACTCCATCCCACCATCAACCTCGAATGCCCATCCCCACTTTACGAGGCCGCGATCCCTGCGGGACCGACTGCTGGGGAAACCTTCATGAGCCACAGCACCTGTCGCAAGGCCCCTGTGCTCGCAGCGGTGGCCCGCACCGGGGTTCCCGACTTCCTCACCGTGGAAGAGGCCGCAGCACTCCTGCGCGTAAATCGGAAGACGCTCTATGAGTCCATCCGGCTCGGACAGATGCCCGGAGTCGTCCGCGTCGGGAAAGCGGTCCGCATCCGCCGCGCAGCATTGGTAGAATGCCCAACAGGTAAGGGCCGTGATTCTGCGCTCGGGAGTCACCGATGAGCGTCAGGTTGCGGAAGTGGCAGAACAGCAGGACTGGGAAGGTCGAGGAGGCTTGGCAAGTGGACTTCGTGTTCCACCACCCGGACGGACGGAAACAGCGAGTCGTGAAGTCCTCGCCCGTCCAGACGCGCCGGGGTGCCGAGCAGTACGAGCGCGAATTGCGTAACGCGCTCCTCAACGGGACTTTCGGAAAGGAGAAGCAGAAGGAGGAATGCTGCGCGCTCACGGTGGCGAAGTTCGCACCGCGCTTCCTCACCTACAGCGAGAACAACAACAAGCACTCCAGCGTCGTCAGCAAGCGGCAGATTCTTGATGACCACATCGTCCCGTTCTTCGGAGAGATGGCACTGGACGCCATCGGCCCGGCGCAAATCGAGGACTTCAAGGCGCTGATGCGGAAGAAGAAGTCTGCGGCGCACGCCCGGAAAGAGAACGCGACCCAGTCAGCCATCCGCAAGCGCAAGGCTGCGGGCCCGAAGGCGTTGAGTTTGAAGACCATCAACAACGTCCTCACGGTTCTAAGCAAGCTCCTGGGCGTGGCCGTTGAACAACACGTCATCGCCCAAGCGCCGCGCGTGAAGCTCTTTGGGAACGTGCCCAAGCCGACCTTCGACTTCCTCTCATTCGAGGAAGCCGAGCGGGTCGTCGACATGGCCGAACCGGAGTGGAAGCCCGTGCTCCTCGTAGCCATCAAGACGGGGCTTCGTCAGGGGGAGATTATCGGGCTCCAGTGGCATGACGTGGACATGAAGCGGGGGCTCCTCCACGTGCGCCGGGCCATCTGGCGTGGCGTGACAGACATCCCCAAGGGAGGCCGCGAGAGAACGGTTGAATTGCCCGCATCCGTGGTGGACGCACTCAAGGCGCATCGGCACCTGCGCGGGGCCTACGTGTTCTGCCTGGATGACGGCAAGCCGCTGACTGCCCACAGGATGGAGCGGCCACTCCAGCGCTCACTTCGACGAGCGGGCATCACTCGCGAGGTGGGAATCATCGGCTGGCATGACCTGCGCCACACCTACGGGAGCCACCTTGCGATGAGGGGCATCCCGCTGAAGGTCATTCAGGAGCTGATGGGCCACGCCACCATCGACATGACGGAGCGGTACGCCCATCTCAGTCCGGATACGCGGAGGAACGCCGTCCGCGTCCTGGACCTGCCTCTTGCGCCCGCATGCGACACAGGTGCAACACGGACGGAGGCCGTTGCCAACCATGCGTAATTAGGCTCGGAAAACTTGCCGCGAGCGGGATTCGAACCCGCACCCTCTGCATTCTGAGTGCAGCGCCTCTACCGATTGGGCTACCGCGGCGTGCTGCGACGACGACAACAGGGATTGCCAAAAAAGCGGTCGGCGGGATTCGAACCCGCGTTCACCTGGCTGGCGACCAGGGGCCTCACCACTCGGCCACAACCGCGCGTGCCGCACCGGCCCTGAAAAGCAAGAGGCCGGGGTCCCGCTGGGGAGCCCGGCCTCTGACCTGCCACGCCACGTCGAAGGACGGGCGCGAGGCGTCAGAAGCCGGGCTCCCTACCGCCAGCGGGTAGGCGAGGCAGCACGGGAGCGGGACCGAAGGCGACGGGCGCGAGCACACCGATGCCGAGGACAGTGTCGTTCAAGGTGTCGGAATTCATCGGGCTCGTCAGGCACATCGTCGTCATGTCACCGCTCCTTTCTGCGGAAAATGACGCGAGAAAAACGCTGGGCCTGACACGGCGAACCACCTGTCTCGGGCCCCGCCCGCGAATGCGGTAATGTGGCCCTGGAGCATGAGCCGCCTCCGCCTTGGCCGAGGTCACCCAGGCGGCGCTCCCTCGCGATGAAGACCGTTCCCCGCCTGCTCGCGTCCTCCGCGGCCCTCTTCCTGTCCGGCTGCGCCAGCGGCTTCGACGAATGCAACCTCCTGCCGCCTCCCGGGGGCTCCGGGCAGAACGCACCGGCGGTCGTTCTGGGAAACATCGCGGAGTTCGTGGTCCACCCCAGCCTGCGCGCGTCCTGCGAGGGCCCGTCCCTGTCCCAGGCCCCGGACAGCGTCAGCGCGGAGGTCTTCGACCCGAACAACCACTTCGTTGCCTCGGAGGCGTCGCTCGCCGACGGCGGACAGTCCGCCACCGTGCGCTTCATTCCGAAAACGACGGGGCGCCACCATGTCCGCGTGGCCTTCGCGCCTGTGGGCAGCGTCCAGCAGTTCGGCACCTATGTCGCGGCGGAATGGCGCGGCGGTGACGCGACCCTCTTCGACCTGCCCCGCTGCACCCAGTTGGACCGCACCACGCACGGCACCTGGGTGTGTGACGGCGTGGCACTCCACGCGAAGGACGGGAACGAAACACGGCTCGTGGGACCTTCCGGACCGCCGGACGTGGCCATCGTGGGGAATGTCGTCTGGAGCGTGGGTGAGAACCGGGTGCGCCGCTTCATCGACACCGGCGCGGAGCTCGTGCTCACCGGCACGCTGCTGCTCAGCCAACGCGACACGGTGACCCTCGTCCAGAGCAGGCTCGCCACCGAAGATGAACTGTGGGTGCTCGACATGGAGCACCTGCACCGCTTCACCTTCACGCCGGAGGGCGTCGTCACCGGAGCCACGCCCACGCCATGGGGCCATCCCCGCCGCGTCCCCTTCGGCGTGGACCTGGTGCAGGGCGTGCTCGTGCGCACGGGCCCCACGGAGGTCCAGGTCATCCAGATGGCACCGGGGCCGGACAGCCTCGCGTGCGCCTTCCAGGTCGGACCGGCTGGGGGATTCGTCGCCTCGGAGACACCCTGCCAGGCCTTGCCCGGCGTGCCAGCGGGCACCGAGGACAGCGCGCTTTGGACCCGCGTGGACAACGACGCGCCACCGCAACCGGGGCGGACCCTCTACCGGTGGGCCGCGGAGAATGGCGCCCTGGTCGAGCGAGGCACCCTGATGGTGGACGCGCCCATCGAACTGGTGAGCGCGCCCCTTCGCCCTGGCGCCGCACTGCCCATTCTCCAATGGCGCCAGTCCCAGGTCGGCTTCATCGTGCCCGTCGTGCCCGCGACACCCGGTCCCCTGGGACTGGAGCTTCTTCCCGCAAACGTGGACCTGCCGTATGGCGTGCGGACCGCCACTCCCCGGTTCTACTGGGAAGCGGGCACGGGCCGGAGCACCCGGGTGTACGAACGCAATGAGTCCTCGTTGAAATAAGGGGACCGTTGGGGCACACACGGAAGAAAAGCGCGAAATGTCGCTTGCCTGCCCCTCGCGATGCCCGGCCCATGGGTGTAGAGAGGCCGGCGCGCCGCGGCACCACGCGCTCCACCCGACACGCCCGGAGGTGAGCCCCCATGATGGAAAGCCCCCAGAGCGCTCCGCTCTCCATGGAGGAACTGCACGAGGCGTGGCCCGTGCTCTCCATCGACGAGCGGCTGGAGGGCTTCCGGCTGCTCCCCACGCCGGTGAAGGACGACTTCTTCCTGGGCCTGTCAGCGCGTGAGCAGGCCGAGCTCATCCTCCACCTGGAGCCCGCCGAGCGCAGGACCTGGGTGCGGCTGCTGCCCCCGGACGACCTGGCCGACCTGGTCCAGGCGGTGGAGCCCGAACAAGCGGACTCCATCCTCACGCAGCTCGACGACGCCAGCCGCCGCGAGGTCAATGTGCTGCTGGCCTACGCGGAGGATGACGCCGGCGGTCTCATGAACCCGCGCTTCGCCCGCGTGCGGCCGGACATGACCATCGACGAGGCCATCGGCTACCTGCGCAAGCAGGCTCGCGAGCGCGTGGAGACCGTCTATTACGCCTACGTGCTCGACGCCGAGCAGCACCTGCTGGGGGTGCTGTCCCTGCGCCAGCTCTTCCAGGCCGCCAGTGACAAGCGCGTGGCGAATGTCATGCAGCGCGATGTCATCACCGTGTCCGAGGACACCGACCAGGAAGCGGTGAGCCGCCTGTTCACCGAGCACGGCTTCATGGCCCTGCCCGTGCTCGATGCCCAGCAGCGGATGAAGGGTATCGTCACGGTCGACGACATCGTCGACGTCGTGCAGGAAGAGGCCACCGAGGACATCCAGAAGGCCGGCGGCATGGAGGCCCTGGAGGCGCCCTACTTCGAGGTCGGCTTCTTCGGCATGCTGAAGAAGCGCATCGGCTGGCTGTTGGTGCTCTTCCTTGGACAGATGCTCACCGCCACCGCGATGAGCAGCTTCGAGGACGAAATCGCCACCGCCGTGGTGCTGAGCCTCTTCGTGCCGCTCATCATCTCCTCGGGCGGCAACTCCGGCAGCCAGGCCTCCACGCTCATCATCCGCTCGCTCGCGCTGGGCGAGATGCGCCTGAAGGACTGGTGGCGCGTGGCCCGCCGCGAGCTGCTCTCCGGCCTCGTGCTGGGGCTGGTCCTGGGCGTGGTGGGTCTGGGGCGCATCCTCGTCTGGAACTCCATCACCGGTATTTATGGCGAGCATGCGTTGGCGCTGGGCATCACCGTCGCGCTGTCCGTGCTGGGCGTGGTGACGTTCGGAACGTTGGCTGGCTCCATGCTGCCCCTGTTGCTGCGGCGGTGCGGCTTCGACCCGGCGAGCGCCTCGGCCCCCTTCGTTGCCACACTGGTGGACGTTAGCGGCGTCGTCATCTACTTCACCGTCGCCAGCCTGCTTCTGCGGGGTACGCTGCTGTGAAGCGCCGGGGCCCGTGAGGCCTTGGCTTCACGGGAGGCACGGCCATGATTCACCTCACTGCACGGCGTACCCTCGACCTGGAGGCGCCCTTCGTTTCAGGACGCCCGTCACACGTCACTTCCGCCAGCAGCCTGGTGCGCGTGGGCAACTGGCTCTACACCGTCGCGGAGGAACCGCTGCACCTGGCGGCGTTCCCCTTGGACGGAGACGAACCGGGACACGGGGTGGTGCTCTTCGCGAACCACCAACCCGATGAGCCGGTGTCGCTCAAATCGTCGACCCCCGACCTGGAGGTCCTCTGTCAGGTGGGCCCCCTGAGCGGCGCTCCGCACGGGGCGCTCCTGCTCCTGCCTTCGGGCCGCTCCGAGGGCCGCCACCGGGGCGCGGTGATGGCCCTGGGCGCCGATGGCACGCTGGCCGGTGAAGCCCGGTCCGTGGACTGCAGCGCGCTGTACACCCAGTTGTCGCGGGAGCTCGGACCGCTCCACATCGCGGGCGCCGCGCAGGCGGGCGGGCTGCTCCGGCTGCTGCAACGTGGCAGTGGCGAGCCCGGGACGGACGCGTTGGTGGACCTGGACGCCGAGCGCGTCCTACGCGGCCTGGAGGCGGGCGCGCTGGGGCCAGACGTGGTGCGCATGACCCGCCGCTGGGAGCTGGGACAAGCGGGAGGCATGCGGCTGACCTTCACGGCCGCCTCACCGCTGCCGGATGGACGGATGGTCTTCACCGCCACCGCGGGCAATCCCGGCACGTCACCGGCAGCGGGTGGCTCGGTCGTGGGCGTGTTGGCGCCGGATGGCTCGCCCTTGTTCCTGGACGCGCCCGAAGGGCCCGTGCTGCTCACCGGAGTGGATGCCCGGGTGGAGCAGGGACGCGTGCACGTGCTGCTGATCTCCGCTTCCGAGGTGGGCGCGTCGCCGGCGAGCCTGCAGGCGGCGACGCTGGACGCGCCCGCGTAACGCTTGGGGCGGGCCCGAGGCTTCAGTTGTTCTCGTGCGCGGCTTCCTCGGGCCTGCCACCCACCGCCTCCAACGACGTGCGCGCGGGGCGGACACGGTCGAAGGCCACCTCGCGCTGCCCCACGCCCGCGGCGGTGGTGTTGGCGATGCGCCGGCGGGCTCGCGCGATGTAGTCCTGCACGAGCGGCGGGTCGGGGTGCGTCTTCAGCGCCTCCACCCACGTCTCGATGGCCTTCTCGTTCTCGCCCGCGTCGGCGCGCAGCTTGCCCATCTCGAAGAGGGCGTGCGGCGCGAGCTCGGAGTCCGGGAAGCGGGTGCGCAGGTCCGCGAAGGTGCGCGAGGCCTCCTGGCGGCGGCCGTCCATCATCGCGATGGCCTGGGCCTGGAGGTACAGGGCGTCATCCACGAACGCGCTGGTGGGGAAGCGCTCCATGACCCGACGGGTCTCCAGCTCGCATTGCTGATAGTCGCCGAGCTCGAAGTAGAGCTTCGTCACCAGGTAGTGCAGCTCCGCGCCCTGCGGTGGGTTGAGCTTGAGGGCGGCGGTGAGCTGATCGATGGCGCCGCGCAAGTCGCGGTAGTGCACCCGCAGCAGCTCCGCCAGGATGATGCGGGACTCGAGCGCCTCGGGGGATTCGGGGCACTGCTGGATGAGCTCGCGGTAGACGCCCACCGCCTCCTTCACCTTGCGCTGCTCCAGCCAATAGACATCCGCGGCGCCCTTGAGCGCGCGTGCACGCAGGACCAGCGCCTCTGGCGTCGAGTCGTGGCGCAGCGCATCGAAGGCCTTGCGGTATTCGACGAGCGCCTCATCGGGACGCTTCTCATAGGTGGCGTCACGGGCCCGCTGGAGATGGTCCACGGGCTTGTCCCGGCACCCGGTGGCGGCCAGGGACAGCACGGCGAGCGCGAGCCGCAGGGGCTTCATCAATCACACGCCTCCGGCGTCACGGAGACGCACTTCGTATCCTGGCACCGAACGCAGACCTCCACGGGGGAGACGTCCGTGACACAGACGTTGACGCGAGAAGTGCGCGGACAGTCTTCGGAGGTGACGCAGCGATAGGGCTCGCCACCATCACGCGTGATGTCACTGGCCGTCGAGCCACAGACTTCCAGGTCATTGCATCCGAAGAGGCCCACCGCGATGGCGGCGAACGCTCCGCACCAAGCGCGTCTCACGGGGCCGGTTGTACCCGGATTCCATCGCGTCGTCACTGGCACGACGCTCGCCTGCCTGGGTGCTTGTGAAGGCGGGGGCGCGGACGTGACCGGAATCGGGACAGGATTGTCAGGTGTGTCAGGGAGCACCCGGTGTCAGGGATGGATTGTGCGCTCGCGTCATGGCGCGGCATCGGAGGTTTCCATGTCCCATGTCATCCGCTTCTACAGCGTCACCGACACGTGCGGCTGGTGCTCGAACTTCGCGCCCTACCCCATCCGACTCAACGGCAAGACCTGGCCCACGAGCGAGCACTACTTCCAGGCACAGAAGTTCGCGGCCCCGGCCGACCAGGAAGCGGTCCGCAACGCCCGGACTCCGATGCTCGCCGCGCGGATGGGCAGAGACCGCAAACGTAAGCTTCGGCGTGATTGGGAGTCCGTGAAGGTTTCCGTGATGCGGCAGGCAGTCCAAGCCAAGTTCACCCAGCACGCGCAGCTCGCGAGGCTCCTGCTCGACACGGGCGAGGCCACGCTCATCGAACATACCGAGCAGGATGATGACTGGGGTGATGGCGGAGACGGCCATGGACGGAACATGCTGGGACGCATCCTCATGGAGGTCCGTGAGGCCCTGAGCCAACGCACATGAGCCTTCCATCTCAACCCCGAGTCGTCGTCACCGGAGCGGGCAGCGGCCTGGGCCGGGCGCTGTGCGAGGAACTCGCCCGCCGCAAGGCCCGCGTGGTCGTGTCCGATGTGGACACCACCTCCGCCGAGGAGACCGCCCTTCGCGTCACGCAGGGGGGCGGTGAGGCGCACGTCGTGAGCTGTGACGTCACCGACGTGGCCCAGGTGGAAGCACTCGCTGACACCGCGACGCGGGTGTTCGGCGGCGTGGACCTCCTCGTCAACAACGCGGGCGTCGTCAGCGCGGGCGCCGTGGGCGCGCTTCCCCTGGCCGAGTGGAAGCGGGTGCTCGACATCAACCTGTGGGGCGTCATCTACGGCTGCCATGTCTTCGCCCCTCGCATGCGCCTGCAGGGCTCCGGGCACATCCTCAACATCGCCTCGTCCGCAGGGCTCGTCTATGTGCCGGACCTCGCGGCCTACAACGTCTCCAAGGCGGGCGTCGTCGCGCTCTCCGAGACGCTGCATGTGGAGCTCAAGGCCGCCGGCATCGGCGTCACCGTGGCGTGCCCCAGCTTCTTCCGGACCAACATCGCCAACATGGGCCGCTACGCCGACGAGACGCTGCGCACCCTTGCCGTCCAGATGGTGGGGTCAGCCCGCATCGGCCCGGACGTCATCGCGCGCAAGCTCTTGAGCGCCGTGGATGCCCGGAGCCTCTACAGCGTCCCCATGGCGGATGCGCGTTGGGGCTGGCGCTTGCGCCGGATGTCGCCAGGTCTCTTCCTCCGCACCGTCGCGGCGCTGGACCGCACCGCGCGCGCGTGGCTCCTGCGCAGAGGGTGACGCCACCCCACGGCGCCGCCGTGCACAATCCCAGCGGGGTGTGGCTCGCAGAAGGGAGCAATCACAGTCCGCGCATCGCTCTCACGCCCCTGCCGCAGCAGCGCGCTCGACAGTTACAGCTCGAGCATCTGCCGGTACCGCCACGCGGCGCCCATGCTCATCAGCAACGCCGCAAAGGCCACCCACCCGAGCGCGAGCAAGGGCATCCTCGCGGGTGGCTCCGGCTCTCGCCTGGACCAGACCTGGGTCAACACCAGGCCCACCGCCCCACCCGCGAGCGCGCCCCCCAGATGTGCCGCGCAATCAATCGCGCCGCCCGTGCGGGTCATGACCACGGGAAGCAGCGACGGCAGCAGCATTTGAATCGACATCATCTGGAGCTGCACGCGCTCCGGTCCGGGCGGATACCGGCGGCTCACCGCCAACAGAGCCCCTAGCAGCGCGGTGACCACGCCGGAGGCTCCCACCGACACCACCGAGACATCGTTGATGGCCATCGACAGGGCGCCGCCCCCCAGCGCGCCCACCCACAGCAACAGCCCCAACCATGCGCGGCCCACCAGGGTCTCCAGCGTCTGCCCCACGAACCACAGGCAGAAGCCGTTGAACAGCAGATGGAAGAGGTCTCCGTGCAGCAACGGCGCCGTCAGCAGCCGCCACCACTGCCCGCCTTCCAGCACCAACCCCGAGTTCACTCCACCCAGCGCCACCAACGTCTGCACGCCGAGCGCGAGCGGCCCCTCCCCCTCCGCCCCCAAGCGCAGCAGGTGCTCCGCGATGAAGGCACAGGCCATCGCCACCAGGGAGACGTACGTGAGCCAGGGCTTTCGCTCGGGAGGCTCGGCCACGTCCTCGGGCTCCGCCACGCGGCGTGGCGCCGACACCAGGCCTCGCAGATAGCCCCGTGACACCTTCGCGCGGCGCCACGTGCTGGCCCAGACCGTCTTCGCGCGGGTGTCCACGTGCATCGCCTGCAGATGCACCTTGTTGAAGAGTCCCAGGCGGAGCGCGTGCAGCCGCTTCCGGTCCTCTTCGGAGAGCGCGGCGCCTCCGACTTCGATGACCTGCAAGCCCAGGGGAAGCTTCGTCCCACCGACTCCGCCCGTGTACTTCAGGCAGTCCTTGCCAATTCGCTCCAAGGCCGCCACGTCGAGGCCGAAGACGCGCGAGGGCGACTGCTCACGGTCAACCACACAGACGATGACGGCGGACATCCCGTCCGAGTACGTGAGCACCGCGTCTGAAGCAGCCTCCAGGGCCGAGGCCTCGGGGAAGGTCCCCGGCTCGAAGCCCTGCTCCGCCAGGAGCTTGCGCACGAGGTACACGGCGAAGGACGCATCCTCCTGCTCGGCCGAGGATGATGCGGGCGGCGGTGGCTCGGGCTGAGGCTGCGCGGACATGGGACGGGAGCCTGCCCGATGCGCCGGAAGCCGCGCCAGTCATCCCCTCCCGGCTCCATTCATCCCCACGAAGAGCCGCTCATGGAGTCTTCGGAGCGCACCTCCAGCCGGGGCGTACCTTGCCGCTCGCGTCACTCACCCGTTCCGCCCCGGGAGCCTGTCATGCTTTGCCGCCGCGTCCTCTCCTCGCTGTTCGTAATGTCCCTCGTGTCCGGCTGCGCCTCCACCTCCGGCGCGGAATCCTCCGGCGAAGGCCCCACTGCCTCCGAGTCCGCCACGGCCCGAACGCCAACACCGTTCCACGTCGCGCGCAGTGGCAAGGGACGACCGGTGGTCTTCATCCCCGGCCTCGCTTCGTCGGGCGATGTCTGGCGTGAAACGGTGGCGCACCTGGGTGGCCAGTACGATATCCACGTCCTCACCCTGGCCGGCTTCGCGGGACAGCCCGCTGTGTCCGCGCCCTTCTTCGAGACACAGCGCCGAGCGGTGGCGGCCTACCTGCATGAGCAGGGCCTGGAGAACCCCATCCTCGTGGGCCACAGCCTGGGCGGCGTGCTGGCGCTCGCGGTGGCCGCGGACGTCCCCGAGCGCGTCGGTGGCGTGGTGGTGGTGGACAGCCTGCCCTTCCTCCCCGCGGCGATGTACCCCGGCGCCACGGTGGAGAGCAGCCGCCCCTACGCCGACCAGATGCGCACGCAGATGCGGACCCAGCCCGTCGCCCAGCGAAACGAAGTGCTGCGGCAGACGCTGCGCCGCTACATCACCGACGAAGCGCAGCAGGACATCGCCTTCGGCTGGGGAACCCGTTCAGACACCGAGACGGTCGCTCAGGCGATGTACGAACTGATGAC
The DNA here is from genome assembly GCF_000280925.3 of Myxococcus hansupus. Lineage (NCBI taxonomy): Bacteria > Pseudomonadati > Myxococcota > Myxococcia > Myxococcales > Myxococcaceae > Pseudomyxococcus > Pseudomyxococcus hansupus. The sequence continues at coordinate 8,169,644 of NZ_CP012109.1, forward strand.
CACGGACCTGCGCCCGGAGCTGCCCCGCATCACCGCGCCGACCCTGGTCCTGGGCTCGTGGATCGCACTGAAGGGCCAGGTGCCGCGCGAGACGATTGAAGCCGTGTACAAGGGCCAGTACGCCGCGCTCACCAGCGCGCGCGTCGTCATGCACGACACGGCCCGGCACTTCCTCATGTGGGACGACCCGCAGGGCTTCTTCCGCGAGTTGGACGGCTTCCTGGGAGCGCACGCCCCCATGGCCCAGGTGGAGCCGCGCCCGTGAGTGTGGTGGAGTCCCGCTGTCCGCCGTGGGAGTCGCCTCGATGAAGTCCTCGCGTACGCGAACCTGGGTCTACGTGGCCTGTCAGCTCGGAGGATGGGGCCTCTATGCCCTCATCAACTCCGCGCTGGTCATGATGGCGCCGTCCCGAGCGATACCGGGAGGCCTGGCCGCACTGTGGGCGTTCAGCTTCTGCGGCGCCCTCATCACGCACCTGGGCCGCGCCGTGCTGCCGCTGCGAGCATGGGCCCGTCTGCCCGTCATCCAACTGGCCCCGCGCATGCTCGTCACGGCCGTGGGGCTCGGGCTGGTGCAGAACCTGACGCTCCTGGGGCTGAGCGTCTTCGTGTTGCGCCTGTACACGCTGGAGCAGGCCTCGCTCGCGATCTTCTTCGTCAGCGGCTTCGTCTGGACCATCCTGATGTCCCTGTGGCTGATGCTCTACTTCACGCTCCACGCGGTCGAGCGCGCGCGGACGGTGGAAGTGGAGCGGTGGAAGCTGGAGGCCGCGGCCCAGTCCGCGGAGCTGCGCTTCCTCAAGTCGCAACTCCAGCCGCACTTCCTCTTCAACTGCCTCAACAGCGTGCGCGCGCTCATCTCCGAGGACCCGGCACGCGCACAGGAAGTGGTGACGCGGCTGTCCACGCTGCTGCGCTACGCGCTGTCCTCCCGGGACAAGGAGACTGTCTCCCTGGAGCAGGAGCTCCAGGTGGTGCGTGACTATCTGGAGCTGGAGGGCGTGCGGCTGGAGAGCCGCCTGCGCGTGCGCGAGGAGGTGGAACCCGCCACGCTGAGCATGTCCGTGCCCGCCATGCTGGTGCAGACGCTGGTGGAGAACGCCATCAAGCATGGCGTGGCGCAGATGCCCGAAGGCGGAGAGGTGGCCGTCTCCGCGCGCATCCGCGAAGGCGTGTTGCTGCTCGAGGTCTCCAACACCGCCGCCCCGACGCCCGCGCCCGCGGAGGGCAGCGGCGTGGGCCTGCACAACGCGAGCGAGCGCCTGCGCCTCTTGTGCGGCACGGGCGCCTCGCTGCACCTGGACCGGACCCTGCCCGCCTTGACCACCGCGCGCGTGCGCATTCCCCTGGCCCTGTCATGAGAGCCCTCATCGCCGATGACGAGCGACTGGCCCGCGCAGAGCTGCGCCGACTGCTCGCGGCCTTCCCGGACGTGGAAATCGTGGGCGAGGCCACCCACGTGGATGAGACGTGCCGACAGGTGGAAGCGCTGGCTCCCGACCTGCTGCTGCTCGACATCCAGATGCCAGGCGGCACGGGCTTCGACGTGCTCGCGCGACTGGAGGAGCCGCCCGACGTCGTCTTCACCACCGCATATGACGTGCACGCCGTGCGCGCCTTCGAGGTGAATGCGCTCGACTTCCTGCTCAAGCCCATTGAACCGGAGCGGCTCGCCACCGCGCTGGAGCGCGTCCGTCAGCGCGGGCGCGTGGAGTCCGCGCGGTCCACCGTGGGCGTGGCCCCCGCCGCCGGAGCACCGCTGGAGCGAGTCTTCGTCCGGGACGGCGAACGCTGCTGGCTGGTGCAGCTCTCGCAAGTGCCCCTCATCACGTCCGAGGGCAACTACGCGCGGCTGACGCTGGAGGGACATGAGCCCCTGCTGCTGCGCTCACTGAGCTACCTGGAGGAGCGGCTGGACCCGGCGCGCTTCTTCCGCGCCAGCCGTCAGCACCTCATCAACCTGGACTTCATCGAGGCCCTGGAGCCCGGTCCGAGCGGCACCCTGGTGGCGCGCTTGCGCGGTGGCCGAGAGGTGGAGATGTCTCGGCGTCAGTCCCAGCGCTTCCGCGAACGGCTCAGCGTCTGAGGCGCGTCAGTTGTTGCCGACAGGCACCTTGCCGGAGGTGAGGACCGACGTATCCACCGCGGCCACACCGCCACGACGACGGCGGATCTGACGCGCGCGGTCTTCCTGTTTCTTGTAGTGCTTCATCATCGCGACCATGTGCGGATCCGACGACTCGCAGTGAAGCTGCGTCACCTCCTGGTGACGACGGCCCAGCTCCTGCCAGCGGAGCAGCATGGCCTGATTGCCGAGCAGCCGCTCCTCGACGGAGTCGAGCACCGTGTCCATCGCCTCGCCCTCCGCCTCCAGCACCGCGAGACGCTCCTTGGCCTCCTGCGAGGACGACGCGCACCCCGTTCCCAGGAAAAGACCCACCACCGCTGCCAGCCCGAGCCACTTCCGCCGAATCCCCACGTCGCCTCCCACAGTGTCTCGCGCCGACCGTCGGCTCCTTGAGCGAAACGCAAGCTAGGGAGGGCGCCCTGGAGCGACAACCCGCTCCACCGCCCGAGGCAGTCGTTTTTTCAGCAGGCGACGAAAGCCGACACTGGCGACGCGGGGCGCAGGTCGGCACCGGAAGGGTGCGCTCGCACACCCGCGTCCACTCGACAACGGAAGGCAGGTGCGCCGCTGTACGGCGGCCCCTCCTACTTCGGCACGGCCTTGAGCGAGGCCTTGCCGTCCTTGATGACGACCTTGAACTCCACGGCCTTCGCGTTGTGCTGCTTGAGCAGCTCCGGCACCTGCTTGCGCAGCGTGGCCGCCACCGACTCGTAGGAGAGCTTGGACGTGTCTTCCTGGCAGCGGCGCTTCGCGGTGACGTACGCGTCGTAGACAGCACGCAGCTTGTCGTCGGCCATCCCACCACTGCCCGAAGGCGGCGGCACCGAGGCGGTCCGCGACGGAGGCGCCGTGCTGACCGTGGCCGCGCCGCCGGGCCTGGAAGGTGGCGGCGCGCTGGCTGCGGCACCCACGACGGAACGCCCCGCGGGCGGCGTGCTGGCGGAGGCGGGCCGCACGGGAGGAGGTGTGCTCTGCGACGCAGCGGAGCTCGACATCGGAGGCGTGCTGACAGGCGCCTTCGCCGCCATGCCCGGCGGCGCCGTGGGCGTGCCCCTGGCCGGCGTCCCCGCGACGGGGGCCGTCACGGTGGGAAGGCCTCGCGGGGGCGTGGCGGCCACGGGCGCCACGGACGGAATGCCCGTGAGCGGCGCCACGGCCGGCGTGCCTCGCAGCGGCGTGCCCCCCACCGCGGGCGTCAGCGGCGCCACCGCGGGCGTCTTCTGCGGCGTGCCCCCCACCGCGGCCACCGCGGGCGTCAGCGGCGCCGCGGCCGGGGTGCCCTTGGCGGGGGTTCCCTCCGGCGCCTGGAGGTAGCTGGCGGCCACCTTCGGCTCGTTGATGGGCCGGGGGCGGATCATCTCCTCCACCTCCTCGAAGTCCATGTCGGAGATGTCCTCGGGCAGCTCGACCACGCCCTTCTGGCTGCCCTCCGTCGCGGACGTGGGCTTGCGGCCTTCCGCGCGGCGGCGCGCCTTGAAGACATCCCGGCGGTACGTGCCCGCTTCGATTTCCTGGAGCGTGCGAATCCACAGCCGCTCGTAGGTGAGGAACTTGTTGTGAAGGCCCGCGACGCGGAACTTCGCCGAGGTGCTGCGGATGAACGCGCCCTTCAGCTTGTTCATCCGCTTCTTGAGGTCGTCGTGGGCACGCGTGGGCGCCTGCCGCTCGTTGCCCAGGAAGTACTGCTCGTAGAGGTTGCGGAGGACGGCGACCTCCGCTTCCAGGGCCTCACACTCCTGAAGGACGGCTTCGCTGGAGCCAGGGTCGGCCGGAGAGGACTTACCGGCGAAGCTCTTGGAGGCGGACTGTCGGGCGTCGGGGGGCGGCATGACTCCTCAGAGTGTCCCCAAGAGGCCCGCGCGATTCAACCTCACGCAGCCGAGGGTGTAGGCCCCAAGCCCGCCGCCTCGCTCTCCCGGCGACGGCCCTTCTGGGCAAGCAGCACCGCGCCAAAGGCGAACATGCACAGCGAGATGACCTGGCTGGTGGAGACATTGTACCACGCCTCCAGGGGCACCGCCGCCGCCAGGTCCGTGGTCCCCAGGGACTGCAACAGGCCGTGCAGGGTGCCCCGCTCCACGTCCCCGCGGAAGAGTTCAACCGTGCCGCGCAGCACCGCGTAGGCCATCAGCCAGAGGGCCAGGACGTGCCCGTGGAAGCGGCGGAAGCGCCGGGCGTACAGCAGCCCCACGAAGAGCAGCAGTTGACCGGCGGACTCGAAGAGCTGGGTCGGATACACCCCCAGGGTGTGGCCCATCTGCGCCGCCCAGTCGGCGATGCGCACCGCGCCCGGAGCGGCGTGGTGGAAGATTTCACCCGTGGCCTCCACCACGAAGCGCGTGTCCTGGAGCTGGGACGAATACGCCAGGCTGGACGTGTTTCCCAAACGGCCCAGGAGGTCCTGCGCGATGCCGCTCCCCGGGAAGTGCACGGCGGTGGCCGCGTGGGCGGGCGCCACGTCGCCCCAGCAACACCCCGCACCGAAGCAGCCCAGCCGGCCCAGGCACTGGCCCAGCGACACGGTGGGGATGCACACGTCGGCGAGCCGCCAGAAGTCGATCTGGTGCATCCGCGCGAAGACAAAGGCCGCCACGGCGGCGCCGATCAGGCCTCCGTAGAAGACGAGCCCACCGCCCAGCGAGAGGACCTGCGACCAGTCCTGTGCGTAGTCCCGCCAGTTCACGAGCACGAAGAGGAGCCGGCTGCCGCCGATGCCTCCGAGCAGAATCCAGACGGTCATGTCCATGACCTGCTCGCGCTTCCTCGGCCCTTCGACATCCACCCACGCGCCGTCCTTCCACTCCAACCGGCGCCATTCGTCCTGCGCCAGCCGGCCCGCGACCGTCACCGCCGCGATGAAGCCGAGCGCCAGCAACAGGCCATAGGTGTGCAGGGGAATGCCCTCGCCCTTCGCCCCCGGAAAGGCGCCCGGCGGCAGCGAGTACTGCAAGCCGAACCACGCCAACACCGCGCCCATCAGGCAGTAGCCCGCCGCGCGCAGCAGCCGGTCCTGCGCGGGAACGGGCGCGCGTACGCCCGTGGCGGCATCCAACGCCCCTTCGGCGCTGCGCCATCCATTGACGGTGACGTAGCCCACCGTGACGGCCGCGAGGACGTACAGCAGGAGCTGCGACCCAAGCGACGTGAAGGTGAGGTGGACGAGGACGGGGAGCAAGGAGACCTCGCGGCGAGGAGGATGCGCGCGAAGGCTACCTTGCTTGCGCGGACGGCACGACGGGCATGCGCGCCCATGTGACGACTGCCCGGCCGCTCGGCCTGTTTCGAAGGACTACGCCTTGGACGGCGCCTGGGCGGGCTTCTCCTTGCGGACGAAGGCGTCCACCAGGAGCATGCCCACGCCCACGCAGATGGCGGCGTCGGCGACGTTGAACGAAGGCCAGGCGGCCTTGTCGAACCAGTGGGCCTCCAGGAAGTCGATGACGAAGGCCCGGGCGATGCGGTCGATGTAGTTGCCGAGCGCGCCGCCCAGCACCAGCGGCAGGCCCCACAGCGCCCACTTCTCCTCGGGGTCCGAGCCCGACAGCTTGCTGAAGTAGAAGGAGATGAGGAGCACCGCGCCCAGGCTCACCACGTGGAAGAGCGGGCCCCGCGTCTCCGGCGACAGGCTGCGGAACATGCCCCACGCGGCGCCCGGGTTCTCCGCGTAGCGCAGGCGGAAGAAGTTCTCCGACACCTCGATGTGCCGGCGGGGCTGGTAGTGCAGCCCGTTGAAGCCCTGCGGCGGCGGCGAGGAGTACATCGCGCCCAGGCGCTCGCCCAGGGTCTCCTTGCCATCCATCTGGGTGGTCAGCTCGCGGACGACGACGTACTTCGTCCACTGGTCCAGGACGATGACGCTCAGGGCGACGGCGAGGAGGATGATGTATTTGCGCGGCACGGGCCGGGACTTACACCAGCCACCACCCCTCCGTCACGGATTGGGGCTTTCCGTCAGCGATGCCGGCACGGAGTCCGGACGGCGAACCTTCAACGAATCCAGCAGCATGAAGGCCACGCCCACGACAATGGCCGCGTCGGCCACGTTGAAGGTAGGCCAGCGCATCCCTGGCTGGTTGCGCCAATGCCAGTCGATGAAGTCGATGACGTAGCCGCGCAGCAGCCGGTCCATGAAGTTGCCGAGCGCGCCGCCCGTAATCAGCGCCAGCGCCACCCGGACCATCTGCTGGTCCGGCTCCGTGCGCCGGTACATCATGAAGATGAACCCCAGCGCCACCACGCTCACCACGTGGAAGAAGATGCGGCGCGCCACGTCCGGCAGGCTCGAGAACATGCCCCACGCGGCGCCCGGGTTCTCCACGTAGCGGAAGTGCCAGTAGTCCTCGATGAAGCGATAGGGGCGGGACACCCAGAACTTCCCATCCTCGGGGGGCGGGTTGTTGTCCAGGTTCTGCTCGGTGAAGTAGCCCGTCACCCGAGCCAACCCTTCCCGTCCATCCAGGGCATTCGTCAGCCGGGAGACGGCCAGGTACTTGGTCACCTGATCCGCCACGAGGACGGTGATGGCCACGAGAATGAGGAGGCGAAGGGAGGTTTTCATATCGCTGCATTCCCTCTAACTCGCGCCCAGGATTCCTGACAACTCGGAGACCCCGCCCACCCCTCCCCCGGCAGCCCGCTCTGTTTCCCGGCCAGCACCGGTTTGGGGCATGGTGCGGCCATGCCGCCTGTTGAGCCCGACGTGAATCCTTCAGTCTCCGACACGCCCCCACCCACCGACGCCGCGAGCAAGCCCGCGAAGCCCTCGCTGGTGGCCCGCTTCAAGACGCTGATGCTCGAATACGGGCCGCTGGCGATCGCGGTGAACTACGTCATCTTCGGACTGGTGGTGGTCGGCTTCTACGCGGCCATCCAGTTCGGCTTCGAGCCCAGCAGCACGGGACAGAAGGCGGGGAGCTGGGCGGCGGCCTATGCGGCATCCCAGGTGGTGAAGCCGCTCCGGTTCGCCGCGGTGTTCGTGCTCACGCCGCTCATCGCCCGGATTCCTCCGGTGGCGCGGTTCATCGAGCGCAACAAACACAAGTGGAGCTTCTGAGGCCCGCGGCGGCGGTGGTTTCCCGCCGCCGCGCGCCCGCCCCGCCTAGAAGGCCGGGACGAGGAAGTCCTTCACCACGCCCATGTGCTGCATGTTCTCGGCGGTGCTGTCGCCCGACTGCACCGGGGCAATCTCCGACAGCGGCCGGTAGGTCCGGCTGTCGAGCACCAGGCCGTTGGGGAAGGTGCTGGAGCCGATGACGACCGGCTGCTGGAACCGGCGCATGTCCTCGTCCGCGAGAATCTGGTCGTAGGGCTTGTTGCGGTTGCGGTTGGTGCCCGTGCTGCCGTTGTGGTCCACCGGGTGCGGGCCCGCCGTCGTCACCACCTGACGGAAGGTGGCGAAGCACGACTCGTTGAAGTTGTCCGTGTTCAGGTCGCCGCCGATGATGAGGTAGTCGTTCGCGGGGACCTGCGAGCGGACCTGGCTGACAATGGCCTGCGCCTCCGCGTTGCGGTTGCTGGCACTGGAGGTCAGCAGGTGCACGCTCACCACCCAGAGCTTGCGCGGACCCGGGATGTCGATGCGCGCCCAGGCGAAGTCGCGGTTGCTCACGCGGGGGTCCGGCCACTGCCCGGACTCGAGGATGGGCCAGCGGCTGATGACGCCATTGGGAATCTGCGCGCCCGTCTCGCGGGACCAGTAGAAGCCCGGCGCGATCTGATCCACCAGCGTGCTGACGGACGAGGTCGAGTTGTTCCCGTAGTTGAACTCCTGCATCAGCACGATGTCCGGATCCACGCCCTTGATGAGACGGATGCCGTGGCCGGGGTCATAGGACTGGTAGCGGCCACTGCTCAGGTTGGACGCCATCACCCGGATGTTGGTGAAGCCCCCGTCCGTCCCAGCGTCCGTGCCCGCGTCCTCGTCCACGTCGGAGCCGGCGTCCGGCTGCGTGCCCGCGTCGGTGCCCGCATCCACGTCCGTGCCAGCGTCGGTGCCGGCATCCACGTCCGTGCCGGCGTCAGGCTCCGTGCCCGCGTCGGGCTCGGTGCCCGCATCAGGCTCCGTGCCCGCGTCGGGCTCGGTGCCCGCGTCGTCCTCGCCCGTCGTGCCACCGTCGTCATCGGACGAGCCCGCGTCCTCCGACACGCCGCTGTCCGGCTCACCCGTCTCGCCGGCGTCCTCCTCCGCCCCCGCGTCGGGAGCGGGCGCCTCGCAGGTGCCGCTCGGGACGCAGAAGTTGCCCCCGGCGCCTTCGCAGCAGACCGCGTCCGGATGCGCGCAAGCCGCCTGCGCATCACACGCCTGGACACAGAGATGGCGGTTGTACGACTCGACGAAGAGGCACGCCTCGCCCTGGGAGCAGTCCTCGGCGACACCCTCGGGGGAGCAGTCCGTCCAGAGCACCCCACCGTCCTCGAGCGGAACGGGAAGCCGTGGCGGCGTGCTGTCACCGCACGACACGGTGAGGAGGGTGAGCGTCACCGCCGCACTCAGTAGGAATGTGAGGGTCTTCTTCATGCTGTCGGACTCGGGAGTCGGAAGGGGGAACGTCGCCTGCCACACCTGGGGCCGACGGCCACCGCAGTATAGGAAATCCCAATGTGACGGTCCCGTGACTTATGGCGTGGCTGAACGTTTTTAGCGTTGCAGTCCTGTCAAATCTCCACTCCGAGTCCAGAGAGCCCGGCACGCCCGTCGCAGAAAGAGACGCCATGGCCCGTGGTGGGGTGCGACAAAGGCGAAGAAGGAGGAGACGACATGGAACCGCCGAAGCCCCCGGTGACGCTGCGCTTCCACGGCGCGCTGAACGACTTCCTGCCCCCCGCGCGCCGGGAGCAGACGTTCCCCCATCTCCTTCAGGGCACGCCCGCGGTGAAGGACCTCATCGAGTCCCTGGGACCGCCCCACCCCGAAGTGGACGTGGTGCGTGTGGATGGTGAAGCCGTGGGCTTCACCCACCGGATCCAACCCGGCGCTCACGTGGAGGTGTACCCCGTGTCGATGGACCCGGCGCCGGGCCCACGACTGGTGCCGCCGCTTCAGGACATGCCCCGCTTCGTGCTCGACGTGGGCCTGGGTCGGCTCGTGGGGTTCCTGCGGATGCTGGGCTTCGACTCTTTGTGGCGCAACGACTACGCGGACGAAACGCTGGCGCGCGTGTCCCATGACGAGGACCGCGTCCTGCTTTCGCGCGACATCGGGGTCCTCAAGCGGGGTGAAGTCGCCCGGGGCTATTTCCCCCGCTCGACGGACCCGGCGGAGCAGTTGGTGGAGGTGGTGCGCCGCTACGGGCTGACGTCCCGCATGCGCCCCTTCTCCCGCTGCGTCGCGTGCAACGCGCCACTGACCTCCGCCGAGCCGTCCGAGGTGGCCGGCCGCATCCCGGAGCGCGTGGCGGAGCGGCACTCACGCTTCCAGCAGTGCCCGGACTGCCAGCGTGTCTACTGGGCCGGCACGCACCACGAGCGGATGCAGGCCCTGGTGGACCGGCTGCGTGAGCTCGAGGGTTCCCCGTAGACACCCCGTCCCCTCAGAAAATGGGAACCCGAGAAGTGGCTGAGCTGTAACGGAAACCCCGCAAGTAATTGCAACTCCGCAACTCTTGCGAGGTCCTGGCAGACCCAGCCCGGAAGTACGACCCAAACGTTGCCCCCGAGTTCCGGGCGGTTACAGTGCCGCCCGCCGGGCATGCCATTTGCCTAGGAAAGAACACTGGTATCGCCCTCAAGGGCGGGAGAGCCAGGGAGATCCGCGACATGGTGCAACGTCCCACAACCCGACGGCGGCAAGGAGGCTTCACGCTGCTGCTCGCCTTGGGCGTCGTCACGATGGTCACCCTCGCGGTGCTCCTCAGCTTCGGCGTGGTGAGCCGCGAGGCCGACGTCCAGGGCGACAGCCGCCGCTACAAGGAGGCGTACTTCGCCGCGGAGGCGGGTCTGGCGGAGGGGCGCGAGGCCATGCGCATCCGGCTCCGAACCAACTCGACCTACAACGAAGCCCTCGGGGCGCTCACCATCATCAACGAGCCTGGGCTGGAAGGAGGCCTGCGCCCCTTCTTCGAGGTGCTTCCGGGCCCCGACGGTGTGGGGAGCTGGAACTCGCTGGCCATCGACGAGACAGAGCTCGCCCCCCAGGAACGCCAGAGCAACGGGGGTGAGGCTTACAACGGGTTGCCCCTCCAGGAAAACGTGCGCTACCGCGTCTTCGCGCGGGACGACGAGGAGCAGACGGCGGGCATCCCCAATGACAACAACAAGCAGATCTGGCTCATCGCCGTGGGCGAAGTCGTAGGCCCCGCAGGCAGTCGGCCCACGCGCGCCGTCATCCACGCCCTCATCACCAATGAGAATTCAGTGGCGGTGACCAGCCCGGGCACAGTGCAGACCGGCGGCGGCCCCGACAACACCTACAACAGTTCGGGAGCGGCGCCCGTCGCCCTCAACACCGTCGCGACCCTCCCCACCAATCCCTGAGCCAAGCCCTCCATGAAACGACTCCTCCTGTTACCGCTCCTCCTTCTGCCAGGCCTGGCCGCTGGCGCTGCGGACGAAGGCAAGCTCGCTTTCGAGAAAGCCTGCGCGCGCTGTCACAGCGTGACCCCCTTGGCGGCGAGCCAGGGCAAGACCCAGGCCGCGGCAAAGCGCGCGCCCCGGAGCAAGCGGGGCCGAAACATGGACCTGGCGCCCCTGATGCAGCAACGCACGCCCGAACAACTGCGCACGTGGATCGCAGGCCCCCATCGCATCAACCCCAAGACAAACTGCGATACGCGGCTATTGCCCGACGGCGACCGGGAGCTGCTCCTCAACTATCTGGCGATCGGCATCCACCCGCCGCCGCCCACGCGAGAGGAATTGCTGCGTCAGCAGTTCGAAAAGGACCTCGCGGCAAGCCGTGACCAGAAACAGCGCAAGGCGAATGATGCTGCCCGCCGCGCCCAGGGGAAGAAGTGATGCGGACCCTCTCTCGGACCTTCGCCGCGCTCGCGCTGCTCACCGCGCCGCTCGCGCACGCACAGACCTCGCAGGAGAACCCTGCCCGGCTGTGTGAAGACCAGCTCGACCAGAACAAGCAGCCTGAGTTCAGCACCGACAACCTGGATATCCAGGAGTCGACCATCCTCATCACCTCGGACAGCCCCGCCCGGCTCCAACTCAACACGAACCGCACGGCGCTGAACTCCGAGTTCATCGAGTTCCCGTTCGACCAGAACGTCACCATCAACTACGTGTACGAGTCCGCCGGCGCGTCCCACTCGCTCGGCTACCTCTACATGGACGACCTGCGCGACCGCGGGTACGTCGATGCCAACGGCAACCTGCTGGACACCAACCGCAACGGCATCTTCGACCTGCACGAGGACCTGTTCAACCTCGCGCCTCGGACCGGCACGAAGGCGCGCCCGTACATCGGACAGACCCGGCGTTGCACGCGACTCTTCACGTCGGGTGGCGAGGAGTACAGCGAGCCCGAGATCGCCATGAACCAGAACTGCGACGCCACGTTCGTGAGGAACATCGACCTCGCGGATGCCCGTCCGGGCCTTGGCGGCACGTGGAACCGGACCGATCAGATCGGCGCCTTCGTCCCCAACTACCCCGCCGCCCCCATCCCGTGGGCCCAGAAGCCCAACAGGTTCTCGGACCGGGGACTCTTCCCCCAGATTCCCAACCTGTTGGAGCCTCCTTCCGAGGCCAACGGCCACATGGGATTGGGGCGAATGGTCTTCCTGCTCGCCGACGATGACGGCGGCCTGGACACCTTCCAGAACCTCGCGCCGGTCGAGGACCGGGGTCACTTCTCCGAGGGCATCCCGGACTACGACGTGTCCCGCTATGACCCGCGTGGCCTCGTGCGCGCCAACAACCCCGACGACGGTATCACGGCCTATGACCGCACCGTGGACATGGGCATGGTGGAGGGCGGCAAGGAGGTCATCTTCTTCATCGTCGCCTATTACAATAACAACCACGGTCCTCGAGAAGGCTACGTCTATCCCTGCCTCAAGCAGGACCCCAATGGACGGTGCGCACTGCACCTGCGCACGTCCATCAACGTCTTCTTCTCCAAGTCCGCTTGGAACCTGGACCAGAACCCCGAGGGCGGCGACGTGGTCGCCGAGCGCAACATCGGGTGCCAGTACCTGGAAGGCTGCAACCGGGACAATCCCGCGAGCACGCCGACCCAGGCTTGCCAGATCGCGGGCACCAACGAGTACGTCTGCGGCTGGCTGGACGGACCGATTGAGGAGTGGGGCACCACGCTCTACCGCCTCGCCAATGACGACCTCTTCGGCAACCTCGTGATGCCGATGGAGAAGGTGACGATTCCGCGGCCTCCGGGCGTGCGAAACCCCATGCCCCACGTCATCGTGGGCGCGCCCACCACCGACCCCTTCCGCTGGATTCTGGGCTTCGAGGACATCCCCGGCGGCGGTGACCGCGACTTCAACGACGTCGTGTTCGTCATCAACAAGCAGAACGGCGGAAGCACGCGCTCGGCCACCGTGTCCGGAGACATCTCGCCCGACATCGCCAACGACTTCGTCATCACGAAGGTGCGCTTCAAGCGGCAGGACGACTTCGCCCCCCAACCGCGTACGTGCGCGAACGGCGCCCCTTGCTTCTCCGAGGACGTCCCGGGCGCATGCACGCCGGAGGATGGTCCCGAGCCCACCATCACCTATTCACTGGCGGTGGACTGCCGCGTCTGCGAGCCGAACCCCGACTCCGGCGCCATCGAGTGCGTCCCAAATCCGAACACGCCCACGTGGTTCCCGGTGAACTTCCCGGACACCACGCCCCCCACCCAGGAGGTGGAGTTGGACATCATGGCCATGGGCTTCACGGGCTCGCAGCTCTGCTGGAAGGTGGACATCACCAGCCCCAACGAGCTGTGCCGTCCCATCATCGACGACGTCGAGGTGGGCTACCAGGCCGTCCGTGCCGGTGGCTACTCCCGCTCCTCGCCGTCCACGGTGGGTAACGCCATCGTCTGGGGTATCAACGAAACGCCGGGCAGCTCGTGGGGACGTGAAGGCACCTGGCCCAACACCGGCATGCCCAGCCCCGGCACCCGGGCCTACGACGGCCAGAAGGACTTCACCGTCCGCGGTCGCGTCTTCTTCCGCTCGCTGTACGACCCCGAGGACCCCAGCGTCACCACCGCCGAACAGCAGTGGGATGCGGGGCGGGTGATGGCCCTCTCCTTCGGAACCAATGGCCACACGTCCGACCCGATGACGCGCAAGCTCTTCACGATGAGCGCGGCGGGCGACCGCAGCACCATCGCGGACGAGATGTCGGACACCAGCAGCGCCAGTCCCCTCTTCCCGGACTCGCTCTGCGACCTGGAGCACAACGGACGGTTCCTCTACGACCTCAACAACGACGGCAAGTGCGGCACCCCCTCCATCACCGTGCCAGACAAGCACATCGCGGACCACACCAACGACCGCAACTTCCTGAAGGAGTGGCTGTACGGCTGGGAGGACCACTACACCCCTGGACCGTCGCTGCAGCGGCGCCCGTGGGCGCTGGGCGGCATCAACATGTCGACGGTCGCCATCAGCATCCCGCCCTACATGGACACCTGGGCCCTGAGCACCCGCGCTGGCGAACGGGACCACTACCGGCGCAACTTCATGGAGCCGCTCGCCGAACGGCCGACCGTGGCCTACCTGGGCACGATGAACGGCTACCTGCACGCGTTCGATGCGGGAGCGTTCCGCAATTCGACGAACGACGCTTGCAGCCCGACGGCGCAGGTGCGCGGCTACTTCGCCGCGGAAGCCGGCTGTGTTTCGCCTGGCATCACGCCCCGCAACTACGGCGAGGGAACCGACCTGTTCACGTACATGCCGCGCATGTTGCTGGAGCGCTACCGCAACCTGTACGTGCGCTTCAATGGCTCCGGCAATCTGCCCCGGCCCACCATGGATGCGTCGCCCAGCATCGCCAACGTGGACTTCGGCATCCCGGAGAGACAGCCTTGGACTCGCGCGACGTCTGCGTCGAAGAACCAGGGCGCGAAGACCGTTCTCGTGAGTGCCTCGGGCAGGAACAGCCCGGTCGTCGTTGCGCTCGACGTCACCAACGCCAACGACCCCTGGTACCCGTTGCCCCTGTGGGAGTTCAACCTACGGGACCCCGCCACGGAACTGGCCTTCTCCAGCGCCAAAATCTCCGACCCGACCATCGACCTCCCGGACAACTCAGGGTCGACCCATGCGCCGTCGATTGGCCGCCTGACCTGGGGAACGGAGACGGAGGGCCGGTGGACGACCATCGTGGGCACCGACTTCACGCCTTCTTCGCCGAGCCGAGCCGGCGCGCTCTATCTCATCGACATGAAGACGGGTCGGCCGCTCGACTATGGCTCGTCGCCCGGAGGCGCCAGGGCCGGCATCATCACCCTGGACCAGGGCTCCGGCATCGCCGCGGAGACGGCGTTGATCGACCTCGATCGCGACGGCAATTACGACGTGATGTACGTGCCCACCACCGCGGGCAGCGTCTACCGCATCAACCTGGACCAGGTGAACACGAGTGCGCCGCTGGGCCGCAAGGTGAAGGCCTGCAAGGTCGCGAGCGCCCCCGTGACCCTGTCGAACCACCCGGACGCCGCCACGGGACAGGACCCCATCTACCAGCAGATTCACTCCAACCTGGGCGTGAGCGTCATCCGGAACAGCGGTAGCCCGGTGATCCGCTTCTACTTCGGCACGGGCGACAACCCCGACGAGTTCTCCGACGGCCCGGCGGACAAGAGCAACTATCGCTATCACCTGCTCGCCTACGAGGACATCGACCCGATGGGGACTGGGACCTGCGCGCTGCTTGACCCGCTGTGGGTCCAGCAGTTGGACCCGGGACAGGCGGTCTGGGGTGGCGTCGCGCTGGCGGGAGACAAGGTCTTCGCGACCACCGCCGTGGGCGCGGCGGCGGACATCTGCAACCTGAGCGAGACCGAAAGCGGCCGGTACTACGAGTCCGGGCTGCTTCCGGATGGCAACAACGCGCCTTCGCTGCGCAGCGAGTCGCTCGGTGGCCATGGCGTGAATGCCCCCCTGGTGCATGACGGGCACCTCATCATCCCCACGGCGCTGGGAGAGGTGCAGATCAAGGGCAATGGCCGGTGGAACACCGGCAACGCCAATGGCGGCATGGCCCGCTCGAAGACGCTCATCTACGCCCCCAGCACGGACGGGAGAATCCAGCAGTGACATCCCAGCAGAAGCGTCAGTCCCGGGGTGTCACGCTCCTCGAGGTCGTGGTCGCCATGGCCGTCCTGATGTTGGGCATCGCGACGGCGATGCTGGTCGTCACCCAGACCAGCTATGCCAACCGCCGCAGCCTCACCGCCACGCAGGCGCAGCTCATCGCCGAGCAGGCACTGGAGAACATCACCCAGATGGGATGTTCACTGGATCCGCCCTGCATCAACCTGGTCGGCCTGGACGGGACCTTCACCGTCTTCCAGACGACCGCGGGGGAGACCCGGAACGTGGCGCCCGCGGACCCGGATGTCGTTGCACGCGAATTCGAGGTCGTCGTGGATGTGGACGTACCGTCCCAGCCCGCCACCATCGAGCCGGGGTCCATCGTTCCGGCGAACCTCACGCGGAACCTCGTTGTCGGCGAGCCCGACACAGCGGGCAACATCGCCCATGTGCGGGTCACGGTCAGTTGGCGTGAGCAGGAGCGAAGCGACCGGCAGGTGGTGATGCTCCAGACGAGGATGGCGCCGTGAGAACGCGTTTCATTCAAGCGGCCTCCAGGGCCTCCCGCGGCTTCACGCTCATCGAAGTGATGATTGCGAGCGCCATTGGCATCATCGTGCTCGCGGTGGGTCTGATGGCGGCCACCCAGATGCAGCGGCGTGCCCTCTTCGAGGAGCAGACGATGACGGCCCAGACGACGGGCCGGGCCATCAAGGAGCTGCTTGCCGCGGACCTCATGCGCACGGGCGCGGGGATGGGCAACGCGCCCATCAACTTCCACGACATGCGCAGGCATTCGGCGATTCAGGTGTGGACCGAGCCAGACCTGTCCACGGCGGTGGTGACACGCCCCTTTCTCGCGGACCCCAACTTCGCCCTGCCTCCGGCTGACTACGCGGCCTTCACGTCCGACGTCCTTCAGCTTCACTGGGGCGATACGCGCGGGATGGTGACACTCCAGAGTCAAAACTGCAGTTTCCCAAACGTGCGCGAATCGTCGCAGGTGTACTGCACGGCGCTCAATCCCTCCACGCTCCTGCAGCCCACCACCACCCCGACCGTCCCTGCCTTCGCGGTGAACCCCAACCGCCAGTTGGCCTGTCATCTGCGTGTCACTGGAGTCGACTCGGGGACACGACGCGTCACGGTTGAACCGGGAATGGGGGCGGACAACACAACCTTCGGTCCCTGTTCCGACGCGCCCTCCGGCAACTTCTGGAACGATGACCCCACTGGCGGAAGCTCCTGGTTCATCATGCGGGCCCAGAGCGCGTCCTACCGGGTGAACTGGGCGGGCGGAACGCCCGCGCTGGAGTACCTGGCCCCGGGTGCGGCGGACTGGGTGGTGGTCAGCCGCGATGTCGAGCGCCTCAAGGTGCGGCTCGCGGTCACGTCGGTCGCCCCGCCCCTTGGCGTCCTCCGATGGTTCCCTGATGTCGCGAACGGCCGGCCCAACCCCATCGATGAATGCACGATTGATACGTGTCCCATCGAATTGCACCCCGAACACGAGCTGGCACCACCGGGAACTCCCGAGGAACTGCGCGACCGGCTGTGGCAGCGGGTCCGAGAGGTCGAGGTCACCTTGACCGTCCGCACGGCCAAGCAGGACCGTGACGCCTTCAACCCGGCCCTGCCCATGGCCCTCGACGCGGAAGGTTTTCCCATCGATGGCTACAAGCGGCGCACGTTCACCTTTCGGGTCACACTCCGAAACTTCGCGGCGGGTGGACTCCTGCCTCGCCTGACGGAAACCTAAACATGCGGCACGTACGAGGCATCACGCTTCTGGAAGTCATGGTGACCGTGGCCATCATCGGTTTCATGGCCTCGATGGCCGTGCTGTCGATGCAGGGCTCCGTCGACCGCCAGCGGGAGAACGAGGCCACCCGCGAGCTGTGGGCCTCCGCGCTCCGCGCCCGGCAGCGCGCCATCTCCACCAATCAGCCCGTCCGCATCGTCGTGGAGAACATCGACCAGCAGGACGGCACCACGCGCACGATTGCGCGTTGGGAGCAGCTCACCTGCGGCAACACCTGGGACAACGCGAGCTGTCCCACGATGGGGTGTGAGAACGCCACATGCCGCACCCGGCCGGACTGCTGCAGCGAGCTGGGCCAGGACATCAACGTTCCCCGCACCATGAACGCCACGGCGATTCACGGGCTCTGCTTCATGCCCGGCAATGGACGCCCCGTGCTCCCGAATGACTTGAGCTGCATGCGGGACTCGCTCGATGACGCGGTCGCCCTGGACGCCGTCGCTCCGGGCAACATCCGCTTCAACTTCACCGGAGACAGGGTCCGCAGCCTCATCATGGTGGAGCCCCGTACGGGACTCTCCAGTGTGCTGGACTGCGACTCCCAGGCGGCCATCGACCGCCCCGTGGCGGAGTGCACGAACTGAGTTCGCGTCACCCCCTCCCCGGACATGTGCCGGGGAGGGAGCCGCTCCTGCGGCTCGCTACGCCGCCAGCGCCTCGCGGCACTTGAGGCAGACCTCACCGCCCTGCCCCACCGCTTCCGAGTACGTCCAGCAGCGCGGGCACTTCGCACCCTGCGCTGGAAGCACCTCGGCCGTCACGCGGACGCCTTCGCCAAACACCTGCGCCACCTCCAACACCTGCGCCGCCTCACCCTTCACGTCCGCCAGTTCCACCTGGCTGGTGATGAAGAGGCCCGGCAGCTCGGCCAGGTTCGCCTGGAGGAAGTCACGCGCCGCGCCCTCCGCCGTCAGCACCACCCGCGCCTCCAGCGATGCGCCGATGCGCTTGTCCCGCCGCGCCGCCTCCAGCACACCCTGCACCGCGCTTCGCACCGCGAAGAGCTTCGCGTAGCGCTCGGCCAGCGCCGGGTCCAGCTTCGTGGACACCGCCGGGAAGCCGCCCAGGAAGACGCTCTCCGCGGACTTGCCCGGCAGCGTCTGCCACGCCTCCTCCGCCGTGAAGCTCATCACCGGCGCCAAGAGCCGCAGCAGCACCGAGGCCACCTCGTACAGCACCGTCTGCGCGCCGCGCCGGGGCTGCCCGTCCGCGCGCCACGTGTAGAGCCGGTCCTTGAGGATGTCGAAGTACACGGCCGACAAGTCACCGGCGACGAAGTCCACCACCGTCGCGTAGACGAGGTGGAACTCGTAGTCCTCGTACGCCTTGCGCACCCGCGCCACCACCTCCGCCAGCCGGCCCAGTGCCCAGCGGTCCAGCGGGAGCAGCTCCGCCTCCGGCACCGTGTGCTTCGCCGGGTCGAAGTCGTAGAGGTTGCTCAGCGCGTAGCGGATGGTGTTGCGCACCTTCCGGTAGCCTTCCGACAGGCCCTTGAGAATCTGGTCCGACAGGCGCACGTCGTTGCGGTAGTCGCTGGCCGCCACCCACAGGCGCAGCACCTCCGCGCCGTACTGCTGGATGACCTTGTCCGGCGCCACCACGTTGCCGCGGCTCTTGGACATCTTCTCGCCCTGGCCGTCCACCACGAAGCCGTGCGTGAGGCACGCCTTGTACGGCGACACATCGCGCGTGCCCACCGACACCAGCATGGACGAATGGAACCAGCCGCGGTGCTGGTCACTGCCCTCCAGGAAGAGGTCCGCCGGGATGCGCTGCCGCTTCTCCAGCACCGCGGAGAACATGCACGCCGAGTCGAACCACACGTCGAGGATGTCCGTCTCGCGGCGGAACTCGCCCTTGCCGCAGCGCGGGCACTGGAAGTCCGCGCCCAGGAAGTCCTTCACCGGCGTGCGGTACCACACGCCCACGCCTTCCTTCTCCACCGCGGAGGCCACCTTCTCCATCAGCTCGGGTGACACCACCGCCTCCTCGCAGCCCTCGCAGTAGGCGATGCAGATGGGCACGCCCCACGTCCGCTGACGGCTGATGGTCCAGTCCGGCCGCATCTCCAGCATGCCGCGGATGCGGCTGTGCCCCCACGAGGGCACCCACTGCACCTTGTCCACCTGCTCCAGCACCACCTGCCGGAACGTCTGCGTCCCGTGGAACGGCGCGTCCATGGGGATGAACCACTGGTACGTCGCACTCAGGATGACGGGATTGCGGCAGCGCCAGCAGTGCGGATACGTGTGCGCCACCGTGTCCGTGGCGCCGTTGAGCAGCGCGCCCTTCTCCACCAGCAACTGGATGACCAGGGGGTTCGCCTCGAACACGCGCCGGCCTTCCAGCACCGGCCCCACCGTCTCGTCGTAGCGGCCATCCGGACGCACGGGGTTGTAGATGTCCAACCCGTACTTGAGGCCGACCTCGTAGTCCTCCTGACCGTGGCCCGGCGCCGTGTGCACCAGGCCCGTACCGGCATCCAGCGTCACGTGCTCGCCCAGGATGACGCGGCCACGGCGCTCGTAGAACGGGTGCTGGTAGGTGAGGTGCTCCAGCTCCTCGCCGCGCGCGTACGCGAGGATGCGCGACGGGTCCACCAGCGCCGCCGCGGACACCTCGCCGCCGGGCAGCTCCACGTGCTTCACCGCCAGCTCGTCCGCCTTCACCTCCGCCAGCACCTTGGGCAGCAGCTCCCGGGCGACACAGATGACGCGCTCGCCGAGCTGGTAGAAGACGTACTCGAACTCCGGGTTCACGGCGACGGCCAGGTTGGACGGCAGCGTCCACGGCGTGGTCGTCCAGATGACGAAGGCCACGTCCTTGCCCTTCAACGAGGGCAGGCGCTCGGCCAGCTCCGGGCCGGCCTGGAAGGCCACGTACACGGAGGGCGAGGTGTGGTTCTCGTACTCCACCTCCGCCTCCGCCAGCGCCGTCTGGTCATAGAGGCACCAGTACACCGGCTTCTTGCGGCGGTAGAGCATCCCGCGCCGGGCGAAGGTGGCCAGCTCGCGGATCTCCTGCGCCTCGTAGGTGAAGTCGAGCGTCTTGTACGGATGCTCCCAGGAGCCGAACACCCCCAGGCGCTGGAACTCGGCCTTCTGGATGTCGACGAACTCCAGCGCGTAGGCGCGGCAGGCCTCCAGGAAGGCGTCGCGGGCCAGCGTGCGCTTGTCGATCTTCTTGTCCTTGAGCCGCTTCTCCACCGCCTGCTCGATGGGGAGCCCGTGCGTGTCCCAGCCGGGGATGAAGTCACACCGGCGGCCGGACATGTTCCGGTACTTCACCACGATGTCCTTGAGGACCTTGTTGAGCGCGTGGCCCGCGTGCAGGTGGCCGTTCGCGTAGGGCGGGCCGTCGGGCAGGACGAAGGGCTCCGCGCCCGCGTTCTGCTCCAGAATCTTCCCCCAAATCCCTCGCTCCGCCCACCAGCCGAGCATCCGAGGCTCGAGCTGCGCCAGGTTCCCCTTCATGGGGAACTCCGTGCGAGGCAGGTTGACGGAGTCCTTGAAGTCCTTCTCCTTCGGGGGCGTGTCGCTCATATTGAGAGCGCCGTAACACGCCCCGTTTGGGGCTTCAATCCGCGGTGGGACTCACGGGCTGCTGGGCGACCGTCCTTCGCACCACCACCACGGACAGCTTGCCTTCCTGGGGGGCGACGAAGGTCAGCTTGATTTCGTCGTTCGGCGAGCGGAACAGCCGGGGCTCTTCTTCACGGAAGCCCGCCTTGCCCAGCTCCTCCCGGTAGAAGGCCTCCACCTCCGGCTGCTTGGCGGAGACGGAATAGGTGACGGTGCGCGAGGACTCCGCCTCCGCGTTCAACACGTCGGAGGCGCCCGGAAACACGGGGGCGACAGAGGACTGCGATTGCAGCCGCCCCTGCCCCAGGTTCGCTTCGCCCATGTACACCGTGGTGGTGCCGTCCGGGTTCGCCTGGAGGATGGCCGTGTAGGAAATGAAGAGCTTGGTGTCGAGCGCGGTAATCATCGTCTCGCGCAGCAACTGGGGCTGCAGGTCCTGCTTGGGGACGTGCAGCTCCCACGCCCGAAACCGGGACACCAGATGCTGCCCGATGACCTCCGGCTTCTCCTTGCTCAGCACGGCGGACATCCGCACGGGGACGCCTTCGGAGATGATGGTGCCCGGCACGTCCACCACCGCCACCACCTTCGGCACATCCCAGGTGAAGGGCATGCGCTGGGCCTGGGCCTCCATGCCCACCAGCACCAGCCCTCCCACCAGGAGTCCCCGCAGTCCGTGCATCATTCCTGACTCCGTGAAGCGGCCGCGCGAGACGCGGCCGTCGTGGCTACTCCGGCGCGACCTCGATGACCTTGCCCTCGTCGTCTCCGCTGTCCATCGGAATCTCGACGGGCGCCACGGGCTGAGCGCCCTTGGGGCAGCGCTTGGTACACGCCGCGACCTTCTCCTTGAACGTCTTGGCACAGCGCGACGCGCAGGTCTGGTTCCGTCCCGCGTTCGGGCACTTGCTCATGCACGCCGACAGCTCCGAGCCGCCCTCGGTGCTGCAGTCCGCGTCACATTGGGTACGGCCCGCCGCGAGCGTGGTGGGCGCGGAGAGCACCACCGAAACGAGGGCCAACCGAATCCATCCCTTGATGCACGTCATGTCAGTTGCAGTCCTTCCCAAGGAAGCAGCCTTCGCGAGCCTGGTAGCCAAGGCCGTACGGCAGCGTGGTGAGTCCGCCCAGGAGCGAGCCCGGCGAGGTGCTCCAGATGCCCATGCCAATCGGGTCTCGCAGCGGAGGAAGCTGGGTGAACAAGGAGTCCTCACCCGCCGCGCTGAGCCACATGGTCCGCTCCTTCATCCCGAGCCCCACCATGGCCAGGGCCGTGGGCGGCAGCGGGTTCATGTAGAGCGCCTGCTCGGCCAGCATGCTGGCCGCGCCCGGAATGGCCATCACGGTGGGCGTGTACGTCGTGAAGACGGTGGCGTGGAGCGGGACGTTGGTGCACGGAATCAACTGGTCCTGCATCAGGATGTTGCAGGTCGTGGACTCCACTTCACCGGCCAGCCCCCAGTCGTCGATGAGCATGGAGAAGCTTCCAGCGCACCGGCCCGCCACGGGGCGGCCCACCGCGCAGACCTGGAAGTTGGCCAGGTGCGACTCCATGTTGCGCTCCTGGTAGAGCCCGGACTCCCCCTGGTCGAGGAAGGAGCTGGGGAACCGCCACGCACTCAAGGTCGCCTGGGCGCGGCACTGCGTGCCGCCGTTGTCGCGGTACACGACGCGGGTGACCGCGGCGCCACCCCAATCCACGCCGGCGCCCATGTCGCAGCTCACGTTCATGCCGCTGCCCGTGGTGAGCGCCTGCGTAATCCCGGCACCGGTGGTGGCGGACAGGCCATTGAAGTCCGCGTAGCGCCCCTGCGCGTCACCCGCCGCGTTGCGCATGGAGTTGCCCGCCGGGTCGTAGTTCAGCGGCAGCAGGTGCATCTCCCCGTGGGTCCCATCCCAGAGCGCAGAGATGGCGGCCTCTTGCACCTTCAGCGACAGGAAGCCCACCTCGGCGAAGTGGATGCCGAAGGCGACGATGGTGACGAAGAGCGTGGCGCCAATGGCCGTCTCCACCATGGCCTGTCCACGCGCGTGCCGGGCGCGAAGGGTCTTCTTCATCATTGGATTCCCCTGTAGCCCACGTCGCGGAGGGCGCGCAGCGTCTGGGCCGCGGCGGGCGCGCTGATGCCCAGCGTCGCCTCGGCGTCATCGAGTCCCGTCTCATCCGTGTCCGCGGCCACCAGCGTGGCGCGCCAGTACGGGTTGAGGAGGTTGGGCGGCTCGGACCAGTGGTTGAAGCCCATGCTCCGGCCACGGTGGTAGTAGGCGATGCCCGTGGACATGGCCGTCTGCACGTCGTTGGGCGTGCCGTCCGCCATCTGGAAGCTGCGGTTGTCGTAGACCGACCCGGGGCCGGATTGGGCGAAGCGATACCGGAACGAATAGTCCCAGGGGTCGAGCCGCCGGCTGCGCAGGTTGCGCTGCACGACGGCGAAGTTCTTCGGCTGGCCGAAGTTGTTGTCGCCGCCATCCAGGAGCTGGGTGAGGTTGTAGTCCAGGAACAGCGGCCAGATGCCCGGGCAGCTCGTCACGGGGTTGAGGCAGGGCGCCAGCATGTGACGCATGTAGGGATTGGGGTCGCTGCCACCCGTCCAGCGGTGCTCCGGCGTGGGCATGAAACCACCCGACGACACGAGGCTGGCCTCCGTGCTCTCCGTGCCGCCCACCATCGTGGGACACGGTGAGCCGCCGCCATTTCCGGCGTGGTCATAGAGGTAGAGGATGCTGCCCTCGTCCTCGGCGGTGATGGCCGGGGCGTAGGGCGGCAACATGGGCATGTCCTTGCCCGGCTTGCCGAAGTGCGTCGTGCCCGAGGTCGCCACCTCCACCAGCACCATGTCCGGCGCCTCGATGAGCTCCCACAGGTTGATCATGTGGGCCATGTAGTGCAGGTCGAAGCGCCCGGAGACGAACGAGAAGCCCCGGCTTCCCATGGCCGCCTGCACCGCGTGCTGCACCGTCGCCGGGATGTCGCAGACCGCGCCACCTCCCGTGCAGGCCATGCCGCCCGAGAGTTCGTCCCGGTTCACCCCGCCCACGGGCGGGACCTGCCACGCGGCATCCGTGGCATTGGCGCCAGGCTGCACGTTGCGGACAATCTGGTTGGCGAAGCGCTGGTTGTCCAACGCGCTGCGCAGGTCCTGGAAGTTCGCCTGCTGCGCGAGGTAGAGCGCGTTCTGCGCGAGCTGATGTCCCCGCATCTGAAGGGCGAACCGGGGCTCATACCGCTCGAACACCTGGTTGACCCGCCGGTCCTCGCGGCTCAGCTTGTTCTGCAGCTTGCCCAGGTCGCTCAGGCCCTTGTTGCCGCAGCGGCAGCGGCGCGCGCACGACGAGCTCTTCCAGGCGCAGGGGCACCCCGTCCAGACGTTGAGCTCGTAGACCCACTCCCAACTGTTGTAGCCGTCGCTCGCGGCGTTGAGCTGCGCGCGGTAGAGGCTGGCCCAGCTCACGAGGCTGGCGGCGCCGGCCTGCGCCACCGCGTGCGCGATCTGCACGCGGTTGATGACGGCGATGTTGTTGAACGTGCGCGCGGTGGCCACCGCGTTCGAGAACGCCGCCGCGTCCGCCACCGTCTGGGCCTCGATGCGCTCGCGAACCTTCATGGAGAAGGACAGCGTCAGCGTCACCATCAGCACCAGGAGCAACATGCCCAGTGCGAACAGCACCATCGTCTGGCCACGGGGGTTCTTGGGCATCATCGGGGACAGTCCATGGTGGCGAAGTGGCGCGCCTTCACGGGCGTCAGCATCCGCATGGTGAAGCTGGTTTCAATGGGGAACACGTACTCGCGGCGCCCCACGCGGGTCGACAGCTCGGTCCGGACATCCGCCGCCAGCTCGTAGGGGTTGCTGAACTCGCCGGGGCCCCAGTTCGCCTGACGCTCGGCCATCATCAGCGGGTTGGCCGCCGTGTAGTCCTGGATGCCCATCTGCGCGAGGAACATCCGCGACATCACCCAGTTCGCGAACGGGATGCGCATGGGGTACCAGTAGATGAGCCGCACCTCGAGGCGCCGCAGGTGGCCGGGCTCGTCGAACTCGCGGTCCTGCGGGCTGTCCACGCCGCCGCCCGCCAGGCTGCGGTTGATCCACACGATGCTGCCGGTGTGAACACCATCCAGCCCCGCCTGATAACGGTTCTCCCGGCGCTGCGCGAAGGCGCGCGCCAGCCGCTCCGGCGCGCCGGCCCCGCCGCCATGCTCTCCGCCAATCCGCGGCGTGGACACGCCAATGAAGGAGTGGAACGAAGGCAGCAGCGAGAGAATGGCCGCGTGGGTCATCCGCTCGCATTCGCCGTGGGCGACGCTGCCAGCGCGCGTCGCGCGGAAGGCCGCGTACTGAGCCAGCACGCGGGCCTGGAGCATCAAGAAAAGCTGCAGCGTGCCCAACACCAGGAACACGACGAGCGGAAGCGACAAAGCCGCTTCCACCATCGCCTGGCCGGACTGTCTCCCGCCGCTCGGGCGCAGTGAATTCATGGCGAGCGTATGTTCCGGGGATTCAATCCTGATCGGACATACGTCAACTTGACGGGGCGTTCGGCTCATCCCCCGCAGGAGAACACGGCTCTGCGACAACCGCGTTTTTCTGGCGTGAAACAACCGAGTTACAACGGCCGTCCGCTCGCCTGGGGGTTATCGTGACTTCATCCCCTTTGTGTCGAGCTGGTACTTTTTTACCAGCCTTTCAATCGACTTTCGGTGAAGCCCGCTTTCCCGGGCGGCGCGAGACAAGTTCCCTTCGCAGCGCGTCAAAACACTGGTGACGTACTCGCGCTCGAAGTTCTCCAGCAACTGCTCCTTGGCGTCCTTGAAGGAGAGGTGCTCGTTGAACGGCAGCGGGCCTTCGCGGACCTGGCCGCGCACGCGGGGCGGCAGGTGCACGGGCTGAATCTCCTCGCCCTCACTGAACGTGAGGACGTGTGACAGCACGTTCATCAGCTCGCGCACGTTGCCGGGCCACGAGTACGACATCAGCAGGCCCAGGGACTCCGCGGAGAAGCGCTTCTTGCCGTGCTTGCCGACGACCTCCGGGTCCGCGAGCGCGCGCTTGAGGATGAGCGGGATGTCGTCGCGGCGCTGGCGCAGCGGCGGAAGCTGGATGGTGATGACGGACAGGCGGAAGTAGAGGTCCTCGCGGAAGCCGCCGCCTTGAATCTCCTTCATCAGGTCGCGGTTGGTGGCGGCGATGACGCGGCAGTCCACCTCGATGACGTCGTTGCCACCCACGCGCCGCACTTCGTGGTTCTCCAGCACGCGCAGCAGCTTGGGTTGCAGGTCGAGCCGCAACTCGCCCAGCTCGTCCAGGAAGATGGTGCCGCCGTGCGCGCGCTCGAAGGCGCCGGGCCGTCCGCTCACCGCGCCGGTGAAGGCGCCCTTCTCATGTCCGAACAGCTCGCTCTCGATGAGGTTGGGCGGGATGGCGCCGCAGTCCAGCACCTCCATGGGGCCCTTGGTGCGGCCGGACAGCTCATGGATGGCGCGCGCCACCAGCTCCTTCCCCGTGCCCGTCTCGCCCTGGATGATGACGGACACGTCCATGGGGGCGATCTTCTTGATGAGGCCGAATATCTGCCGCATCTTCACGCTCTGCCCCACCATCTCGCACAGCTCGCCTTCGCGGTCGGGCTCGATGGTGACCTCCTCGTCGAGCGGCGCGAACGTCAGCAGCGACGAGCCCGCGCGAATCTGCGAGCCCGGTGACAGGTAGGCCCGCTCGATGCGGCGACCATCCAGGAAGGTGCCGTTGGTGGAGCCCAGGTCCACCAGCAGGTAGCCGCGCTCGGTGAACTGGATTTCGAAGTGGTGACGGCTGGCGGTGCGGTCCTCCACCAGGACCAGGTCGTTGCCGGGATGCGCGCCGCAGCGCAGGCGTTCTTTCTCGCTCACGACGGAGCGGCCGGTGTCCGGTCCGGAGGACACGGACAAGCGGCATTTGTGGAGCTTCACCGTGGTGCGCGAGTCCACCACGAGCGTCTCGCTCAACAACGAAGCGGGGTTCGGGTCTTCTCCGACGTCGCCGGGACTGGTGTGGATGTCGTCAGGGTGCAGGGGGGTGGCACTCATCTGCTCACGAGGATAGCAAAGGCCTCCCATGAGGCCCGCCCCCCGCGGGCGTCCGTGATAGGCTCCCGCGCCCCGTCCATGCCCTCGCGAAAAGTGAAGCCGAAGAAGGCCCCGGTCCTGCCTGGGTCCCAGGCACCCGAGCGGCCCACACGCCGCGCGCGTGCGAAGCGGACGGTCGTCATCCTGTCCCGCAAGCGCTCCCTCTATTCCACGCGGCGGCTGGTGTCGGCCATTCGTGAACGGGGACATCGTCCCCTGGTGCTGGACACGCTGCGTTGTTGCCTGCTGCTCGCGCAGGGCGCGCCGCGCATGACCTACCGCGGCGTGGAGGTGCGCGGCGTGGACGTAGTGGTGCCGCGCATCGGCGCGTCCATCACCGCCTACGGCCTGGCGGTGGTGAACCACTTCGAGATGATGGGCGTGCCGGTGCTCAACCCGCCCACGTCCATCGCGCGCAGCCGCGACAAGCTCCGCGCGCTCCAGTACCTGTCACGCTCCGGGTTGGACATTCCTCGCACCGTGATGGCGCACGACCGCAGCAACGTGCGCCGGCTGGTGGAGGAGGTCAACGG
This sequence comes from Myxococcus hansupus, assembly GCF_000280925.3. Taxonomy (NCBI): domain Bacteria; kingdom Pseudomonadati; phylum Myxococcota; class Myxococcia; order Myxococcales; family Myxococcaceae; genus Pseudomyxococcus; species Pseudomyxococcus hansupus. The sequence goes on from NZ_CP012109.1 coordinate 8,197,034, forward strand.
GCTGCCCGTCATCATCAAGCTCATCAAGGGCACCCAGGGTGTGGGCGTGATGATTGCCCACACGCTGCCCGAGGTGCAGACCATCCTCGACACCTTCTGGGACCTGGGTCAGGAAATCGTGCTCCAGGAGTTCGTCGCGGAGAGCGAGGGGCGGGACGTGCGGGCCCTCGTCGTGGGCGACCGCGTGGTGGGCGCCATGCGGCGCAAGGCCAAGACGGGCGAGTTCCGCTCCAACATCCACCGCGGCGGTGAAGGGCAGGCAATCGAGCTCGCGCCGGCGTACGTGGAAGCAGCCGTGCGGGCCGCGCGCATCGTGGGCCTGGAGGTCGCGGGCGTGGACATGCTGGAGGGCCGCGCGGGCCCCCGGCTGATGGAAATCAACTCCAGCCCTGGCTTCGAGGGACTGGAGCGCGCGACGCGCGGCGACATCGCGGGCGAAATCATCGACCACGCGCTGGCTTACGCCGCGGCGAAGCGAACCGGGTGAGCACGACCCCAGCCGTGTGAGGTTGCTCGCCTGCTTTCGAGCAAACGCACAGCCGGGGCAAGCCACCTTGCATGCTCCTCAGGAACTCAGGAATGCCTCCGCGGACCATCTGTCTTGGGGAGTTGGCAGCGACGTGGGTGGCCCTCTAATCTGGCGGCCCTCAAATGAAAACGCTGCACAAGCCGCTGCAGATCACCGTCTACCAGGACGTGCTGTGTTCCTGGTGCTACCTCGCCGACCTGCGCTTGGATGTCCTGCGCCAGGAGCTGGGCGACGCCGTTCGCTGGAGCGTCAGGCCCTATCCCCTGCGCGTTCACGACGTCCTGCCCACCGCGCGAGAACAACGCGCGTTGGTGGAGGAAGTCGAACGCGCACGGCGCGAGCCCGACGCCGCCGCGCGCATGTTGTCGACGGACCTGTGGCTCGGTGGAGATCCACCGCGCACCAGCGTGCCGGCGTTGGCGGCGCTCGAAGCAGCGCGGCTCCAGGGTCCGCAGGCGCGCGCGTTCCTCGCCCGCGCCATGCAGCGCGCCGCGCTGGAGCAGGGCGTCAACGTGTCCCGCCCGGACGTCGTGTTCGAGCTGGCCTCGCGCGTGGGCCTGGCGATGAACGAGTTCTCCGCCGCCTTCCGCTCCGAGGAGACGCGGCGCCTCATCCTCGACGAGCACCGGGACGCCACCCACCGCGGCGTGCGCGGCGTGCCCACGCTCGTCATCGGCGGCCGGTGGATGCTGTGCGGCCTGCGCGAGCTGTCCGAGTACCGCGAGCACGTCCTCGCGTGCCTGGGCAAGGTGTCCGTGCCCCGCTCGGGCTCGCCCGAGCGCGTCGTCCACTGAAGCGCCGCACGTCCCAGGGCCCCGCGAATCCCACGCGGGCGCCCTTCCGTGGACCCGTGGTTCAGCGCGTTTCCGCGCTGTTGCTGAGCGCCAGGTAGAGCCCCGCCAGCATCAACTGGAACAGACCCAGGGCGGGCACCACGGGCAGACAGCAGAGCAGGAAGCCCACGCACATGAACAGGCCTCCCAGCAGCAGGACTCCCACGATGGGCAGCCGCTCGCCCTTCGCATAGGCGAAGCAGCGACGCAGCGTCTCCACCACCCGGGGCGAGTCCGTCCGCGCCAGCTCGGGCTGGAGCAGCACCAGCGGCGTGAGCAGCCACGCCCCCGGGAAGCAATAGAGCGCGAGGGCCGTGACGCCCATCACCGTGAAGGTCGGCAGCAGCCCTGCGATGGCGCCACCGAGTTCGGCCTCGGGCAGGTCAAGAATCGCCACCAGTTCCGACCAGGACACCGAGCCCGTCGCCAGGCCCGCGCCCACCGACCCCGCGACGATGAGCACCAGCAACGGAGTCACGAGCAGGATGGACAGCACCAGCGTGCCCAGGTAGGCCGGCACCTTGCCGAACTGGCTGAACATCCGCGCCAGGTCCGCGCGCTGTCCGTTGAGCACGTCCATGCTCATCCGGAGGAAGCCCAGCGTCACCGCGCCCTGGATGACATAGGAGCCCAGCGTCCCGATGAGGAAGGCGACGACGAGGACAGCGACGTTGTCCACCAGGCCGCCGATGAGGGACAGGATTTGTGAGAACACCTGCCCGACGAAGGACGCGGCCATGAAGATGAGCACGCCCACGCTGAGCATCACCCACTCGCGCTTGAAGGCCTCCCAGGAGAGCTCCAGCAGACCGCCGACGCTCCAGTTCTCCCGGTTGAGCGGGAAGCTCCGGCCCATGCCTTCTCGTTCAAGGCAGGCCGGACACCAGGCTTGCGAGCCGCCCTGGCTGCACGTGCGGCACATGAAGTTGCCGCAGCGGGTACAGGTGCCCACCGCTTGAAACGCCGGGTGAAGCGGACAGCTCGCGCCCGCCTCGAACTCAGTCTCCGCCATGTTGCGTCTCCCCTCGTGCGGCCTCCGTCCGGAACGGTTGGCACGCACATTTCCCCCTACACCACCCGGGCGGTGTCCACCAGAGGACGAAGGACGCTATCGTGAGGGCGCGCGTGCCTGGAGTCGGACTGCATCCGGGTGTGAATTTTCCGCGCGCCCGTCCGTCTCCCTCGCGTGGCTGCAAGGTGGACGTCTCGCCCGTCCACTCCCGCCCAGGAGAGTCATCACATGCGCCGCCTGCTCGCCCTTGCCGTTCCGATTGCCCTGATGATGGGCACTGGCTGTGTCGCCCACGTCCACGGCCCGGCGCGTCACGCGCCCGTCGAGGTCATCGAGTACAGCTACTCGAGCGACCACCCCATCCCCGATGACTTCGGCGGCGGCTGGTGCCCGTACTCGCACCTGCACGTCCACGACTATCAGCCGGCCACGACGTACTACGCGTACTCGGACAACGCGTACTACTACAGTGGCCCTTCCGTGGTCTGGTACTGGAACGACCACCCCCACGCGCACGGCGGCCTCTGCAACCTGCACGGGCGCCACTCCCACGACTACTACCCGACGGTGGGCAACCTCTACCGTTACGAGCGCAACCGCGGCTACGTGTGGAGCCGCACGCACAGCGCGTCCGCGGGCTACGGCTACGTCCGCCCGTCGGGAGCACGCCCCAACCGGCCTGGCGTCGCGCCGGTCCGCCCTGGCAATACCTACAGCGGCGGCCGTCCGCCTCCGGGTGGGGCCGGGTGGGGCACGCGGCCTCCCCGTGGCACCAACTCGAGCGGCTACAACGCGCCGAGCCGCCCGAACAACAACGGCAACAGCGGGTGGGGAAGCCGTCCCGCCACCAACAACCGCCCCAGCAACAACGTGGCGCCGAGCCGGCCGCCCAGTGGCTCGTCCTCCAACGGCAACTCGGGGAGCGGGTGGAACAACCCTCCCGCTGGGCGCTCCTCCACGAGCAACCCTCCCGCCGGACGCTCCACGCCCAGCGCGTCGTCTCGGGATGACGACAACGACAGCTCCAGCGGCAACAGCGGCAGTCGCTGGGGGAGCGGCTCTGGCTCCAGCAGCTCTGGCTCCAGCAGCTCCGGCTCCAGCAGCTCGCCCCCGCGCGGCAGCAGCTCCAGCTCCACCAGCTCGCCCTCTCGCAGCAGCAGCTCTGGGTCCACCAGCTCCGGGTCGAGCCGCCCCAGCAGCTCCGGGTCCAGCGGTGGTTGGAACCGCGGCGGTGGCAGCTCCGGCAGCGGAGGGAAGTCGTCGGGCTCCAGCTCGGCTCCGTCCGGACGCTCTTCCGGCGGTAGCAGCGGTAGCAGTGGCAGCGGCGGCAGCCGCTGGCGCTGAGCACGGCGACGCGTATCCACGGTGCGGAATGGCGGGCGTGGCGATGACCGCGCCCTGCGCCTGAACGACACCGTGGAACCACCGCGGCAACGGTTCCTCGGCACCGTGACAACAGGCGAGGGTTGCCACGTACACGCATCCGGGGCGGTTAACGCCGTTCCCCTCGGCACCGTGACAACAGGCGAGGGTTGCCACGTACACGCATCCGGAGCGGTATCGCCGTTCCCCTCGACGAGCGGCGACAGGCGAGGGTTGCCGCGAACACGCATCCGGGGCGGTTAACGCCGTTCCCCTCGGCACCGTGACAACAGGCGAGGGTTGCCACGAACACGCATCCGGAGCGGTAGCACCGTTCCCCTCGACGCAGCGGCGACAGGCGAGGGTTGCCGCGAACACGCACCCGAGGGGGCGAGCGCCCCGACACAGACGCCGCGTCCCTCCCCGGGGCGCGGCGTTGGTGTTTTTCGGACAGCGCACTTCCCTCGGCGCACGCCGGCCGCCGTGCCGAGGCGTCGACTTGGGGACGGACCGGACGCGGCGTGGATTGCCGCCCCGCAGGGCCATGACGACCTTGCCCGCGATGAAGCGTCCTCTCCTGATGGTCTCCTGTGTCCTGTTGGGACTCTCACCGGGCTGCGGCCCCGGCGACACCACACCTGACCCGGGCCTCCAGACCGATGACGCCGAAACGGTGGACCTGGACAACCTCCGCATCGGCGTCACCGGCAAGGCCGCGCTGTTGCCCGAAGCGCAGCAATGGCTCGACGCCCGCGGCCTGGCGGCGCCTTCGCTGAACGCCGCGCCCGTCACCCTCGCGGAGCCCTTGCGGCTGGCGGTGAACGACCCGAACGCCACCTTCGGCACCTCACCGGTCTCCGAGGATGGCTCCTTCACCGTGAGCGACGTGCCCGTGCGCGAGATGCACCTGAGCCTCACCGCCGGGCTCGAGGCCGCCGGGCTCGTGCGCTCGCACACCCTCATCTACGACTCCGCCTTCACGGGCGCGCGGCCCCGCACGGACCTCGTCGACGTCCGGGTGTGGGGCGTACCGGAAGCCTTCCACGACGCGCTCAGCACCGCCGTGGGAGAAAGCGCCATCCGCGGACACACGGGCAACCTGGCCGCCACGCTGCGCGACGCGGGCTTCGTGCTGGGCCGCGTCGTGGATGCGGCCGGCCAGCCGGTGTCCGGCGCGAGGCTGACCCCTGACCGCGAGGACCTGGCCGGGCGCATCTACTACCCCTCCGCCGACCTCGCCGCCTCGGGCCAGGAAGGCACCGGGCCGCAGGGCCTGTTCGTCTACGTCCATTCGGGCGTGGACGCGGACACCTTCCTTCTGTCCGTCACGGGGATGGAGGCCTATGTGCCACGCAACGTCGGCGTGGCACCTGGGTGGGGGATGGTGCTCACCGTCCATCCTGGCCTCTACCCGCCTCCCTAGCCCGCCCACGCGGCGCCGGGCCACCCACCCACGTCACGGCTGCTCGGGAGCGGCTGCTCCGGACAGGGGCCGCCCCCATGTTCCGTGGGAGTGGCGGCACGCCCAACCGTCGTCCCCCATCGCCGCGCCGCCCTCGCGTCCAATGCCACGAAGTCGGGGCACGACGCATTTCTAGAGGGAGCGTCTCGAACGGGGGACCTCGGGCGGATGTGTCGCGGGAGGAGCCCGGTGCGTTCCTGGGGGGACGCCACGATGAACGCGTACTGGAGACCTCAGCGCCGCAGCGCCGCCATGGCCCGTGGGATGTCATGGCTCGCCGCGCTGGGGGCTCCGCTCGTGGGCATCCTGTATCTGCTGGGCTGGGCCCTGGACATGGAGATGCTGAGGCCCGGCGTGGCGGGCATCCCCATGACGCCCGTGACGGGCATCGCCATGGTGTTTGGCGGTACCGCGCTGGGTTTGCGGCTGGTCGCTCGTCCCTTCCGCCACCGAGAGCCCCTGGCCATCGCCTGCGCGCTCGTCGCGATGGTCATTGGCGCGTTGAACCTCCTCCGGGAGGTGACGGGTTGGGATGCGGGGCTGGAGCGACTGGTGATTCACCTGCTCGGCGAGCACACCTCCTCGCTGCCCAGGCCGTCCCCGCTCACCGCCACCTGCACGATGCTGTTGGGCCTGGCCCTGTTGCTGCTGAACAACCTCCGGCTCGTGCGCCTCCGGGACACGTTGGTCGTGTTGTCGCTGGTGAGTTCGACGCTCGGCCTCAACGGTCTGCTGATGGGCCCCTTGCTCATCGTGGGCACCCTGCCGTTCCTCGCCGAGCGCAGCATGGGCCTGCCCACCGCGCTGACGATGACGCTCCTGGGGGTGGGGACCCTCTGCGCCCGGCCCGAGCAGGGACTGGTGAGCCGCATCACCCGCGACTCGCTCGGCGGCTTCGTGGCGCGTCGGTTGGTGCCCATGGCGCTGCTCGGCCCCTCGCTGCTGGGCATGGTGTTGATGGTGCTGCGGGACACGGAGGCCATCAACATGGAGGCGAAGCTCCCCATCTTCGCCACCCTCGTCAGCGTGGGCGGCGCGGCGCTCGTGCTCCTGTCCGCGCGGGCCTTGGACGCCATTGAAGCCCGGCGCCTGCAAGCGAGCCTGGAACTGGAGGCGTCCGAAGCGCGCTACCGCGGGCTGCTGAACCACACCCCCGTGGGCATCCTCTTCGCCGAGCCCGGCAAGGACACGCTGGTGGCCAACCCCGTGGCGGAGGCGATGCTGGGCAGCACACCGCACGGGACGGAGCAGACCGGATACCACCCGCCCCTGCTCACCGCGGAGGGCCACCTGGTGCGCACGGAGGACCGGCCCATCGTCCGGGCCATGACCACGGGACGGCTCGTCGGTCCCGAGGAATACCTCATCGAGCAGCCCCACGGCCGCAGGTTGCCCGTGCTGGTGACCGCCGCCCCCGTCCATGGCTTCAACGGCTCGGTGCGAGGCGTGGTCTGCACGCTGCAGGACGTGACGACGCGCCACGAGCTGGACCAACTGCGCGAGGAGTACGTCAGCCTCATCTCCCACGACTTGCGCAATCCGCTCCACACCATCGGCCTGCGCGTGGGGCTGCTCCGGCGCGCCTTGCGCGAACGCAAGCTGGAGCAGGAAGAGACGATGACGGAGTCCATCCAGCGCAGCGTGACCTGGATGAGCGCCATGATTGAGGAGCTGCTGGAAGGCTCGCGGCTGGAGTCCCAGCGAGAGACGCTGCGCCGGGAGCCTCGGGATTTGGTGCGCTTCCTCGACGACGTGATGGAGCGCGACGTGCCCCCGGACGCCCGCGAGCGCTTCCACCTGGAGGTGCAGGGAGCGCTGCCGCCCGTCTGGGTGGACGCGGCGCGGCTGGAGCGGGTGGTCGCCAACCTGCTGAGCAACGCCGCCAAGTACAGTCCGGACGGGGGTCCCATCACCGTGCGCGCCCAGCTCCAGAAGGGCCAGGTGGTGGTGTCCGTGAAGGACCAGGGCCCCGGCCTGACCGAGGAAGACGCCGCGCACGTCTTCGACAAGTACTACCGCACGCGCAAGGGCGGCACGGTGGACGTGAAGGGGTTGGGCCTGGGGCTCTACATCTGCCGTCTCATCATCGAGGCCCACGGCGGCCGCATCTGGGTGGAGAGCGCGCCTGGCCAGGGCTCCACCTTCAGCTTCAGCCTGCCCGTGGAGCCCCCGGGAGAGCCGCCGCCCCCGCCGCGAGCCCCGGATGACCGGGACCCGGCGGCGGGAGACGGCTCCGCCCTCAGCGCGTCGCCGTCCAGAGCGGGAGCCAGTCCGCTCCCTTCGCGCTCGTGAGCCGCGTCTGGCCGGTGCCGTCCGCTCGCATGAGGTACACGTCCGCGTTGCCCTCGCGCTCGGACACGTAGGCCAGGTACTTCCCGTCCGGGCTCCACGCGGGCATGTCGTCCCGGTGCTTGCCGTCCGTCAGGGCCACTGGCGCGCCGCCCGCGAGCGGCACCACCCAGATGCGGGCGAGCCCCTCCGGAGTACGGGTGACGTAGGCCAGCCGCTTTCCATCCGGACTCCAGGCCGCCTCGCGCTCCTCGCCGGCGTAGTGCTCACCCGACACGGGGCGCATCTCCGAGCCGTCCCGCCGCAGGAAGAACAGCCGGTCCTTGCGCTCGCGGTCACTGACGAGGACGAGCCACACCCCATCCGGGCTCCACTTCGGCTGGCGGTCCTCCATGTGGAAGTGGGTGAGCCGCTCCTCGCCGCTGCCGTCCGCCTTCGCCACGTAGATTTCGGGGTCGCCCTCGCGGCTGCAGACGTAGGCCACCTCCTTGCCGTCCGGGGAGATCTGCGGCTCGAAGCAGCCTTGCGGCACCTGCGTGAGGCGCACCTCGGGCACACCCTCTCGAGGCACCAGCTTCACCACGTCGCTGAAGCCCTCGGCGTCGGACTCGGCCACCAGCCAGGTGCCGTCTGGCGCCCAGCTCACGTTTCGCGCGCGTGCCCGCGGCGCGTGCAGCGGCACCGCCGGCCCCTTGCCATCCAGGGGCATCACGCGAATCTGCGAACGGTGCAGCCCTTCCACCTCCGTCGCGGTGATGACGACCAGGGACTTGCCGTCGGGCGACAGGGGACCGGGAAACTCGTCCTCCTCGGCATCCGTCAGTCGCGTCTCGACCCCTTCCGGACTCACCTTCCAGACATCCTTCTGCCCCGCCCGCTCCGACAAGAAGATGACCGCGCCCGGAATGGCGCGAGCCTCCTCCTTCGACAGCGTCCCGGCGTCGGACGCCCCGCCACACCGGCCGGAGCACCCGACACCGAGCACGGCGAGCGCGGTCAACCACCGCGCCCGCCACGGCCAGGAACGTTGCAGCCGTTCAAGGCCCTGCATCCTCACCTCACTGCACCCGGATGGCGTCCGCGATGACCACTTCACCGCTGCTCGTCCAACGGCTCAACTGCACCGTGTTCCAGCCCCGGGCGAAGTTGTACGTCCCCAGCGTGACCCACTTGCCGCCGTCAATCTGCTGGTTCCGGCTCACCGTGGTGGCCCCACCCGTGTGGTTGATGATGAAGGGCGCCGACGTGCTGCGGTTGGTGCCCGCCGGCCACCAGGCCTGGATGGTCCGCGACCCCGCCGCGGCCAGGTTGAAGCGGAACACGGCCGGCTCGGAAACCGGCGCCACGTTCGCGAAGTAGTAGTCGCCGCCGTAGTTGCCGGCGAAGGTGCCACGCGTCCAACTGGTCGCGGGCGCCGAGAAGGTGGCGAGGCTGGCGTTGTTGTTGGCGTTGTTGCTGTCCACGATGATGGCCGACGTGCCACCACCGCCGCCGTCACCACACTCGCTCCGAATCTGGTTGATGTACGAGGTCCACGGCCAGTGGGCGCCCGGGTCCGAGCGGTTCGCCTGAAGCTGGCCATGCGCCACGATGTGGTACCGGTCACGCGGGATGTTGTGCCCCCGGGTGATGTCACACGACAGCTTGGCGGAGGACGTAATCATCCGCGTGTCGAAATTCGTCGTGCTGGCATAGCCGCCGTGCTCGATGCCCACGGAGAAGTCGTTGGTCGACCGGCCACCGAGCCCCGGCTTCGTATTGTTGTTCAGGCTCGGCTGGTAGGCCGCGGCGATGTGCCAGGCGCGGCTCGACTCGCGCACGAGCTGGGTCACCGCGCTGCCCGTCTCGTTGACCACGTAGTGCGCGCTCACGCCCGAAGCGGAGTTGGACAGCCAGCTCACGCACCCGGAGTACCCACCCTCGCAGGTGTGGATGATGATCATCTGCGGCAGCATGCCCGACGGACGCGCATTGAAGTTGGGTGACGTCCTCCAGACGGCGCCCGGGTAGTCCACGACGTTCAGGGCCTGCGCCGTCGGCAGCGCGAACTTCGCCTCCACGTCGCTGGCCTCCAGCGACACCGCCACCTTGCCCGTCGGCGTGAAGGCACCCGCGCCCTCGCGCAGCGCCGCGTACACCTCGTTGTGGATGTACTGCGCCTGGATGTCCGGGTCGGAGATGTCCGTCAGGCGCACCACCACCGGGGCCCACGCGCCCAGGTCCCCGCGGTCGATGCCCGCCGCGTCGGCGTGCTTCGACAGCAGCGCGGCGGCCGCGCGCACGTTGGCCAGCGGCTCGTCACGGACCGCGTCCGCGGACACGCCCGCCAGGGCAGCGCCATCAATAATGTCCTGGCCACGCAGCGCCATCAGACCGAACGCCGCCGGGCGGCCCTCGAACTCCTCTTCACCCCGGACGTGCTCCCAGCGCGTCTCCGCCAAGGAGATGGCCTTGAGCAGGCTCACCGGGACGTTGAACTCCGCCGCCGCCTTGGCGAACACCGCGTCCAGCTCGTTGGGCGTGCGGCGGGCCGCGTCGGCCACCGCGCGGACGGCGTCATCCGCCACGCCCGCGGGAACCTGCGCCTCGGGGGAAGCCTCTTCCGGGGACACCTCGGGCTGGGGGCCACAGGCGGACAGCGCCATGGCCGCGGCCGTCGCCGCGAACGTCTTGCGCAACACGTGCATGGAAACTCCTTGAAGGGGGGTCAGCAGCTCCACGGTCGCCCCCATCCACGGGAGCGGCGCAGGGAGCGGACCCCCAGCACCATGCATGCCAGCCACGATTTCGCGGGGAGCACCTCTTTTCCGGAGACCCGAGTGGAGCATCCATGCTCCACCCCACCGTCAAGAAATCCGCCTTCGCCCCAGCGATGGCCTCCGCCAACCTGCTGGAATCAGGGGGTTCCCACATGTGGGACGCCCCCCGCCGAGCGCCCGACTGGCCACCCCGTGTCGCAGTGACGTGTTTTGAGACAGAGAGAAGTAAATCAATTTTACCCTCAATCCAGGAGCACTTTCTTTTTCGAGGAGCACCGGACGCATGCATCGTTTCGTCGAATGAAGGCCCGCGAGTCCCAGGGACTCAGGGGCCGACAGGGACCGGGGCTTCCGCTATGAGGAGGCCCATGCGGCTCTTCGGAATTGGCGACACCCACCTCCCCTCCACCCGGAACAAGGACATGCACCGCTTCGGGTGGAACGAGCACCCGCTGCCGCTGCAGCGCGCCTGGGACGAACGGGTGGCCCCGGAGGACGTGGTCATCGTCGCCGGGGACATCTCCTGGGCCACGCGGGCGCACGAGGTGATGGACGACCTGGCGTGGCTGGACGCGCGGCCGGGCCGCAAGGTGCTGGTGCGCGGCAACCACGACTACTGGTGGGGCGACTCCGCCTCCAAGCTGCGCAAGTTGCTGGAGCCGTTCCGCACGTTGGAGGGCTTCCTGCACAACAACGCCGTCGTCATGGGCCCCTGGGTGATTGCGGGCAGCCGGCTGTGGACCGCGCCCGAAGCGCCGCCCATGCCGGGTGGGGAGATGGGCGACGAGGCGGCGGACACCGGCTACGTGGAGCGCGAGACGCGCCGGCTCACGGCCTCCATGGAGGACGCGAAGAAGAAGGAGGCGGCCAGCGCCACGCCCCTGGTGCGCGTGGTGGCGGTGCACTTCCCGCCGGTGTACGCGAACGAGAAGGCCACCGCCTTCAGCGAGCCCATCGAGGCCTTCCAGCCGAAGGTGTGCGTCTATGGCCACCTGCACGCGGGGGGCATCGCGGCGGGCTTCACGGGCGAGCGCGGCGGCGTACGATATGTCCTGGCCTCGTGTGACGCGGCGGGCTTCGCCCCGATGCTCCTCGACGAGGTGTGAGGAGTCACCCCATGCCGTCCAACAAGACGGAGCTCGCGGCCCGCCTCGACGCCGTGCAATCCGGTGACTCGGTGCGCGGCCTGTTCTTCAAGTCGGTGCTCAGCCTCGTGCAGCAGCACGCGGGGCTGGCGGGGCTGGAGACGGTGCGCGCGGACGCGCTGACGGCCGCGTACTCGGACCTGCTCACCTACCCGGCGCGGGACTTCCTGACGCTGCTCTACCGCGCGGCGGATGTCCTCGAGTTGAGCGTGGGCCCCGAGGCCGCCGTCTTCCACGCCTGCGGCGAGCGGGACGTGGCGCGCTTCTCCACCGGGCCGGGCATGCTCATCTTCGGAATCATCTCCCGCGGAGACCCGCAGAAGCTCTTCGCCGGCGTGCAGATGGGCTACAGCGCGGCCGTCAGCTACGGCAGCCGCGACTACGTCCCCACCGGCCCCACCTCCGGCACCCTGCACATGCGCCGGGACATGCTGCCGCCCGCGTACCACGAGGGCATCCTCACCGGCGCGCTGAAGGTCCTGAACCTTCGCGGCACCGCGCGCGCGACGCCCCGAGGCATCGACAGCGCGGACTACGCCATCCAGTGGGATTAGGCGCGGGGCCTCAGTCCACGCGGGTGTAGGTGACGTCGAGCTCGGCGACGACGCGCTCACCCACCGAGGCCTGGCAGGTGAAGGTGTGCGTGGCCCCCGAGTGCTCGGTGCGGTGCGCGCCGAAGGTCACCGTCTGGCCGGCGTAGGCCAGGCTGTCCGCGGCCAGCCGCACGTTCGAGGCGACGCAGCGGGCCCACGGCGCGCCCTCCAGGCGGCGCAGCAGCGTGGTCGCCACCCGCGTCATGCCGCTGGCCACCACCGCCACCGGCATCACCGGGTGCAGCGCGAAGTGCCCCTTGCACAGCTCCGACGTCACCGGCCCCAGCGAGGCCGACAGGCTCTCCCCATCCGGGCGCCAGTCGCGCAGCGCCAGCGGCTTGCTGTAGGGGTTCTGCCGCAGCTTGGCCCACTCCTCGGGGGTGCGCTGCACGCCGTCGTCCCGGCGCGGCTCACGGCGCATCTCCACCCGCGCCTCACCGAACAGGCGCGTGAAGGCGGCGGCCGACAGCACGTTGTAGTCCACCTCCAGGCGGAAGAACGGCGTGCCGTCCGGCAGCGACAGCAGCGTGCGCGCGGTGGCCGTGCGGCGGCCGGTGAACTCCGCCTTCGCCAGGCCCCACAGCAGGTCCGTGGTGCGGCCCATGGGCTCCGGGCGCAGCCACTGACCGCGCGCGCCACACGCCAGGTAGAAGTGCTGCCCGTCCTTGGGCGACATCAGCGCGGACGCGCACGAGCCCAGGATGGCCAGGTGCCGCCCCGCCTCCGCCAGGCCAATGGGGCCCGCCTCCGCGTCCGGGTCCTGCTGCACCGGGATGCGCGCCACCACCTCGCCCTCGCCCATCACCGTCACGTCCTTGAGGGCGTAGTACGGGTCCCGCACGCAGATGCGCGGGTAGAGGTCCGCGTGCGTCAGCACCGTGTGCGGCGCCAGGCCCGACAGCGTCTGCAGCGTCTGCTCCTGCGGAGCCCAGGCGGAAGCAGGGGCAACAGCGGAGTTCGCGGACGCGGGCACGATGTCGAGCATGGGGCTGACCTGGTTTCGGACGAGGGGTGTCGGGGGACACCGGTTGGCGTGGTACCGAGCTTCGTTCCGTCCGGAGGACTAAATTCCGCCGAACGAAAATGATTCTCGGGACACGGTCCGTTTTGTTGCTTCCTGCCGTAATTTTCCGCCCGAAAGGTAAATCCAGACGGAGATGTGGCAGGTAGGCACAGCCAGGGGTACAGCATCGCCATTCGACGCAAAGAGTCAAGGGCAGATGTGGGGCAAGCCACACCCGCCCTGGGTCAGGCGTTCACGGCGCTACAACTCCACCTGCGCGCCCAGCTCCACCACCCGGTTGGGCGGGATGCGGAAGTAGGCGGTGGCGCTGCGGGCGTTGCGGCTCATCCAGGCGAACAGCGACTCACGCCAGACGGCCATGCCCGGGCGCTTGGTGGGAATCAGCGTCTCCCTCCCGAGGAAGAAGCTGGTGCCCATCAACTGGAACTGGAGCCCCTTCTCGCGGCAGCGCTTGAGCACGTCGGGGATGCCCGGGTTCTCCATGAAGCCGTAGCGCGCCATCACCCGCACGAAGCCCTGCTCCAGCGGCTCCACCTCCACGCGCTCCTCGGGCGGCACGTGGGGCAGCTCCTCGGAGAGGATGGTCAGCAACACCACCTGCTCGTGGAGCACCTTGTTGTGCTTGAGGTTGTGCAAGAGCGCGGGCGGCGTGCCCTCCGCGTTGCCCGTCATGAAGATGGCCGTGCCGGGCACCCGGATGGGCGGGTGGTCCCCGAAGCTGTCGAGCAGTTGCTTCAGGGGGATGCTGGACGCGCGCAGCTTGGCCGCCAGGATGTCGCGCCCCCGCTTCCACGTCGTCATCAGGGTGAAGACGATGCCGCCCATCAGCAGCGGGAACCAGCCGCCGTCCGCCACCTTCACCGCGTTGGCGCCGAAGAAGGCCAGCTCCACCACCAGGAACAGCCCCACCACCGGAATGGCCAGCCGCCGCCGCACGTCCCACAGCTCCCGGGCGACGACGTAGGCCATCAGCGTGGTGATGACCATCGCCGTCGACACCGCGATGCCGTAGGCCGACGCCAGCGCACTGGAGGAGCCGAAGCCCAGCACCAGCGCCACCACGCCCACCAGCAGGGCCCAGTTCAGACCGGGCAGGTAGATTTGCCCCATCTCCTCGGCGGAGGTGTGCACCACCTCCATGCGCGGGCTGTAGCCAAGCTGCATCGCCTGGCGCGTCAGCGAGAACACCCCCGAGATGAGCGCCTGCGAGGCGATGACCCCCGCCGCCGCGGCCAGCGCGACCAGCGGGTACAACATCCAGGAGGGCGCCAGCAGGAAGAAGGGGTTGCGCGCGGCGCTGGCGTCGCGCAGCAGCAGCGCCCCCTGCCCCAGGTAGTTGAGCATCAGCGCGGGCAGCACCATGGAGAACCACGCGAGCTGGATGGGCTTGCGGCCGAAGTGGCCCATGTCCGCGTAGAGGGCCTCACAGCCCGTCACCACCAGGAACACGCCGCCCAGCACCAGGAAGCCGTGCAGGTGGTTGTGCCGGAACAACTCCACCGCATGCCAGGGCGACAGCGCGCCCAGCACCGCCGGGTTGTGGACCAGCTCCTTCACGCCGAGCCCGGCCAGGGTGAGGAACCACACGCACATCAGCGGCCCGAAGACGGCGCCGATGCTCGCGGTGCCATGCCGCTGCACCAGGAAGAGCCCCACCAGGATGACCAGGGCAATGGGGATGACGTAGGGGTCGAACAGCGACGTGGCGACGTGCAGGCCCTCCACCGCGCTGAGCACGGTGATGGCGGGGGTGATGATGCCGTCTCCATAGAGGAGCGCCGCGCCGAAGATGCCCAACGTAATCAGCACCGGCCGCGTGCGGTGGGGCGGCTGCCCGCGCTGGCGCTGCATCACCAGCGCCATCATCGCCAGGATGCCGCCCTCGCCCCGGTTGTCCGCCTTCATCACCAGCAGCAGGTACTTCACCGACACGATGATGATGAGGGACCAGAAGATGAGCGACAGCACGCCCAACACGTTCGCGGGCGTTGGCGGGATGCCGTGAGGCCCCGTGAAGCATTCGCGCAGCGCGTACAGCGGGCTCGTTCCGATGTCGCCGTAGACGATGCCCAGGGCCCCGAGGGCCAGCAGCGCCGAGCGCTTGAAGGTATCCGGGCCCTTCTTCACGTCTTCGCCGCCCGGCACGCCAGTGGTGGTGGCTTTCACGAACCCGCGCTTTATCTGAAAGCGGGCCCGGAGCAACTGCCACCGTGTTTCATCCGGAGTACGCCCCTGTGCGCAGGACGCGTCCCCGCCTCGCCGTCACAGGGCCCCAGGGCGGGGAGTGCGTCCGGAACGAACAATCCCGCCACTCGGATGTTCGCCAGCCGCGCCACCGAGCCGCCCTGCCCGCGCGGACGCTCCTCGTCTCGTTACAGCCATGTTCCCTTGGGTGAATGGGTGGGGGGACGCGATGACGATGGTGGCGGCATTCGGTCAGGCAGAGGCTCGGCATCCCGGAGCACGGGGTCCAGCGTTGATGGAAGCCATCCTCCAAGCCGCTCCCGTGGCCATTCACCTGCTGGACCTGGATGGCACGGTGCGCCTGTGGAACCCCGCCGCCGAACGGCTGTTCGGCTGGGAGCGGGACGAAGTCCTGGGGCACCGCGCCCCCTGGGTCCCCAAGGCCCAGTGGGACGCGTTCCGCCGCCACCTGGAGCAGGTGGTCCAGGGCGAGGTGCTCCCAGGATTCGAGCTGGAACTCCAACGCCGCGACGGCGCGCCCCTCCACGTGGAGCTGTGGACCTCCTGCGTCGCCACGCCCACTGGCCCAGCGCAATGCCTGGGAATGCTGGTGGACCTCACCGAGCGACGGCGGAGCGACGCGTTCCGGCGCATCCTGTTCGAGGCGGGTGAGGTGCTCCCCGCCAGCCTGGAACCGGACGCGACGCTGGAGCACCTGGCGCGGCTGGCCGTGCCCGCCCACGCCGAGTCCTGCCGCGTCTACCTGGAGGACGCGGAAGGTCGGGTCCGGTGCGTGGTCTCCTCGGGACAGGACGCGCACGCCACCCGGCTGGACGCGGAGGCCCAGGCGCCCACCGAGGAGGCGGTGGCGAACGTCATCACCTCCGGCGAAGCGGCGCTGCAGGCCGGGCCGCCCTCGTGGTTGTGCGTGCCCCTGGGAAGGCACGGCCAGGTCCCGGGCGCGCTCACCTTCACCACGTCCGAGCGCACGTATGACGCCCGCGACGTGGCGCTGGCGAACGCGCTGGCACACCGGGCCGCGCTCGCGCTGGACAACGCCCGGCGCTATCAAGAAGCGCTGCGGACCAGCCGCACGCGCGAGGAGCTGCTCGCCATCGCCAGCCACGAGCTGAAGTCCCCCGTCAGCGCGCTGCAGCTCCAGGTGCAGAACCTGCGCGCCCTGCTGGAGCGCGCCACCGAAGCGCCGCCCCGGGAGCGGCTTCAGCGCGGCCTGGACCTGATGGGACGGCTGACGAAGCGGCAGGCGCACCTCATCGACGCGCTGTTGGACCTGTCACGCATCCACGCGGGCAGGATGGAGTTGAACCCCGAGCCCATGGACCTGGGCGCCCTGGTTCGCGAGGTGGCGGAGCGCTTCGAGCCCGAGCTCGCGGGCTCCGGCTGCCTCCTGACCCTGACGTTGCCCCCCGACGCTCCGGGACATTGGGACCGGCTGCGCCTGGACCAGGTGCTCACCAACCTCCTGTCCAACGCGATGAAGTACGGCCGCGGCAACCCCATCCAGGTCGAGCTGAGCGGCACCGACGCGCAGGTCCGGCTGGACGTGCGTGACGGCGGCATCGGCATCGCGCCCGAACACCTGCCCCAGATCTTCCAGCGCTTCGAGCGCGCCGTCCCCGGCCGCGCCTACGAAGGCGTGGGCCTGGGCCTCTGGATTGTCCGGCAGGTGGTCGAAGCCATGGGCGGCAGCATCACCGTGCACAGCGAGCAGGGCGTGGGCTCCACCTTCTCCGTGTTGCTGCCGCGACAGCGCGGGTGAGGGCGCCCACCCGCGCCAGGGCACGGCTCACAGCGCGAGGAACAGGAGGGCCACCTTCTCCTCGGGGCTCGCCGCGAGGAACTCGTCCGGCAGCCACACCTCCGTCCCGGGCGTCATGGCCCGGTCGCAGCTCCGTCGGCCCGCGTAGAAGCGGTTCGAGTCCTCCGCCTTCAACCGGTAGGTGCAGTCGCGCACGTACACGGTCAGCTCGCTGGGGCTCAGCTTCAGGTTCACCGGGCGCCCGCCAAAGCCACCCTTGGCGACGATGGCGTCCCCTTCCTTCGTCACCTTCACGTTCACCGGCGAGCCGCCCAGCGCCCCCTCCACCAGGCCGTCCTTCAGCGTCAGGGTGAAGTCCCCGCGCAGCGCCCGGCCCTTCAACAACCCCGGCGCGCGCGCAATCTGGAAGTCGGCGCCCGTCACCGACTCCGGCGTCATCTCCAGGCTGAACGACTGGAAGGCAATCTTCAGCTTGATGGCGTCATCTTGAGGCGCGGAGACCGCCGTCCCCGCCCCCAGCAGCATCCCCATTACCAACACGCTCCGGCGGAGCGGCATCAGCCAACGCTTCATGTGGAGACCTCCTCGCGTTCTTACCTGGCGGGATAACGCCAGTCTGGACACGGGATATTGGCCTGTCATTCACCTGGGCGGCCCTGGCGCGGACGGCTTGCGGCGTGGAAGACATCCGCCGACACCTCGCCCGTTTGCCTGTCTGCTCCCACGCCCCCGTCCACGGCCTTGGCGGCGCGCTGTGAACGGCGTTGACACCCGCCCCTCCCCACACCGCGCAACCGCCCGGAAACAGGCCCGTTCGCGCCTGGCAGGCCCCTTGCGATGGACCGGCTCCGAAAGGAACGGGCCATGGACACAGGCGACACGCGGTGGGGCGCGGCGAAGCGGGACGGAGGCAAGGTGTGGCGCTGGAGCCTGCTGCACCTGGGGGCCCTGGTGGGGGGCGCCGCGTTCTTCTCGTGGAGCGCGGTGCTCGTCTTCGCCGGGCTGACGGCGTTGACGATGTGCCTGGGCGTCTCGGTGGGCCTGCACCGAGGCCTCATCCACCGCGCCTTCCGTGCCCCGCGCTGGGTGGAGCGCCCCCTGGCGCTGCTGGGGACGCTGGCGGGACTGGGCGGCCCCATCGCCATGCGCCGCATGCACGAGCTGCGAGACTTCCATCAGAACCAGCCGGAGGCGGACTGCCCCGCCTACTTCGGCTACCGGGACGGCTTCCTCAGCGCCATGGCCTACGCGCTCTTCCACACCTGGCACGCCCGTGAGGATGCCCCGTATCCACCGGCGAGCCTGGACGGGGAGGACCTCGCCTTCCACCGGGGCCTGGAGCGCGCGGGCCTGTGGCTGCAACTCCCGCTCGCCGCCGCCTTGTATGCCCTGGGCGGCGCGGCCTGGGTGGCCTGGGGCATCCTGGTGCGGCTGGCCCTCACCCAGGATGGCTTCTGGTGCGTCCACTACGTGAGCCACGTGGAAGGCGAACAGCCCTACGAGCTGACGGGCTGCGCCGAACAGGGGCGCAACGCCGGCTGGCTCGCGCTCCTCAGCATGGGCGAGGCCTGGCACAACACGCACCACGCCTATCCGGCCTCGGCGCAGATGGGGCGCGGCTGGCGGCAGCCGGACCCGGGGTACTGGGCGATACAGGCCCTGGCCGCGCTGCGACTGGTGCATGACGTGAAGACCCTGGCGAACCTGCGGGTGCGCCCGGGGACACGCCTGCGGCCCCCCACCACCCACCCGCCTGCCTTGCCGCCCCACGCGCCCGCCATGCAGCGGGCGTAACGCTCACTCCTCGACGTTGCGCAGGAAGTCCGCCACTTGGGCGAAGCGCTGATCCAGGAAGCGGCGCAGGCCACCGGTGATGCCACGGGCGTCCATGGCCCGCTGCATGGAGCGCAGCCACGCATCCCGCATGGAGACGCCGACGGGCAGGTGGCCGTGCCGCATCCGCAGCCGGGGGTGGCCATGGCGCGCCATGTAGTCCTGGGGGCCGCCCAGCCAGCCCGCGAGGAACAGACCAAAGCGCTCCCGCGTCCCGCGGTTCACCCGCCCTTCGGCGTCCAGCTCGTGCAGCTTCGCCAGCTCTGGCTCGTGGGCATCCATGGCGTCATAGAAGGCCTCGGACAGGGCCTTCGCCGCGTCCATCCCTCCCAGGCGCTGATAGGGCAGGTCTTCCGCGCTGGGAACCCAGTCATCATCGGCGGGCATGTTCAGTGGTTGTACGGACATGCCCCTCTTCTACCGCCGGACGCGGCCGGGTTCATGCGGACTCGGCGTACGGGCCGAACCTCGCGTCTGACGCACGGCGAACAAGGAGGCAGGCGCCGCGCACCCTCCCCGCCTTCGAGCATTTGACCTGGGCAAGAGGCGGTTGCTAGAGCCACGGGCACCCGTGCCCCCCACCCCCCTCGTCGCGCCGTCGCCCCCCGTGGTCTGGGTGCTCGACGACAGTCCGGTAGAGACCCAGGCCATCTGCCGCGCGCTGGAGCCCGGCTGCCAGGTCACCGGATTCATGGACGGCCCGGCCTTGTTGGAAGCGCTGACGCAGCGGCCCGCGCCCGAGGTGCTCGTCCTGGACTGGTACCTGCCCGGCATGTCGGGGCTGGACGTCTGCCGCTTCATCCGCGGCAACCCCGCCACCGAGCAGCTCCCGGTGCTGCTGCTTACCGGCAACACGCGCGCGGAGGACGTGGTCGAAGGGCTGACCGCGGGGGCCAACGACTACGTGTTCAAGCCGTTCCGCCCGGTGGAGCTCGCCGCGCGCGTCCAGGCCCTGGCGCAGTGGGAGCGCAGCCGGCGCAAGGCGCTGGAAGAGGAGCGCGCGCGACGGCGGCTGCTGGAAGGCACCCTCACGGAAGTCCAGGCCGCCGAGGAGCGCGCCTGGCGCAGCGAGCTGCGCTTCCGGCTGGCCGCGCGCGCCACCCGTGACGCCGTCTGGGAATGGGACCCGCGCACGGGCCTCATGGATTGGACCACGGGCCTGCACGAGGTGTTCGGCTACGCCCCCGGCTCCATTCAGGACGAGCACCGCTGGTGGGAGGACCGCCTCCACCCCGAGGACCGCGAGCGCGTCGTCTCGGGGCTCCAGGCCACGGTGGCGGGCCCGGAGCACGAGTGGCAGGACATCTACCGTTTCCAACGCGGTGACGGCACCTGGGCGCACGTGGCGGACCGCTGCCACATCATCCGCGACGCGAACGACCGCGCCATCCAGGTGGTGGGCGCGATGCAGGACATCACCGAGCACCAGCAAGCCGAAGCCGCGCGGACACGGCTGCTGGAGCTGGAGCGCCGCGCGCGGGAAGAGTCGGACCGGCAGCGCACGCTGCTGGCCACGCTCTTCGAACAGGTGCCCGCGCTCCTCGGCGTGTTGAGCGCGCCGGACCAGCGCTGCGTGGTGGCCAACGCGCGGCTGCGGCAGCGCTTCGGCGAGCGTCCGCTCGTCGGGCACACGCTGCGCGAGGCGCTGCCCGAATTGGAGGGCCAAGGCGTCCTGGGGCTCCTGGACTCGGTGTTCGCCACCGGCGAGGCCTTCAGCGCCCGGGAGCTGCCCGTGAGCATCGCCCAGCAGCCGGGCGAGCCGCTCACGGAGGGCTACTTCGACTTCATGTACCAGCCGATGCTGGACGCCAGCGGGCAGGTGACGGCCGTCATCCTGTTCGCGGTGGAAGTCACGGACGCGGTGGATGCGCGGCGCAAGGAGTCGGAGCGCGCGGAGGAGATGCGCGCGCGCGCCGACTTCGAACGGCAGCTCATCGGCATCGTCAGCCACGACCTGCGCAACCCGCTGGGCGCCATCACGCTGGCGGTGTCCATGCTGCTCCAGCGCGGCCCCCTGGACGAGCGGCAGGAGCGGCAGGCCCAGCGCATCCGCAGCTCGGCGGACCGCGCCACGCGGATGATTCGCGACCTGCTCGACTTCACCCGGGCGCGCCAGGGCACGGGCCTTCCGGTGTACCCCCAGCCCATGGACCTGCACGAGATGGTGCGCTCCGTGCTGGACGAAGTGCACGCCGGCTGGCCCGAACGGAAGCTGGAGACGGAGCGCACCGGCGATGGCCTGGGGACCTGGGACCCGGACCGGCTGGCGCAGCTCATTGGCAACCTGGTGGGCAATGCGTTGCAGTACAGCCCGCCGGGCACCTCCGTACGCGTGACATCGCGAGGCGACGCGGACGGCGTGGTGCTGGAGGTCCACAACCAGGGCCCGCCGATTCCGCCCGAGCGCCAGTCGCGCATCTTCGAGCCCCTGGAGCGCGCCACAGTCCGCCTGGAAGACCAGGGCCGCCGGAGCATCGGCCTGGGGCTCTACATCGTGCGCAGCATCGTCCTCGCCCACGGCGGCACGGTGGAGGCGCACTCCTCCGAGGCGGAGGGCACCACGTTCACCGTGCGACTGCCGCGCCACGCGCCCACGGCCCTGCCGCGGGATGGCGAGGCCACGGGCTAGCGCGGCTCAGGGCGCCCACCGCTTGGGGCGGCGCTTGAGCGACGTGAGCCCCAGCCGGTCGCAGAAGGCCTCGAACGCGCCCCGCGGCACGCCCTTCCATTCCAGGTCCGCCAGCGACGACGTGCCCGGCAGCGGCGCGTCCGTCACCAGTGTGGCCAACCGCCGGTACAGCAGCGCGGCCTCGCGGTGCTCGCGCAGCGTCGCGGCCAGCTTCTCCGCGCCCCGGGGACGCACCTTCCATTCGGATGCCTCCGCGGGGATGTCCTCCAGGTGGCCATGCGCGCTCAGCAGCGTGGATGCGCCCTTCTCTCCGAAGCCCGGCAGCCCGGGGATGCCGTCCGCCGCGTCGCCCATCAACGCCAGCAGGTCCGGCACGCTCGCGGGCGGCACGCCCAGCTTCGCGCGCACGGCGTCCTCGTCGAGCACCTTCTCCTGCCGCCGGTCCACCTGCACCACGCGACTGCCGCGCACGCACTGGCCCAGGTCCTTGTCCGGCGTGAGCAGCCGCACCTGCTCCACCTCGTCCGCCCACCGGGCCGCGGCGGTGGACAGCGCGTCGTCCGCCTCCTGCTCCTTCATGGACCACGCGATGACACCCAGCGCGCGCACCGCCTCCTCCGCCAGGTCGAACTGCGCATGCAGCTCTGGCGGGACGCCTTCGTCGCTCTTGTACCCGTCGAACAGCGCGTTGCGGAACGAGCGGATGGGGTTGTCGAAGGCCACCGCCACGTGCGTCACCGCTTCGTCCGCGTCATGGAGCAGCGCGAGCAGCGAGGACATCAACCCCACCGTGGCCTTCACGTCCTGGCCATCCGGCGCGGCATGTCCCGGCCGGGGCGAGAAGTGGGCGCGGTAGAGCTCGTACGTACCATCGACCAGGTGCAGGCGCATGCCGCCCTCTCTACCCCCAGCGACGCCCCTCCTGCCAGCCTCGCCGCGCCTGTCCCAGGGAAGTCCCTCGCGTGGAGACGGAAGCGCCCGCGTGGTTGCCCGGCTGCTCTTCGGGCGGCCCTGCCACGGTCGAATTGCCGGCCTGTCGTCGCGTCCTCACCTCTAGGTCTGGGCGCGGCGGCGTGACGCGCCCTCATCATCCGCGTGACTTGGGAGGAGAGAACATGCGCCCCAAGCTGGTGGCGGTGCTGCTGGGCCTGACGATGGTGGGATGCGCGGGGCGGCAGGTGCTCCCTGCGCCGAACGAACAGCGCGTGCAGGCAGAGGCATCCCTGCGCGCGGCCGAGGGCGCTGGCGCGGGCCGCGTCCCGGAAGCGGCGCTCCACCTGGAGTTCGCGCGGCAACAGCTCGCGGACGCGGAGCGGCTGTGGGTGGAAGGTGAGCAGGAGGCCGCGGAGCTGCGCTTCCGGCAAGCCACCGCGGACGCGGAGCTGGCGCACGCGCTGGCCCGGGCCGTGCCGCTGGAGCGCGAGTCCCGCCGCACCGCCGCCCAGGCGGAGTCCCTGCGCCGAGCCCTGCAGCAGTGAGCCGACAACCTCGAGAGGAGAGCGAGACATGCTGAAGCATGGATGGAAGGCCCTTGTCGGGGCCACGGCACTGGTGGCCGTGGGGTGCGCGCACACGCCCCCGCCGCAAGAGCTCCTCAACGCGCGCGCGGCGTATCAGGACGTCTCCACCAGTCCGCAGGGCCACGCGCGTCCCCGGGACGTGGCGCAGGCCCGCGACGCGCTGCTGGAGGCCGAGCGGGAGTATGACCGCAGCCAGGACTCACCTCGCACGCGCTCGCTGTCCTACGTGGCGCTTCGCAAGGCGGAGACGGCGGATGCGCTCGGCACCGCGGACCTGGCCGCGCGCCGGCAGGCCGAGGCCTCGGACGCGCTCCGGCAGGCCCAGGCGCTCCAGTGGCAGCGCTCCCAAGCCGAGGTGGACACGGCCCGCCAGCAGGTCGCCCAGGCCGAACGCGAGCGCCAGCATGCCCTCCAACAGCAGTACGAAGCCCGCCAGCTCGCGCAGTCGCAGCAACAGGAGGCCGAGCGACTGAGAGTGGACGCCCAGCGCCGCCAGCAGGAAGCGGAGCGACTGCGGAACGTGGCGCGACAGCAGGAGGCGGAGACGCAGCGCCTGGCGGAGGAGGCCACGCGGCGCCAGGACGCGGAGGAGCGGCGGCTGCGCGCCGAGGCGGAAACCCAGCGGCTCGCACAGGAGAACCATGAGCTGCTCCAGCGCACCGCGGAGCTGGAAGCGGAGCAGGAAGCGCGTCGGCAGGCGGAGCGTGAGTTGGAGCTCGAGCGGCAGGCCCGCCACGACGCGGAGGAGCGCGCCACCGAGGCCCTGACGCGGCTGGAGACGACGACGCGCGACGTGAAGGTGCGCGAGGAGGCACGCGGCCTGGTGCTGACGCTCTCCGGCCCGGTGCTCTTCGCCCCCAACGCGGTGGACCTGCTCCCGGCGGCGAGGGAGCGGCTGACGAAGGTGGCCGCCGCGCTGAAGGAGTCCGACAGCCCCCTGCTCATCGAGGGCCACACGGATTCGATGGGCTCGGACGCCATGAACGAGGCGCTGTCGTACCGGCGCGCGGAGCGCGTACGCGAGTTCCTGATCAGCCAGGGCGTCAGCCGGGACCGCATCGAAGCGCGCGGCCTGGGGGAGTACCGGCCCGTCTCGAGCAACGGCACCCCCGAGGGCCGGGCCAACAACCGGCGCGTGGAAATCATCGTCTCCCGAAGCGACACGGCCGTGGGAGGCAGCGGCACCGAGGAAGCCCCGGCCCTTCCCGAGCGCTCGCCCCAGGACGGAGACACGTCACCTCGCCGCTGAAATCCAGCGGGCACCGGAGTTGAATGCCGGCCGCCATGGGCTCCAACGCCGTTCCCAGCCTCATCACCACCGAGCGCCTGCATCTGGTGCAGCTCCCACCGGATGCGGCCTGGCGGGCGCTCGCCTACCACGAGGCGAACCGGGACCACGTCGCCGCGGTGTCGCCCACGCGGCCCGCCAACTTCTTCTCGGTGACGTACTGGCGCACGCGGCTCGCGCAGGACCGCGAGGACTTCCGGCACGACTTGTCGCTGCGCGTGTTCCTGCTGCCCCGGGACCAGCCCTTCGGGCTCGCGCCCATCATCGGCAACGCGTCGCTCACCCACATCCGGCGCGGCCCGCTGCAGTCCGCCGACCTGGGCTACGGCCTGGACCACCGCTACGAGGGCCAGGGCCTGATGACGGAGGCCCTGCGCGCCCTGTGTGACTACGCCTTCACCGTCATGGGCCTGCACCGGCTCCAGGCCAACCACCTGCCGGAGAACGTCCGCAGCGCCGCCGTGCTGAAGCGCCTGGGCTTCCACGTGGAGGGCTTCGCGCGCGAGCTGCTGCTCATCGATGGCCAGTGGCGAGACCACGTCCTCAACGCGCTGCTCGCCCCCCGAGGCGAGCCCGGCAAGCCCGCCGAGCCCACCCAGGGGACGGACTGACGACGCGGAGGCGGGCCTACTCGCCCCGCTTCGTCATGTCGAAGAGCGCGCGCGCCTGGGGCCCGAGGAAGCCGTCGAAGTCCGGCGTGCGCTGGGCAATCTCGAAGTAGGCATACGGCCAGGAGCGGCTGCCTCCGCCTCGAAGTGAAATGGGCAGCGGCGCGGCCGCGGTGGCCGTCTGCCGCAGCGAGGTCCCCGGCGCGCCCTCGATGTCCGCCTTCATGGGCACACCCGCCTCACGCATGCGGCGCTGCCACACCTCAACGTCATCCACCGACCCCGTGAAGTGGTTCACCTTGCGGCCGAAGGCGAGCAGCCAGGCGCCGTACTGAGACTCCTTCTCCAGCTCCAGGAGCGCGGCTTCGTCCGGCGGAGCCTCTGGCGAGGAGAACCACGCGGCGAGCGCCTCCACGTCCTCGGGCGGCGCGGAATCCTCGGGCAGGGCCGCGAGCAGTTGGCGCGCGCGCGCAGACAGCTCCTCCTGCTTCAGCTCGGAGATGAAGACGCGCGGCAGGCCGGCTGGATGTGACAAATAGATGGCGGAGAGATGCGCGTCAGGAAAGGTATACGCGCCCGCGGGCTTCCAACCGAGCCGGACGAAGGGCTGGGAAAAAAGCGAGATGCCGCCACCGGGCCGGGCCAGCGAGCGAAGCGCGACGTGGTCATTGCGGAAGCTGCCCCCGGAGAGCTGCACGAAGGTGCGCGCATAGGGCACCTCCGCGGCGTAGCGCTCCCAGAGCAGGTCGAGGAGACGGTGGGCGGAGTCGGTCGTCATGGCGCGCGAATCTAGCGCCCTGTCTCACCGAAGACCGCCGTGACAATCCCGACACAGTCCTGCGGAAAAAAGAGCGGCGGCGCGCGACCCTGGGTCCTTGGAGGGGACTTCAGCCAGAGACACGCGCCGCCGAGCAGCGAAGCTGCTTGAGACTCGCCTTGGAGTTTCGAGTCTCCACACCGATGGTATGCATTGACATCTTCCCCGCCACCGCCCCCGCCGACCGGAAGTGAGCGCCGAAATAGGGTGTGGCGACGGAAAACGCCAGGGCGACGCAAACAGCATCACCAACGCCGCATTGAGCTACCTTGAAGTCTTGCTAATCCACACTTTGTAACCGCAACATTCCACCAACAATGCGCGGTTCTCGACTCACATCATTTGATTGAGAGAAATTGAGAAGCTGAGAGTCAGTGAAGATGCTCGGGCAGCATGGGCAAGCCGTGGAAGAAGCGGCGCCCGCTCTCGAAGCGGCGGTGGAAGGTGAAGCGGTCCTCCAGGTAGAGCCGGGCCATCTCCTCTTCGCCGTAGGCACTGAAGAAGGTGGCGCGGGCCTCGTCACAGGCGGCTTCATACGCCGCGTGGAGCGCCTCCCAGTCCTCGGGGGAGCCTCCTCGCCGCTGAGCCAGGCCCCCTGCTCCACGCCGTACTCGCGCTCCATCAGCTCCAGCTCCAGCGCCAGCCGGCACACGCTGGGCGCCTCGCCAATCGCCTCGTCCGCCATGGAGGTGAGGATGTGCGCCACCAGGAAGAAGCCCGCGTCCGGAGGCACCACGCCTTCCTCGCGGGCGGCGCGGAACGCCACCAGCAACTGCGCGTCCATCGCGTCCTCGCCCAGCTCCACCAGGCGGGCAGCCAGGCCGCGCCACCGCGCCTCGGTCTCACCGACCTCCTGGAGCAGGGGCGTTTCATCTCGCGTCTTCTTCATGGCGTGGCTCCTTCGGGAACGGCTCTAAAATCTCATGGGGGTCTGACGTCTGACCTCGAAGGCCAGGACGTCTGGACTTGCGGTTGCTTGCATCCGCCGTTGGGCGGATGACGGCGCGGCGCCTCGACGTCCGCTGGTGGACGCGTCCTCGCCCGGCGAGCCATGCTCCCAGGCACTGTGTCCATCGACCTGCGCGCCGCGACGGCCTCGGACGAGCCCTTCCTCTTCGCGCTGTACGTCAGCACCCGCGAGCACGAGCTGGCCGCCTGGGGCTGGGCGCCAGCGCAGCGCGACGCCTTCCTCCGCATGCAGTGGATGGCGCAGTCCCACGACTGGGCGGCCCGCTACCCCGGCGCCGACCATCAGGTGGTGTGCCGCGACGGCCAACCCGTGGGGCGCCTCCTCGTCGCGAGAACCACCCCGGAGTGGCGGGTGGTGGACATCGCCCTGCTGCCCCAACACCAGGGCGGCGGTGTGGGCACCCGGCTGCTGACCCACGTGCGCGACGAGGCCGCGAAGGCCGGTGCTCCCCTCCGGCTGCAAGTGCTTCGAACCAACCCCGCGCGCAGGCTGTACGAGCGCCTGGGCTTCGAGGCGGACGCCGCGCCCTCCCCGGAGGCGGCCGACCCCTACGTGTCCATGACGTGGCGGCCCGCGCCACGCCCCTGAAACACGAACGGCCCGCGAGCCGATTGCCCGCGAGCCGTCGCATCCCCCCAAACCGCGATGCGTTACAGGAACACGTTCTCCGGCGTGGGCGTCACCGTCCGCAGGTCGTAGCCCGCGGCGCCGGCCTCGGACGGCTGCGGAACCGCGAGCGTTCCGCCACCACCCGAGCCGCCATTGCCGCCGCACGCGCCACCGCCACCACCCGCGGTGATGGCCTGGCTGGCCCCCGTGGGATTCGCGGTGACACCCGCGGACCCGGCGCCCACCAGGATGCCCCCCGTCACGTTGGGCGCGTTGGAGGACAGCAGGTGGACGATACCGCCGCCACCGCCACCACCACCGCCCTTGCCCGCGCCACCCGCGTTGTTCCCGGCGCCGCCGTTGCCTCCCACCGCGCGGACGTTACCGCCCACGGTGATGGCGCCCTTGCCCGCGAGGACGACGACACCGCCAGCGCCTCCGCCCGAGCCCGGCAGGTTGGAGGCGGAGCCGCCCGTGACGCCGTTGGCGTTGATGGCGCCCGCAACGGGGATGGTGATGGCGCCCTGCGCGAGGATGACCAGAGAGCCACCACCCTCGCCGCCAGCCACGCCAGCCTGCTTGGCGCCCGCGCCACCGCCCTGATTGCCCGGGCGCAGGAGCTGAGCGGCCTGGAGCGCGAACTGCCCGCGGCCACCCTGCGGCTCACCCGCCGCCGCGCGCGCCACACCGGCCTCCGCGGGGCCCGTGCCGTTGTCCTCCGCGCTGGGGGCCACGATGAGGGTCCCGGAGATGTTGACGTCCCCCGTGGCCCGGATGACCGTGCCGCTCGGGACGATGAGGGTTCCCACGATGGAGACGTTCGTGAACTGCAGGTGCTGGCGGCCCGCCAACGTGGCGTAGCCCGCCGCCGTCGTCAGGTCCACGGTGCTGGCGATGGGAACGTTGTACGCCCCACCCGAGCCATCACCATAGGCGCCCAGCGACCCGTGGGCCCTTGAGGCCCCTGCGGCCCGTTCGCACCCGTGGGCCCCGGCGCTCCCGCCGGGCCGGTCGCTCCCGCAGGTCCAATCGCGCCTGCAGGGCCCTGAGGACCCGCCGCGC
This sequence comes from Myxococcus hansupus, assembly GCF_000280925.3. Classification (NCBI taxonomy): domain Bacteria; kingdom Pseudomonadati; phylum Myxococcota; class Myxococcia; order Myxococcales; family Myxococcaceae; genus Pseudomyxococcus; species Pseudomyxococcus hansupus. The sequence continues at coordinate 8,225,342 of NZ_CP012109.1, forward strand.
CCGTCGGTCCCGCGGGGCCCACCTCACCCGCGGGTCCTGTCGCGCCTGCAGGGCCCTGAGGACCCGCCGCGCCCGTCGGTCCCGCGGGGCCCACCTCACCCGCGGGTCCTGTCGCGCCAGCGGGGCCTACGGGCCCCTGGATTCCCGTGGGACCTTGCGGCCCCTCGGCACCCATGGGCCCTGTCGCGCCAGCGGGCCCCACGGGGCCGATCTCGCCCTGGATGCCCTGGTCACCCTGCGCCCCCACGGGCCCCTGAACGCCCTGCTCGCCACGGAGGCCCTGCGGCCCCACGGGCCCCTGCGGCCCCACGGAGCCGACCGGGCCCAGGTCGCCGTTGCACACGTAGCGGGTCAGGGCCTCATTGACCTCGCCCTCCTCGAGCTCGCCGTTGCGGTTGACGTCGATGCCCGTCCGAACCACCACGCCGCCCTGATCACAGTTCTCACCCGAGGCCTCGACCTCGGTGCGAACCAGCGCGGACAGACCTATCGGTCCCTCGGGGCCGCCGGCGGGACCTTCCGGACCGCGCTCGCCCTGAGGGCCCGTGGCACCGGGCTCACCTTGAGGTCCAGCAGCTCCGGCGGGCCCCTGCGCGCCCTGCTCCCCATCGGCACCGGGCGCACCCGCGGGTCCGGCGGGCCCTTGTGGACCCTGAGGCCCCTGCGAGCCCCCGTCACACGCCGACAGCACGAGCAGTGCCGTCAGCGGCATCGCCTGAAACCACTTGGGGTACATCGGGCGTCGCCAGTTCATACGCGTCATCTGCCGGTCTCCTCGTCGTGGAACGTCGTCCCGCGGAGCCCTGAGCAAGCCTCACGCCACATCAACAGACTCAGGCCAACCCATCAGGTCCCGCAGGGACAAAGCCCATTCTCTCCGGGAGCGGAGGTCACGAAACACTGCCCTGGCGTCCGAGATGGACGCGTCCGCGTTGTGCCAGCACGCGAGCAGCCAGCGTTTGGGCGGAACGCATCCGCGTGTCGCATGAACGCAGCTTCGCGCATGACACACCAAGACAATGGGCCGCCATTCCGCACGTTTCACTGCATCCCGCTGTCACACCGCCCTGAAACAGGGCGACGGAAGGCGCTGGCCGGACCTTTGCTCAGGGATTGGGCGAGGTCAGGCAGCACTCTTCTCGAAAGGTAGATGCACGTGTCAGAGCCCTTCATCGGTCAGGTCATGATGTTCGCAGGCAACTTCGCTCCGCGGGGCTGGGCCTTCTGCCAGGGACAGATTCTCTCCATCGCCCAGAACACGGCGCTCTTCGCCATCCTCGGCACCACCTATGGAGGCAACGGACAGACGACGTTCGCGCTGCCGGACCTGCGTGGCCGCTACCCCATGCAGCCGGGGCAGGGCCCGGGCCTCTCCCCGCGCACCTTGGGGGAGCAGGGCGGCACGGAGACGGTGACGCTGATTGCGAACCAGATGCCGGCGCACAGCCACTCGCTGAACGTCAGCAGCCAGGCGGGTGATACGGAAACACCCGTGGGCACCGTGCTCGCCGCGGACTCCACCGCGACCGTGCTCAACTACCGCGCCGCGCCCATTGACGGGACGATGAACCCCGCGGCCATCGGCATCGCGGGAGGCAGCCAGCCACACAACAACATGTCGCCCTTCCTCTGCATCAACTTCATCATCGCCCTGGAAGGCGTCTTCCCGTCGCGGAACTGAAACACCGTACCGTAGTCCCTGGTGGCCCAGCGCCTCGCATCCCGGATGGGCGCGAGGCGCGTGGAGCAACTCCGTTCGCGACCCCGTTGAGTCGCTCCCATCGGTCCAGGTCGGAAACACCCCTGGACCCCAGGGTGGGTGGCCCACACGTGCAGGTGTGGGCACGTCCCTGGGTGGCGCGGGACGTGAGCGGGAGCGGCGGTGTTGGAGCGAGACGGCAGGGGGCAACGCTCCCAGGTCACACCCACGACGGTGTTCACCGTCTGCGCCTCCGTGCTCGCGGTGGTGGCGCTCGTCACCCTCGTGGTGAAAACGCGCGTGGCCCTCACCCTGACGGGCGTCGCCGTCATCCTGGCCCTGGCGCTGGAACACGGCGTCTCCTGGCTGGAGCGGAGGAAGACGCCTCGGCTGGCGGCCATCGCCACGGTGATGACCGCGCTCCTGCTGGTGGTCGCCACGCTCGCGCTGCTGGTGATTCCGGCGGCGGCGGATCAACTGGACGCCCTGGTCCATCAGTGGCCCCAACTCGTGGAGGAGCTGCGCAACTCGCGGCTCTTCCGAGTGGCGAGTGAACGGCTCCAAGCACTGGGCTGGGCGCGCAGGCTCGAGGAGGCGACGCCCAGTCTCGCCACCGGCGCGCTTCCCTCGCTGGTGCTGCGAGCGATTGGAGGCGTGCTGGGCATGGTGGTCTCCGCCCTGACCGTCTTCTTCCTCGTCGTCTTCATGCTGACGTTCGGCGGAGACCTGATTCGCAAGGGCCTGGCCCTCATCGGGCCCCAGCATCGGATGCGGTACGTCCGCGTCCTCCGGAACATCTATGGCGCCACGGGAGGCTACCTCTCCGGGCTCGCGCTCATCTGCACGGTCAACGCGACGCTGACCACGGCGATGCTGGCCATCCTGGGGCTGCCCTATTTCCTCCCGCTGGGCATCGCCAGCGGGCTCTCGAGCCTGGTCCCCTATGTCGGGCCGCTGGTGACAGGCGGACTCATCACGTTGCTGACGTGGGCCACGCAGGGAACCTGGGTGGCGCTCGCCGCGCTCATCTACTTCCTCTTGTACGGGCAGCTCGAGGGCAACGTGTTGGCGCCGCTCATCTTCAGGCGCACGGTGCACGTCAACCCGCTCCTCATCCTGCTCTCCATCCTGTTCTGCGCGGAGCTGGCGGGCGTCGTCGGCGCGGTGGTGGCGGTCCCCGTGGCGGCCACCGTCCAAATCATCACGCGGGAGCTCCTGCTCTTCCGGCAGGAACGCGGCACCTCTCCCCCGGCCGGCCCCAGCGCCCCTGTCTGAAGAAGGAAGGACACCATGGCCGCAGGTCCACTTCCGTGGCTGATTTCACATGGCTCGGCGGCCCTCCTCTTCGCCGCGCTGGTGGCGGGAGGCCTGGGCGTCCCCATCCCCGAGGACCTGGTGCTGCTCTCCCTGGGCATCCTCGCGCACCGGGAGGTGCTGCCCATCGCGTTGGCGCTCGCCGTGGGCCTGGTGGGCGTCCTCTGCGGCGACACGGCGCTCTTTCTCACCGCGAAGCGATTGGGACCGCGCCTGTATGCGCATCCACGTCTCGCGAAAGTCCTGACGCCCGAGCGCCGGGAGAGGCTGGCCCGCCTCTATGCACGCCACGGCGGACGCTGCGTCTTCTTCGGACGCTTCCTCTCCGTGCTCCGGGGGACTGTCTTCATCATGGCTGCGGTGCAGGGCATGCGGCTGCGCCACTTCCTGCTGTGGGACGGGCTGGCGTTGTGCCTGAGCGTGCCGGTGGTGGTGGGGCTGGGCTACGCCTTCTCGCACAGCGTGGACGCGGTGGCGAAAGGGGCGGCGCACGCCGAGCACCTGCTGCTGCTGGCGGCGGTGCTGGCCGCGGCGGTCTACGGGGGCGTGCGCTGGCTGCGCGGACGGCGCCAACGCTGAGACAGCCCCAGGGCCCCAAAAAGGAAAACCCCCGGCGTCCACGAGGGACACCAGGGGTTTCTCAAAAAGAATCCGGCAGCGACCTACTCTCCCGCGCGGTTTCCCGCGAAGTACCATCGGCTCTGGAGGGCTTAACTTCCGTGTTCGGGATGGGAACGGGTGGGACCCCTCCGACATAGCCACCGGAAAACAAGCGACAGTGCATACAAAGGGTAAGTTTCGAATTTCTGCTAAGCGAAGTCTCGCTGTGCGTAGGTACGTCTTCCAGGCGAGTGCGTGTCGCACTCGAGCCTCGGCCTTGGCCCCGAGTCCCTTACTCCCCTTGAGGGGGCATGCAAGAGAATGGGGAAAGTAAGCCTCACGACCAATTAGTACCGGTTAGCTGAACGTGTTACCACGCTTACACACCCGGCCTATCAACGTCGTAGTCTTCGACGGGTCTTCAGGGGCTTGCGCCCGGGATACCTGGTCTTGAGGTCGGTTTCCCGCTTAGATGCTTTCAGCGGTTATCCAATCGGCACATGGCTACCCAGCGATGCCTCTGGCGAGACAACTGGTACACCAGCGGTGCCTCCAACCCGGTCCTCTCGTACTAAGGTCAGAGCCTCTCAAGTATCCTACGCCCACAGCAGATAGGGACCAAACTGTCTCACGACGTTTTGAACCCAGCTCGCGTACCGCTTTAATTGGCGAACAGCCAAACCCTTGGGACCTGCTCCAGCCCCAGGATGCGATGAGCCGACATCGAGGTGCCAAACCTCCCCGTCGATGTGAACTCTTGGGGGAGATAAGCCTGTTATCCCCGGAGTACCTTTTATCCGTTGAGCGATGGCCCTTCCATTCAGGACCACCGGATCACTATGACCTGCTTTCGCACCTGCTCGACGTGTCCGTCTCGCAGTCAAGCTCCCTTATGCCATTGCACTCGACGCCCGGTTTCCAATCGGGCTGAGGGAACCATCGCGCGCCTCCGTTACTTTTTGGGAGGCGACCGCCCCAGTCAAACTACCCACCAGACAGTGTCCCAATCCCGGCTGACGGGACATGGTTAGACACCAGAAATCAACAGGGTGGTATTTCACCGTTGCCTCCACCGAACCTAGCGGCCCGGCTTCAAAGGCTCCCACCTATCCTACACAGTCAATCCCTAGTGTCACTGTCAAGTTATAGTAAAGGTTCACGGGGTCTTTCCGTCTTGCTGCGGGTAAACTGCATCGGCACAGCTATTTCAATTTCGCTGAGTCCCTCTCCGAGACAGCGCGGAAGTCGTTACTCCATTCGTGCAGGTCGGAACTTACCCGACAAGGAATTTCGCTACCTTAGGACCGTTATAGTTACGGCCGCCGTTTACTGGGGCTTCGGATCATCGCTTCACCTTGCGGCTGACGAATCCCCTTAACCTTCCAGCACCGGGCAGGAGTCAGACCCTATACGTCGGCTTGTCGCCTTCGCAGAGTCCTGTGTTTTTGGTAAACAGTCGCTACCGCCATTTCTCTGCAACCTCTCTCAGCTTCGGCTGTACGCCTACACCTACCAGAGGCCCACCTTCTTCCGAAGTTACGGTGGAAATTTGCCTAGTTCCTTGGAGGAGAGTTCTCTCAAGCGCCTTAGGATTTTCTCCTCGCCCACCTGTGTCGGTTTACGGTACGGACACCCTGTAAGCTCCCTACGGGACTTTTCTTGGAAGCAGAGCATCAGCGACTTACCCCTTACGGGGCGCCATGGAGTCTCGGGGATAGCTGCCGCGCCTTTATTCGTACGCGACACCCCTACACCTTTAGACTGACACAACCACCGGTCAGCTCGCCTAGCTTTCTCCGTCCTCCCTTAGTTCAACGCTCACAAGATGGTGCAGGAATATTAACCCGCTTTCCATCACCTACGCCTTTCGGCCTCGGCTTAGGTTCCGACTAACCCTGGGAAGATTAACTTGACCCAGGAAACCTTGGGCTTACGGCGAGGGGGTTTCTCACCCCCTTTATCGCTACTCATTTCGGCATCAGCACTCCCAGCCGCTCCAGCCGCCTTTTCAGTCGACCTTCGCTGCAACTGGGACGCTCCCCTACCGCCACACGCTTTACGTGTGACCCGAAGCTTCGGCACTAGTCTTGAGCCCCGTTACATTTTCGGCGCGGCCTGTCTTGACCAGTGAGCTATTACGCTTTCTTTAAAGGATGGCTGCTTCTAAGCCAACCTCCTGGTTGTCAATGACCTGCCACATCCTTTCTAGTGTTCACTTAGACTAGATTTGGGGGCCTTAGCTGTCAGTCTGGGTTATTCCCCTCTTGCCAATGGACGTTATCACCCACTGACTGCGTCCCGGGATAACAATTGCCGGCATTCGGAGTTTGGTACGGTTTGGTAATCTGGTGAGACCCCTAGCCGTTCCAGTGCTCTACCTCCGGCATTGAATTGCCCGAGCCGATACCTAAATATCTTTCGGGGAGAACCAGCTATCACGGAGTTTGATTGGCCTTTCACCCCTACACACAGCTCATCCCAGAAATTTTCAACTTTCACGGGTTCGGTCCTCCATGCGGTGTTACCCGCACTTCAACCTGGCCATGTGTAGATCACCCCGCTTCGGGTTATAATACACGCAACTCTTCGCCCTGTTCGGACTCGCTTTCGCTACGGCTCCACCTAACGGCTTAGCCTCGCTACGTATATTAAGTCGCCGAATCATGATGCAAAAGGTACGCTCTCGCACTGGGTTGCCCCGTAGTGCTCGAACTGCTTGTAGACATGCGGTTTCAGGTTCTTTTGACTCCCCTCACCGGGGTTCTTTTCACCTTTCCCTCGCGGTACTTGTTCACTATCGGTCGCCAAGGAGTATTTAGCCTTACCGGATGGTCCCGGCTGATTCAGGCAGGATTGCACGTGTCCCGCCCTACTTGGGTAACCCACTCAGCTCCAACCCGCTTTCGCGTACGCGACTATCACGCTCTTTGGTGCCCCTTTCCAGGAGCTTCCGCTAGCAAGTCAAAGTCCTACCGTGGACCCTCTACCCCGACGCCACTTTCGTGGTTTCGGTTTGGGCTTCTCCCATTTCGCTCGCCACTACTTTGGGAATCACTCATTGTTTTCTCTTCCTCAGGGTACTGAGATGTTTCACTTCCCCTGGTTAGCTCCATTCCACCTATGTATTCAGTGGAAGGTAACACCGCTATTCGCAGTGCTGGGTTTCCCCATTCGGACATCCCCGGATCAACGCTCGGTTGACAGCTCCCCGGGGCTTTTCGCAGCCACCCGCGTCCTTCATCGCCTCTTGGCACCTAGGCATCCACCGCACGCCCTTAGTAGCTTACTTGCCCTAATCTCTTGTTTCACGCCCGCCTCCCGGCGGATTGTCGAAACTCGAAACCAAGGCCCAGACTCCTGCTCTTCGCAGCAAGCCTGGAAGACTTCTTATTTACCTACGCTTGATTGAGCCCTGACTTGCTTCCCCTCACCTTCGCCTCTCGGCGTTGGTGGGGTACTTTGTCAGGGCTTCTGTGAGAACTTCTCTCAGCAGAAATTGAACTTACCCTTCGTATGCACTTGTCAAAGAACGCTCTCTAGACTTCAGAGAAACTTGTGTGGAGCTGATCGGGATCGAACCGACGACATCCAGCTTGCAAAGCTGGCGCTCTCCCAGCTGAGCTACAGCCCCGGAAAACTGCCCACGGCCATTCTACCATGCTGGTGCGCGTCACCGCTTTCCTCCTCTCAAGGGAGGAAATGGTGGGCCTAGGTGGACTTGAACCACCGACCTCGCGCTTATCAGGCGCGCGCTCTAGCCAGCTGAGCTATAGGCCCAGGGGGCTACCGCGTCGGCAAACCCTACAGCGTCCTTCATTCTCAAAGAGCTGAAGTCCCTTTCGGACTCAGTCCTTCAAAACCAAACAGCAAGCCCAAGTTAAGTAGCTAAATTGTTATTCGGAAACGTTGACCTGGTTGACCTGACGCGACTCGAAGAGTCGCTGGCATCGCCTACTGCACCCGAAGGTGCTGTCCGATGCCCGGTCTCCTTAGAAAGGAGGTGATCCAGCCGCAGGTTCCCCTACGGCTACCTTGTTACGACTTCACCCCAGTTACCGACCACTCCTTGGGCACCTCTTGGTGAGATGACTTCTGGAGCAATCGACTCCCATGGTGTGACGGGCGGTGTGTACAAGGCCCGGGAACGTATTCACCGCAGCGTGCTGATCTGCGATTACTAGCGATTCCGCCTTCATGGAGTCGAGTTGCAGACTCCAATCTGAACTGAGACCGGTTTTATGCGATTAGCTCCCCCTCGCGGGTTGGCAACGCTCTGTACCGGCCATTGTAGCACGTGTGTAGCCCTGGTCATAAAGGCCATGAGGACTTGACGTCATCCCCACCTTCCTCCGGTTTAACACCGGCAGTCCCTCTAGAGATCCACTTGCGTGGCAACTAAAGGCGAGGGTTGCGCTCGTTGCGGGACTTAACCCAACATCTCACGACACGAGCTGACGACAGCCATGCAGCACCTGTCTCTCAGTTCCCTTGCGGGCACTCCCTCATCTCTGAAGGATTCTGAGGATGTCAAGACCAGGTAAGGTTCTGCGCGTTGCGTCGAATTAAACCACATGCTCCACCGCTTGTGCGGGCCCCCGTCAATTCCTTTGAGTTTTAGTCTTGCGACCGTACTTCCCAGGCGGAGAACTTAATGCGTTAGCTTCGGCACCGCGGGGGTCAACTCCCACGACACCTAGTTCTCATCGTTTACGGCGTGGACTACCAGGGTATCTAATCCTGTTTGCTCCCCACGCTTTCGCGTCTCAGCGTCAGTTACCGTCCAGGTGGCCGCCTTCGCCACCGGTGTTCCTCCCCATATCTACGAATTTCACCTCTACTTGGGGAATTCCGCCACCCTCTCCGGCACTCAAGCACGACAGTTTCGGGCGCACTTCCTCAGTTGAGCTGAGGGCTTTCACACCCGACTTGTCACGCCGCCTACACGCGCTTTACGCCCAATAATTCCGAACAACGCTTGCACCCTCTGTATTACCGCGGCTGCTGGCACAGAGTTAGCCGGTGCTTCTTCTCCCGATACCGTCAAGCCGTTGGATGTTAGCCAACGGGTTTTCTTCTCGGTCGAAAGTGCTTTACAATCCAAAGACCTTCATCACACACGCGGCGTTGCTGCGTCAGGCTTTCGCCCATTGCGCAAAATTCCCCACTGCTGCCTCCCGTAGGAGTCTGGACCGTGTCTCAGTTCCAGTGTGGCTGATCGTCCTCTCAGACCAGCTACCCGTCGTCGCCTTGGTGGGCCATTACCCCGCCAACTAGCTGATGGGCCGCGGACTCATCTGGTTGTGATAGCTTGTATACAGAGGCCACCTTTTCCCTCAGTCTCCGAAGAAACCGTGGGCTTATCCGGTATTAGCCAATCTTTCGACTGGTTATCCCGAGCATCCAGGCAGATTATCCACGTGTTACGCACCCGTGCGCCGCTCTACTAAGGGTTGCCCCTATTCGCGCTCGACTTGCATGTGTTAGGCACGCCGCCAGCGTTCGTTCTGAGCCAGGATCAAACTCTCCAATTGAATTTTTGAAGAATTGAACCGGCGTCAGTCTCAGGCCCGGCTAAGGAACCTGAAACTCGCTGATTCGTTACAGTGCTGCCGGCTGCGCTTCGCAGCGCGACCTGGCTGGCACCGTCTTAAGAAATTGACTGCGGTTTCCGCAATCTAGCTTCTTCTTGGGCTTGCTATTTGGTTTTCAAAGACCGAGTCGCTTGTGCTTCTCGCGACTTCTTGCTACCGTTTTCTTCGTTGCTGCCTCGCCGTCTTTTCGTCCGGCGGGGCGTCAGCTTCTATTTCAGTCCGGCGTCTTCTGTCAAGCTGCTTCTTTTTCGCCGTCCTGCTGGCTCCCCGAAGTCCTCAGCGCCGCCCAGTGGCTTCCGCTGTTTTCTTCTGGAGGGGCGCGGCTTCTACCGCTTCGCCGCCCGCCCTGTCAACCGCTGCCTCTCGTTGACTCCCTCGACTTGTCCGCCCTTTCTTCCGGGCTTCTTCGTCGGGGGCGCGGCTTCTACCACCACCGCGTTTCCTGTCAACTCGCTGCGTTGACCGCCGTATTCCGTATTTTCGTCCTGCAACCCACTCGAAGTACCTTCCGCGCCAGTGCGCGAGCTTCTTTGTGGGGATGGGGCTTGTACCACCGTCACCCCTGGGATCAACTTCTCAACCTGATCCCTCTATTTCGCTGCTCCATCGAGGCGCTGGATCAGCCACCTGTTTGGAGGGGCGCGGCTTCTACCACCGCCGCGTCCAGGATCAACCCTCTTCGTCGACCCTTTTATTCTGCTGTCAGCTCCCCCGCCTGATCCGCGTCGGGCGGGGCGCGGCTTCTATCGCCGCGACGCGCGCCCTGTCAATCACCGCATCGTCCGGTGCCGCACATTTGTGCGCGCCCTCCGAGACAAGGCACTCAGCGACCGGCGACTTCCTGAAGAGACGCCTCGACGCCCGACAACAGCGCGTCGAGCTCCGCCTCAGAGATGGTCAGTGCCGGGGCGATGTAAACCGTGTCGCCCATGGGCCGCAGGTACAGCCCCCGGCGGCGCGCGGCCTCGTATACCCGCCAGCCGCCCTTCGCGAGATAGCCGCCGCCCCCCAGGTCCACCGCTCCCACCATCCCCACGGAGCGAGGCCGGACCAGGCCCGGAATCGTGGCGGCCATCCGTTCGAAGGCGGCTTTCACTCGAGGCGCCTTCCTCGCCACCTGGCCCAGGACGTCTTCATCCCGGTAGACGGCCAGGACCTCCCGGGCGATGGCGGCGCCCAATGGGTTCCCACAATAGGAGTGCCCGTAATAGAGCGCCCGGTTCGACGCGCCGAGGAACCCCGAGAAGACGCGCTCGGAGGCCAGCGTCACGCCGAAGGGCAGGATGCCTCCCGAGATGGCCTTCGCCAGACACACCATGTCGGGCACCACGCCCGCCAGGTCCACCGCGAAGCGAGCGCCCGTGCGCCCCATGCCGGTGAAGACCTCGTCGGCGATGAGGAAGGTGTCCACCTCCCGTGTGGCCTCGCGCACGGCGCGGACGAACTCCGGCGAATACATCAGCATGCCCGCCGCGCCCTGCAGCACCGGCTCCAGGATGACGCCGGCAATCTCCTCCGGGTGCGCGCGCAGCGCGGCCTGCACCTGGGCGAAGGCCCGCTCCCAGCCCCCCTCCTCCGCAGGCGAGGGCACGTGCACCACGTCGAAGAGCAGCGGCCCGAACACCTCTCGGAACAAGGGAACGCCGCCCACGCTGGTGGCGCCCATCGTCTCACCGTGGAAGGCGCCAGACAGGGTGATGAACCGACTGCGGCGGGGCATCCCGTTCTGTGCCCAGTACTGCGCCGCCATCTTGATGGCCACCTCCACGGCCGTGCTGCCGTTGTCCGAATAGAAGACCCGGGACAGTCGCTCGGAGGACGGCAGGCCGGGCTGGTCCGCGCCGGGCGCGATGGCCGCCAGCTCCGATGCGAGCAGGGCCGCGGGCTCGTGGGTGATGCCCGCGAGCGAGACGTGAGGCAGCGTGGCGACCTGCTCGGCGAGCGCCTTCAGCAGCCGGGGGTGCCGGTGCCCCAGCGTCGACACCCACCAGGAGCCGTTGGCGTCGAGGTAGCGCGTGCCATCCGCGTCATAGAGATACGAGCCCTGGGAGCGGACGACGACCAGCGGGTCGGTCTCCGCGATGTACGCCTCCATGGCCGTGTAGGGATGCCAGACGTGCGCCTTGTCCAGCCTGACGATGTCCGCCCGCTCCACGCGTGTGCTCCTCTCCTGGATGTCTCCGGCACCTTCCGTACCGGAAAGCGCGGGCCTCGGCACCTCGCGTCATCCCGAGCCGCGCCGCGTTCTCCTGATGGCCGGATGAAGCGCTGCGTCTGAGCGTCCTCGCCCTTCAGGGCAGCCCCGCTGCTCTTCGGCCGCTCATGACGCTGCCATGACATGCCCGGTGTTACCCCAGTTTCGTCACCGAACCGGGAACTCGAATGGCCGTCCTCCTCTTCTTCGTCTCGCACTGGCTGCTCTGTGTGTTCTTCCAGAGCTTCTTCCAGCATCGGTACGCGGCCCACCGCATGTACACCATGGGGCCCAAGACGGAGCGGGTGATGCACCTGCTCACCTACCTGGTGCAGGGCTCCTCGTACCTGTCGCCCAAGGCCTACGCCATCCTCCACCGCGAGCACCACGCGTTCTCCGACACGGAGAAGGACCCGCACTCGCCCCACTTCTTCAAGGATGTGGCGCGGATGATGTGGCACACCAAGGCCCGCTACGACGACTACGCCGCCGGCCGCGGCCAGCCCGAGCCCCGCTTCACGGGCGGCTATCCGGAATGGCCGCTCGTGGACACCACGCTGCGCACCTCGTGGTTCGCCACGCTGGGCTGGGTGGCCTTCTATTCCGCCTTCTACGTGATGTTCGCCACCTCGCCCTGGCAGTTCCTGCTGCTGCCCCTGCACTTCCTGATGGGCCCGGTGCACGGCGCCATCGTCAACTGGTGCGGCCACAAGTACGGCTACCGGAACTTCGAGAGCACTGACAAGTCGGTCAACTCGCTGCCCCTGGACTTCCTCTGCATGGGCGAGCTCTTCCAGAACAACCACCACAAGTACGGCAGCAGCCCCAACTTCGCCGCGCGGAAGTTCGAGCTGGACCCCACGTGGCAAGTGATGCGCGCGCTGGCGTGGCTGCGCATCATCCGCATCGCCACCCCGCAGCGGGCCGTGTGGCCGGAGCCTCGCGAGGCCGTCCGGGCCGCCGGCGCCGCCCGGGCCGCCTGACAAACGGGGCAGCAACCCACGGCGGGCATGTGCGGGGCGCGTTAAGACTGCCCCCGTGCCCGCCGATACCCCGCTCCGACTCCGCATCCTCGAAGCTGTGACCGACGCCCCGGCCGAAGGCTGGGACGCCCTGGCAGGTCCCGACGCGCCCCCCTTCGTCCGGCACGCCTGGCTGGCCGCCATGGAGGAGAGCGGCAGCGCGACCGAGGCGACGGGCTGGGCCCCGCATCACCTCACGCTGTGGCGCGGCCCCAAGCTGGTGGCCGCCGCGCCCGCGTACCTCAAGTTTCACAGCATGGGCGAGTACATCTATGACTTCGGCTGGGCGGATGCCGCCGCCCGGCTCGGCGTGGAGTACTACCCGAAGCTCGTCGTGGGCGGACCGCTGTCCCCCGCCACGGTGCCGCGCTTCCTCATCGCCCCGGGCGAGGACGTCCCCACCCTGCGCAGGGTGCTGCTCGCCGCCGCCGCCGAGAGCGCCCAGGAGGCGGGTTGCTCCTCTGTCCACATCCTCTACCCCACCGGAGACGAGGCGGACTTCCTGGAGGCCGAGGGGCTCGCGCGCCGCATCACCCTCCAGTTCCATTGGAAGAACCCGGGCTACGGCAGCTACGACGACTATCTGGCCCGCTTCGACTCCAAGCGCCGAAACCAGCTCAAGCGCGAGCGCGGCGCCGCGGCCAGCCAGGGCATCAGCCTGCGCACCGTGCGCGGCGAGGCGCTGACCGCCGCCCACGCCCAGCGGGCCTACGGGTTCTACACCGCCACCTGCGAGCGCCACGCCTGGGGGCAGATTCAGCTCACCCCGGACTTCTTCGCGCGCGTCTTCCGCACCCTGCCCGGCTCGGTGGAGATGGTGGAGGCGGTCCGAGGCGACCAGGTCATCGCCGGCGCCTTCAACCTGGCCACGGCGGAGCGCCTCTACGGCCGCTACTGGGGCGCCTTCGAGGAGCACCCCTTCCTCCACTTCCATGTCTGCCTGTATCACTCCGTCGAGGACTGCATCCGGACCGGACGGAAGGTGTTCGAGCCCGGCGCCGGGGGTGAACACAAGGTGTCTCGCGGCTTCGAGCCCACCGCCGTCCACAGCGCCCACCTCATCTTCGACAGGACGCTGGACGGGGCGGTGCGGGGCTTCCTCCGCCGCGAGCACGCCCGGCTGGCACCCGCGGTGGAAGAGGCGGAGCGCATCTGCGGGCTGAAGCCGTGGCCCCTGCCTGCTTCCTCGGTCCCCAAAGGAGCCACCGGGACCTGACCGCCCCCTTGGACTGTCGCCCGGAGAGGACTCCACGCGACTTGAAGTTGTGAAACCGGAGTGAGCCTCTAGAGTGTCACGGCCATGAAAGCCCCGGAGACGGACGAAGACTTCATCCAGTGGTACGAAGACTGCTGGGCGGACCGCGACGAAGTCGAGTATCCGAAGATGTTCGGCGCCATTGACGAAGGCGTCTTCACCCTCGACCAGACGGATGCCATCCAGGCGTGGATGGAGAGCGAGCTGGCCCAGGTCCAGGAAGCGGACCCCAACTGGGGCCCCATGGGCGTGCGCGTCGCGCCGCCCAGCGAGAGCTATCCCTACTGGACCTATGTCACCAGCGGACTGTCCAACCCCTTCACCGTCACGCCCGGTGAGGAGTTCCCCGACGACGCGCCCAGCGGGTTGGGCTACGAGATGGTCATCCACACGCCTGAAGAGGCGAAGTGGCCGGTGTTCCGGCTGCTGGACATGATGGCCTACAACCTCGTGTCCCTGCGCGCCTTCGCCATGGGGCACCGCTATCCCGTGGAAGGCTCGCTGGACGGCGGTGAGTCCAAGCTGAGCGGCTTCGTGTTCGTCCGGGACCCGTCCCGGCCCGACCACTTCGTGCTCCCCAGCGGCAAGGTGCAGTTGCTCACCCTGGTGGGCGCCACCCGCAACGAGATGGCCTTCGCTCGCTCCAACGGCATGGACAAGCTGATGGCCAAGCTCGTCGCCGCGGGCTCCGGCTACATCAGCCGGCCCGACCGGGACGAAGTGAAACTGTAGTCACACCGCCCCTGGCTCGCGCGCCGGCCGCTCCTGGCTGCCGGCGCGTGGCGGGGCTTCGTCCACCAGCGCGTGCAGGATGCGCAGCTCGAAGGGCTTCTCGATTCGTGGCAGCGGCACGGATTGGAGGAAGGCCCTCGCGCGCTCGGAGAAGGCTCCGCCCGTCATGAAGACGAAGCGCGAGAGCATCTCCGGGTCCCGGACGGCCAGCGCGTCGTGCACGTCCATCCCCGTCATCCCGTCCATCATCAGGTCGCAGAAGACGCGGTCGAAGTTCGGGTCGCGCGCGAGCAACTCCAGCGCCTCACGCCCATTGTGGACCACCACCACCTCGTGACGCGTGCCGAGCACCCGCCCCAGCACCGCCGCGAGCAAGGGCTCGTCATCCACCACCAGCACGCGCTTGCGGATTCTGACGTCCGGCCCTTCCTCGGGCTGCGCGTCCGGCGCGGCGGCATCCGTGGTGGGCAGGCGCACCTGAAACACACTGCCCACGCCCGGGGCGCTCGTCGCGGTCAGCTCGCCGCCCATGCTGCGCACCAGGCCCAGGCTGGTGGACAGCCCCAGCCCGGCGCCCTCGCCCATCGGGCGCGTGGTGAAGAAGGGCTCGAAGGCACGCTCCAACACCTCGGGCGCCATGCCGTGGCCATTGTCAGCGATTTCCACCACCACCGCGGCCGCGTCCTTCCACGTGGAGAGCGTCACCTCGTAGCGCTCCACGTCCCCTTCGGGAATGGCTTGCGCGGCGTTGATGAGCAATTGGAGGAACACCTGCCCCAAGCGCGTTTCATGCGCCATCGCCGTGGGCACCTCACCGAAGCGCTTCTCCACCCGGGCGCGATGGCCCAGGTGCGGCATCGCCATGGAGAGGCCGAACTCCAGCGCCGCGTGCACATCCACCGGTGACAGGCGCGGCTCCTCCGCGCGGGCGAAGGTCTGCAAGTCCCGGACGGTGGTGCGGATGCGCTCGGCGCCCTCCTTGGCCTCGCGCAGGGCCTCCATCGCTTCTCGCAAAGCACTGACGTGGGCGTACGGCGTGGGGGATGTGATGGATTCGAGCTGCTCCAGCGCGAATTGGAGGTTGCCCACGACGTAGGAGAGCGGGTTGTTGATTTCGTGGCCCACGCCCGCCGCGAGCTGGCCCGCCATGGCCAGCTTCTCCGACTGCACCAGGCGTTCGCGCGCGGCCATGAGCTCGCGCGTGCGCTCATGGACCAGCGCCTCCGCTTCCCGCCGGCCGGATTGCTCCTGGGAGAGGAGCACGTCCCGCTCGGCCTCCGCGCGCTTCCTCGCGGTGATGTCCCTTCCGAAGATGGAGACATTGCCGTTCGCGCCCCAGGCGTGGACTTCGTGCCAGCGGCCGGGCGCGGCGCGCCATTCGAAGATGGTGGCGCCCGCACCGGTGGCCACCTGACGCAGCTCCCGCTCCATGCGCGTGCCCAACAGCTCCGGGCAGGCCTGCCACAGAATCTGCCGGAAGAGCTGCTCCTGCGAGCGACCGCTGAGGGCCGCCGCCTCGTGATTCACGTAGGTGACGCGCCAGTCCGCGTCCACGGAGAAGAACGCGTCGGGCGTCGACTCCAACACGTTGCCCACCCAGTCCAGCGTGTCGCGGACCCCCTCTTCCAGCCGCACCGCGCTGGTGATGTCTCGCAAGCGCAGCAGCACGCCGTCTCGCAGCGGCACCGCCGTTCCCTGCAGCCAGGCGCTTCCCTCCTGGAAGTCGTCCACCGCGGGCCGTCCCGCCTCCACCACGTCACGCAGCAGGTTCAGCCGGCGGCCCAACCCGGAGTCGGGCATCAACGCGCGCAGCCGTTGGCCTCGCAGGGCCTCCGGCGCGTGCCCCAACGCTCGAGCCCCCGCGGGATTCGCCCACGCCCACTGGAAGTCCTCCACCGCGCCAGACACGTCGCGAACGGCCAGCAACAGCATGCAGCCGTCGGGTTGCTGGCGCTCCGCCTCCTCGAGCGCAGCCAACAACATCGCCGTGTCTGGTGCCGGGATGGCCAGGGACGTGTCTTTCAGAATGACGCCATGTCGCCACGAACAGGCGCTAATCACAAGGACGCGGGGAATCCATGTATCAGTCGAAAGTCCTCGGGTGTCGGGCACCCGCCGCTCCGTTCTCAGGGCTTGCGCATCTCTCAGGTCTGGGCGGTTAGGCTCCTCGGCCGCCCATGACGCCCACCCTCATCACCGCCATCCACTTCGAGCCGCTGCGACTGCCCCTCACCGAGCCCTTCGCCATCGCCACCGGCGCCCAGTACGCCGCGGAGAACGTGCTGGTGCGACTGACTTTGGCGGATGGCACGCAGGGACTGGGCGAGGCGGCCCCCTTCCCCGCCGTCAGCGGTGAAACCCAGGCCAGCACCCTGGGCGCGCTGGAGCAGGTGCGCGCGGGGCTGGTGGGGCAGGATGTTCGCGCATGGCGGCCCGTGTCCGAGGCGCTCGGCGATTCGCTCGCGCTGGCTCCCGCCGCCCGGTGTGCCGTGGAGACGGCGATGCTGGATGCGCTGGCCCGTCACTATCGCGTCCCGCTGTACGTCCTGTTTGGCGGCGCCCAGCGCACGCTGGACATCGACATGACGGTGACGGCGGGAGACGTGGCGCATGCGCGACAGTCCGCGCAGGCCATCCTGGCGCGGGGCATCTCCACGCTGAAGGTGAAGGTCGGCGCGCTGCCACCGGACGAAGACGCCGCGCGGCTGGTAGCCATCCACGCGGTGGCCCCGCAGGCCCGCCTCTTCGCGGA